>JBDSAJ010000244.1:0-21644 GCA_039922235.1 Umezawaea sp.
TCGACGTGGTCGGTGCCGAGCCTGCGCAGGCTCGCGTCGATCCCCTGGCGGACGACGTCCGCGCCCGCCCCTTCGAAGTGCTGGGACGCGATGCCCCAGTCGGCCTTCCCGTCCACCAGCGCGGCGGGCACGTCGGTCACGATGCCGCCGACCTTGGTGGCGAGGAAGACGCGGTCGCGGTTGCCGCCGCGGGCCAGCCAGCGGCCGAGCAGTTCCTCGCTCTCCCCTCCCCCGCTGCCCGCGTGCCACCACGCGTAGCAGTTGGCGGTGTCGAGGAAGTCGCCGCCCGCGTCGAGGAACGAGTCGAGCATCCGGTAGGAGGTCTGCTCGTCGGTGTAGGTGCCCATCAACATGCAGCCGAGTGAGACCTGGCTGACGGTGGTCCCGGTGCGGCCGAGTTCGATTCGCTTCATCACGTCACCGAGCCTAGCCAAGATCGGTCCGGTGCTACGGTCCATTTCCGTGCCGGAATCACAGACCAATCTGAGCTGGGACGTGCTGCTCGACCTGTCCGGCCCCGCGACTGGGCCACGACACGAGCTGCTGGCCGTGGCGCTGCGGTCGGCGATCCGCGACGGGGTGCTGCCGGTCGGCACGGCGCTGCCGCCGAGCCGCAAGCTCGCCACCGACCTGTCGTGTTCGCGCTGGCTGGTGACGCAGGCCTACGAGCAGCTGGTCGCCGAGGGGTACCTGGCGGCGCGGACCGGTGCGGCCACCCGCGTGCTGTGGTCGCCGGAGCGGGACGGGCGGGTGGCCAGGACGCCGCCCGCCGCCGCCCCCGCACCGCGCTACGACCTCGCGCCCGGTGTGCCCGACCTGCGGGCGTTCCCCCGCCGCCGGTGGGCCGAGGCGCTGCGCGAGGTCCTCACCACCGTGCCGCACTCCGAGTTCGGCATCCCGCCCACCGGAGGGCACCCCCGGCTGCGGGCTGTGATGGCCGAGTACCTGCGGCGCTGCCGCGGCGCGTCGACCACCCCTCGGGACGTCACCATCTGCGCGGGCGTCGTCGAGGGCGTGACCCACGTGTGCCGCGCGCTGGCGGCCGCGGGCGTCACCGCCGTCGCGGTCGAGGACCCGAGTTGGGGCCGCACCCGGCAGGCGGCGGCCGCGGCCGGGCTGACCGTGGTACCCGTGCCGGTCGACGAGGACGGCGTGCGGGTCGACCGGCTGGGCGGGGTGCGCGCGTTGATCGTGACGCCGGCCCACCAGTTCCCGACCGGCACCGTGCTCGCCCCGGCCCGGCGGGCCGCGCTGGTCGAGTGGGCCCGCGCCGTCGACGGCCTGGTGCTGGAGGACGACTACGACGCCGACTTCCGCTACGACCGCCGCCCGGTCGGCACGATCCAGGGCATGGCGCCCTCGCACGTGGCGCTGTTCGGGTCGGTGAGCAAGACCCTGAGCCCCGCGCTGGGCATCGGCTGGCACGTCCTGCCACCCGCTTGGGCCGAGCCGTTCCGCGCCGCCAACCCGGCCGTCACGACACCTCCGGTGGCCGATCAGCTCGCTCTCGCCGCCTTCGTCGAGCAGGGCGGCTACGACCGCCAGCTGCGCGCGGTCCGGTCCCGCTACCGCGCCCGGCGCGACGCGCTGGTGGCCGCGCTCGCCACTCACCTGCCCGATTCCCGGATCACCGGGGTGGCGGCGGGCCTGCACCTGCTGCTGCACCTCGGCGGCACCCCGGACACCGGGTCGCTGGTGCGCCGCGCCGCCGCCGAAGGCCTGCGGCTCGTGGACCTGGCGGCCTACGGCAGCACGATCCCCGACGACCCCACCCTCGTGCTCGGCTACGGCAACCTGGCCGACAACGCCGTGCTGCCCGCCGTGACCCTGCTCGCCGACCTCCTGTGACGCCCGTCACCTCATTTCACGTCCGGTCCCGCTCCACCCGTCTGGTGGTCGTCGGATCGGAACGAGAGAGGACGACGCAATGCACAAGATCGTGGTTCTGGGCGCGGGGTACGCGGGAGTGATGGCGGCCGTGACGCTGGCGGCGCGCACCAAGCGCCGCGAGGACGTGGCGATCACCGTGGTCAACGCGACCGAGCGGTTCACCGAGCGGTTGCGGCTGCACCAGACCGCGACCGGGCAGCAGACCGCCGAGCTGCTGGTCCCGGACCTGCTGGCGGGCACCGGGGTGGAGTTCGTGTGCGGCTGGGTCACCGGCGTCGACGCCGCGGCCCGCACCGTCCACGTCGACGACGAGCGGGTGCTGGCGTACGACACGCTGGTCTACGCGCTGGGCGCGGTGACCGACACGGCCACCGTCCCCGGCGTCGAGGACCACGCATACACCCTGGACAGCGACGCCGGGCTGCTGGCCGACCGCCTCACCGGAACCGTCGCCGTGTGCGGCAGCGGGCTGACCGGCGTCGAAGCGGCGGCCGAGATCGCCGAGCAGCACCCGCACCTGGACGTCGTGCTGCTCGGCAAGCAGGAACCGGGTGCCACCCTCAGTCCGAAGGCCAAGGCGCACCTGGCCGCCACGCTGGAGCGGCTCGGGGTGCGAGTGCGCTGCGGCGTCGAGGTCGTCAAGGTGCTGCCGGACTCGGTCGCGCTCGCCGACGGCGACAGCGTGGCGGCCGACGTCGTGCTGTGGACGAGCGGGGTGCGGGTGGCACCGCTGGCGGCCGCGGCCGGGTTCGAGGTCGACGAGCGCGGCCGGATCGTCACCGACGCCGCACTGCGGTCGGTGTCGCACCCGGAGGTCTACGCCGTCGGCGACGCGGCGGCGATCCGGCAGGCGTTCGGCGTCCTGCACGGGACCTGCCAGAGCGGGATGCCGACCGGCGTGCACGCCGCCAAGTCGATCGAACGGGAACTGAAAGGCAAGCAGCCCAAGCCTTTCCGCTTCGGCTACTACCACGCGCCGGTGAGCCTCGGCAGGCACGACGCCGTGGTCCAGTTCACCAAGCCGGACAACACCCCCAGGAGGTTCGCGCTGACCGGCCGCCTGGCCGCCTGGTACAAGGAGACCGTGAGCGCAGCCCCCTGGCCGACCTACGGGCGGATCAAGAACTTCCCCGGCATGGCCTCGATCTGGCCCCGCGGCGGCCGGTACACCCGATGAGCGACCAGGTCTTCACCGACCACCGCGACCTCCTGTTCGCCGTGGCCTACCGCATCCTCGGCACGGCGGTCGACGCCGAGGACGCCGTGCAG
Organism: Umezawaea sp.; assembly: GCA_039922235.1. Classification (GTDB taxonomy): domain Bacteria; phylum Actinomycetota; class Actinomycetes; order Mycobacteriales; family Pseudonocardiaceae; genus Umezawaea. Next base: position 3,160 of record JBDSAJ010000244.1, read on the forward strand.
GACGCGTGGCTGAAGTGGTCGGCGGCCGACCGCTCGCTGGTCGCCGACCCCAAGGCGTACCTGGTGCGGATCGTGTCGAACGTGGCGATGGACCGGCTGCGATCGGTCGGCGCGCGCCGGGAGACCTACGTCGGCCCGTGGCTCCCCGAACCGATCCTCACGACCACCGCCGAGGACGCCGCCGACCCGGACTCCGTGTCCATGGCGCTGCTGGTGGTCCTGGAAACCCTCGGCCCGCTGGAACGCGCGGTGTTCGTCCTCAAGGAGGCGTTCGGCTTCAGCTACGCCGAGATCGGCGACGCCGTCGAGCGCTCCGAGGACACCGTCCGCCAGGCCGCGCATCGCGCCCGCAAGCACGTGCGGGCGCGAAGGCCGCGGTTCGTGGCCGACCGGCTGCGGCAGCGGGAGGTGGCCGAGCGGTTCTTCGCCGCCGCCACCGGCGGTGACATCAACACGCTGATGGGGCTGCTCGCGCCCGACGTCACGCTGTGGACCGACGGCGGGGGCAAGGTCCGCCAAGCGCTGCGGCCGATCACTGGCGCGACCACCGTGGCGACCTGGTTCGCGGCTGTCGCCACCCGCTCCTACCAGGGCATCTCCCCCGCCGACATGACCGCCGAGGTCGTCGAGCTCAACGGCACCCCCGGCATCGTGTTCAGCGGTGCCGGCCGGGTGATCGCCACCATCACCCTCGACGTCGACGACAGCGGCCACGTCACCGCCATCCACAACGTCGCCAACCCGGACAAACTGCGCGCCGTGGCCACCCGCACCATCCACCACCTGCGACGATGAGAATTGTCGGTGGTCGGGTCTAGCGTTCAAGACCCAGCACCGATGAGGAGAAGACCATGACCACCCTCGCCAACCGACCGAACACCGCGCTCCTCGTGGTCGACGTCCAGAACGGCGTCGTCCAGGGCGCCCACGAGTGCGACGCCGTCGTCGCCAACATCGCGGGCCTGGTCGACCAGGCGCGGACGGCGGGTGTCCCCGTCGTCTGGGTCCAGCACTCCGACGAGGGCCTGGTCAGCGGCAGCGACGAGTGGCGGATCGTGCCCGAGCTGACCCCGACCGACACCGAGCCGCTCGTGCAGAAGAACTACGGCGACGCCTTCGAGGACACCCCACTGGAAACCGTGCTGGCCGACCGCGGCGTGGGGCGACTCATCGTCGTCGGCGCGGAAACCGACGCCTGCATCCGCTCCACCATCCACGGCGCGTTCACCAGGGGCTACGACGTGACCCTGGTCGGCGACGCCCACACCGCGGGCGACAAGTCGCAGTGGGGAGCGCCGCCGACGGACCAGGTCATCGCGCACACGAACCTGTACTGGAACTTCCAGTCGGCACCCGGCCGCAAGGCTGGAACGATCACGGCCAAGGAGGTCGAGTTCACCACGTCCTGAAGGGTGTCCGCGGCTTTCCCCGAGGGTTCACCTCGAACGCCGCCAAGCTGGCCGGGATCTCGTGCGTGAAGTTGCCCTTCACGCACGAGATCGAACTACGGGGGCGCCGCACACTGCCCGAAAGGGCAGCCCTTCGAACCGTTGTGCAGTGCGGATGGCGGTGTGATGCTGGTCTGCGATGTGCCTCACTGCCTCACCAGGCCGAAGGAAGTGATGCGGTCAATGAAGTCGACTGGTGAAGTCGCCGAGCCGCTCACGCACGCCAACGACCGGCGGCAGGTACGCGCACGAGCCGCAGCGCCCGGTGGAGTCGGTGCCTCCGCGCTGGTGGGTCTTCAACGAGCAGCCGGGAACCGAGCCGTTGTCGGTCTTCTCGCGACGACGCACGAACGTGTCCCGATTCCGACGGTGCAACGGTGCGGACCCGTGCCCTGCGACTGTCCGCCTGAGCACCGTGCTGCGGCGGCCCAGCGCGATCACGGTGGGGGTAGTGCCGCCACGCCGGTTCCGGAAACGGCCGACGAGTTGACGTCTCCAGAATCGCTCATCGGCTCCGCCGGACCCGTGGTCGGCGTGACGACACCGCTGGTGGTGGCACGGGATCGTGCGCAGAACCCTGTGCCACCCAAGCGCAAGAAGCGATGGATCAGCACGATCACGATCGACCTGACCGCACAGACGATCCGATTCGAATGGAACGACAAGACCAAAGGAGGGTCGAGTTCGATCTCGTCCGGTCGAGGTAAGCCCTGCACGGTGAGTGATCCGTGCGCGGACCAGGACAACGAGAACTGCACGCCGACCGGCGATTTCAACCCCGCCTTCCTCGGCGGTTCCGGGTACACCAGCACCAAGGGCGATCACATGTCCTGGTACGTCGATCTCGGCACAGGCCGCGGCATCGGCATCCACAACTCCCAGCCAGTACTCGGAAAGCCCGCGTCGCACGGCTGCATCCGGGTACCCGCGAGCATGGCCCGCACCATCAACAAGAACGTCATCCAAACGACGGTGGTGGCCATCTCCGGCAAGGCGGCAACAACTTCCTGGCAGGACAAAACCTGCCCCAAACCTCGCCCCCGCAAATGATCACGACGGCAACAAGTAACGATGGTCTTCTGCGTGAGCTTCTTCTGCACAGCCGCGGCAACCTCACACTGCGACCGGAACCGGTCAGCGCGCTCCCGCTCCCGCTGCCGTGCGGCTGTGCGAACAGGCGCTGGTGCTGGTGGAGCGCGCCGGGTTCCGGGTTCGGCTCGGCCGGGTGCTGACGACGCTCGCGCGCGCCCACTTCGCCCTTGGCGACAACGTGCGAGCCGCCGCGCAGGCGGAGTCGACCCTAACCGCGCATCGGGAGACGAGCCATCGCGTGGGCGAAGCGCGTTCCCCCTGGGCACTGGGCAACGCCATCTCGCGACTCGACGATCCCGGTGCGGCCCGACCGCACTGGGCCGCGGCCCTGGAACTGTTCGACGAGGTCGGCGCGGCCGAGGCCGCGCAGTTGCGGGCCCCGGTCCCGTCCCGCTGAGGTCCAGTCAGGAACGACGACTCGCCCGACCTCGCCAACCGGCCCGTCCACACCAAGCGACGAAGGGCCGTGCGCGGGTCATGCCGGGCCGATCGACGGCGGGGCGTCCTCCCCCACGAGCCCGTCGACCGATTCGCGGATGAGGTCGGCGTGACCGGCGTGGCGGGCGTACTCCTCGACCATGTCGAACAGGATGCGCCGCAGGCTCGGGGTTCCCCAGCCGGGGAACTCCCGCCCCTTCGCGCGGTCCAAACCGCCGTCCGCCAAGGCCTCGGCCACGAGTTCGCGGGAGCGGCTGACGGCCGCGTGCCACTGCCGCAACGCCTCGTCGGGGTCGTCGTCGGCCGTCCACGCCCAGTCGCGGTCCCAGTCCTCGTCGGTCCTGGCGGGCTTGCGGCCGTGCAGCTTCTCCGAGAAGGAGATGTCCTCCACCCGCGCGAGGTGCCGCACCAGGCCTCCGAGGGTGATCGGGGACTTCCCCACGGTGGTGGCCATCGCGGCGGCGTCGAGGCCACCGCACTTCCACGCGATCAGGCGCCGGGTGCGTTCCAGCGTGCCGAGCAGGGTGTCGAGTTCGCCGCCCGCGACCGGGGGTTCGGTGAGGGTTTCCATGGGCGCGGAGGCTACGATCGATCCCGGACGATCTACTTCCGGGAAGTGCGATGCCATCCGAGGTGAGCCCCACCGCCCGCGCGCTGCTGGCGCTCGAAGCGATCCAGAACAAGCCGGGGATCACCGGCGACGACCTGGCGTCCCGACTCGGCGTCACCGACCGCGCGGCACGCCGGTACGTCGGAATCCTGCGCGAGGCCGGGATTCCGGTCGAGTCGATCAGCGGGCCGTACGGCGGCTACCGCATCGGCCGCGGGATCCGCGTCGCACCACTGGTGTTCAGCGCACCTGAGGCGCTGGGGCTGGTGATGGCGGTGCTGCAGGGGTGGCACGGCGCGGCCGACGGCGACCACCCCGTGGCCACCGCGCTCGGCAAGATCGTGCGGGTGCTGCCCGCCTCGTCGGCCGCCCCGGTCGAGGCGATGCGCCGGGTGAGCGCGCAGAACCCCGGCGACGCGGCGGCGAGCCCAGACCCGCAGCTCACCGCGGCGGTGGCGCAGGCGTGCGAGAACCGCCACGTCCTCCGGCTCCTCTACCGCACGCGCGGCCTCCGGGAGATGGTCGTCGACCCGTGGGCCGTCGTGGTGCGCCACGGCCGGTGGTACCTGCTGTGCTGGTCGCGGACCGCCGACGCGCGCCGGGTGCTGCGGCTCGACCGGATGACGCGGGCGGAACCGACGGAGGACACCTTCGTCCTGCCCGCCGACCTCGACCCGGTGCACGACGTCGAGGAACACCTGGCCGACGGGTGGACGCACGAGGTCGAGGTCCGCGTCGCCACCCCCATCGACGTGGCGACGCGCTGGATCCCCCGCACCCTCGGCCGCCTGGACCCCGTCGACGACGAGCACTGCGTGCTCAGGGGTAGCACCGACGATCCCGACTGGTACGCCGCCCAACTAGCGGCGACCCACGTGCCGTTCAGCGTGGTGGGCTCGGACGCGGTGCGCACGGCCGTGCGCACCCTCGCGGCCCGGCTGGCGAAAGCCGCTGAGTGACCGTTGCTGGTCAGGAGCGCAGTGAGGCATGAGCTGGGGCCCTTGTGCGTTCAGATGCCTTATTTTGGTCAACACTGAAGCAATCGTGACCATCGGCCAAAAAGAAGCCCGCCCGATCCGACGATCGGGCGGGCCGGGCGGGGATCAGACCGAGTCCAGGTCCCGTTCGATCGCCGCCAACTCCTCCGGCGTGCCCTGCACCTTGGGCCCGGTGAACCACTTCCGGGCCGAGACGAGCCACCAGATGCCCGCGAAGCCGAGCACCACGAGCACCGCGATCGGCGTGTAGTTGAACGTCTTCGCGGTAACCGGACTGGCCTGCGGCAGCATGAACAGCACGGTGATGAAGACGACCCAGATCACCGCGACGACTCCGATGGGCTTGCTCCACCTCCCGAGGTGCCACGGTCCGCGGTTGAAGTTGTCGCCCTGCAGCAGCCGGAGCAGCGTCGGCAGGACGTAGGCGATGTAGAGCCCGATGACCGCGATCGACGTGACCGCCGCGTACGCGGTGGGGTTCCACAGGTACGGCAGGCCGAGCAGGAACGCGCCGCCCGCGGCGAGCCAGATCGCGTTCGTGGGCGTACGGGTACGCTTGTTGATCTTGTGCCAGAACTTGGACGCGGGCAGTGCGCCGTCACGGGAGAACGCGTAGATCATCCGCGAGTTCGCGGTCACCGAGGACATGCCGCAGAACAACTGGGCGCCGATGGCGATCAGCAGCAGCAGCTTGCCTCCGGTCAACCCGAGCGCGTCGATGAAGATCTGCGCGGGCGGGACGCCGGTCGCACTGGTCAGCGCGCCGTCGTAGTCCTTGATGGCGAAGGTGATCCCGACCAGCAGCACCCAGCCCGCGATCAGCGAGACCACGATGGACATCACGATGCCGCGCGGACCGCTGCGGGCCGCGTCGTGGGTCTCCTCGGTCATGTGCGCCGAGGCGTCGTAGCCGGTGAAGGTGTACTGCGCCAACAACAACCCGAGCAGGCCGACGTAGAGCGGTGACGTCCAGCCGGTGTTGTTGACGAACGTGGTGAACACGTACTCGGCGCTCTGGTGCTCGGACGGGATGAACACCAGAGCGCCGACGATGACGAGCACGCCGACGATGTGCCACCACACGCTGACGTCGTTGAGCCGCGACACCAGTTTCACGCCGAAGGTGTTCAGCAGGCCGTGCAGCACCAGCACCAACCCGAAGATCAGGATCGTGTGCTCGGGCGTGGCGGCGAAGCCGAACTGCAGGTCGAGGAAGGCGTTGATGAAGAACGCCGCGCCGAAGTCGATGCCCGCCGTCACCGCGACCTGGCCGAGGAAGTTGAACCAGCCGGTGAACCAGGACCACGCGGCACCGTTGCTCGGCGCGAGTTTGGCGGCCCAGTAGTACAACCCGCCCGCGGTCGGGAAGCTCGAACACACCTCGGCCATGGCCAGGCCGACGATCAGGGTCATCAGCCCGACGAACGGCCAGCCCCAGACGATCAACGCCGGTCCCCCGGTGTTCATCCCGAACCCGTAGAGGGTCAGGCACCCGGAGAGGATCGAGATGATCGTGAAGGACACCGCGAAGTTGGAGAACCCGGACATGGTGCGGGAGAGCTCCTGCGCGTACCCGAGCTCGTGCAACCGCTTCTCATCAGCGGACAGTGGTGCGGACGGACTGTCGACTTCGTCGCTCATCGGTGTCCTCCTCGGTGCCCGTGGCCAGGCAGAGCGTCCTATGGACTAAACCTGGTCCATTGGCCACCTGGGCGGCACCCGTGTCAAGGAGGAGCCACCGATCGTTACAGACGCGTCCCCGGTCAGCGCGATTCGACCACGATCAGCGGGCCACGACGCCCCACCCGCCCACACCACGAGCGCGAAGCGGCTGAGCGCCATCCCGACCGTGGTCACAGCCGTCCGGATGGCAGCAGCTCCGGTTTCAGGGGCGCAGGCCGTTCTCGGCCCGCACCGCGGCATTGATCACGGCCTGGCGGTCTTGTCGGGTGAATCGGCCACTCGCCTGCCACTTCCCCGACACGTCGCGGACCCTGCGCACGAACCGGTCGTGGTTCGTGAACGGGGCCGCCTCCCAGACGCGGTCGAGGAATGAGAGGCCCTCGTCGTCCACCGTCTCGTTCGACACGCCGGCGTCGATCTCGCCGAACACCACGGTCGGCTCCACCCTCTTGAAGTAGATGTGGTGCGCCTCGTCGGTGCCGATGTAGAGCGGCCGCAACGTGTGGTCGTTCGTGGCGAAGAAGTTCGGCTGTTCCAGCGGGCTGATCGCCGCGCCGAGGTCGCCGTCCAGCTTGAGGTGCCGGTAGAACGAGAAAGGCAGCCAGGCGCGGGAGCTGTCCAACGCCGGGAGCACAAGGGGGCCGTAGAACAGGCTCTGGACCATCGGATCGTCGATCGCCCGTTCGACGCGCAGGCTGAACGGCATCGAGATCTCGATCCGGTCCCCCGGTGACCAGACCCGTTTGACGCTGAGGTACGTGCCGGGAATGGCCCGCACGTGCTGCGCGACGCCGTTGATCCGGACCTCGAAGCCCTTCCGCACCCAGTCCGGCACCCGGAGTTTGATCTCCAACCGGCCGCGTCCGCTGATCGTCAGCGTGCTCTTCTGCTCACGGGGGAAGTCCGTCTTCTGGGAGACGGTGAAGCCCTCCCACTTCAGGGTCGAGGCGATGTAGAGGTTGACGTAGAGGGCCTTGCCGTCGGCTGACCGGAAGTAGATCGAGTCCTGGTACTTGGTGTGGTTCTCCAGACCGGTGCCGCCGCAACAGGTGCCGATGTTGCCGAACCCCCTCGTGGCGCCGGGGTGGGCGGGCAGGAAGTAGGTCACCAGCGGCTCGGTCGCGCTGTCCACGTCCTGCCGGGAGCCGAGGATGTGGTTCAGGAGACTTCGTTCGTAGTGCTCCATGTACGCCGGGTCCGGCTCGTGGAAGAACAGGTTCCTGGTCAGCTTGAGGATGTTGTAGGTCGAACAGGTCTCGCCGCCGCCACTGTCCGATTCGGTCTCCGGCCGCGTCTGGTAGTTCAGCGAGCCTGCGACGTCGCCACGCGGCTGGAACAGTTCGGAGTTGGTGTTCTGGGGGTAGCCCTCGCCCGCCGCGTACTGGCCACCGGCCGAGCCGTGGCTGAACCGGCGGTGCGGCACGACCATGTGCCAGAAGTTCTCCGCCGCGGTGAAGTGCTCCCGGCTGGCGGTGTTCTGCTCGAAGACACGCAGGTAGCCGAGGAACTGCGGCACGTGCTGGTTGACGTGGATGCCCCGCAGCACGTCGCGGTTCTCCACGGCCGCCGGGAAGACCGTGCGGCGGTTGTCGAAGCACTTGGCGGTCGTGAGGTAGGCGGCCTTGCGGCGCGGGTCGTTCTCGATGGCCGCGAGGTGCGCCATGTTCTCGTTCATGCCGCCGTACTCGCCCGCGATGTGCAGCGACCACATCCGGTTCAGCCGGTCACGATCCACTGTGGATAGTCGGCTGTGCACCCAGTCGCCAACCTTGCGGGCGATCTCCAGTGCCCGTGCGCTGCCTGCGAGGTGGTAGGCGTCGAGCAGGCCTCGCACGATCTTGTGCAGGGTGTAGTAGGGCGCCCAGATACCGGCGCCGCTGTAGTTCGTGAACTCCTCGAGCCTGATGAACTGGGCCTCGGTGTACGCGGACAGGAACCCCCGGTGCCGACGCCCGTCGGTGGCGCCGAAGAACTCGGCGTCGTTGCCATGACCGGAAGAGTCCACAACAGATGGTCCGGGAGGCTCGTCGAAGCGGTACCACGCGACCAGGTCCGTGGTGCCCGCCGCGTCGGCCTTCTGCGCGACGGTCGCGACTTCGGCGCCGGTGAGGGCGCGGCCGAAGATCTGGAACTCGTCGATCGCCCCGTTCAAGAACTTGATGTTGGTCTGCGGGAACTGAGCCCGGCCGATCCAGTTGGCGGTGGCACCCAGGTCTGCCGGGCTGAGGGTGAGGGTGCCGGTGCCGGCGGCCACCCCGTCGACGTAGACGGTGCCGACGTTGCCCGCCTTGGTGATCGCGACATGCGCCCACGTGCCGGCGGTCAGCTGGGTGGTGGCGTCGACGCGTTCCTCGCCGTCGGGGCCGCTGGTGGTGATCGCGAACCGCGGGCCACCACTGGAGGTGTGCGCGGTGAGGTACATCCGGGCCTTCGAGTCGGCGGCGCTGTCACCCGGCCTGCCGAAGTCGAAGATCCGCGCGTCCGCGTCCCGGACCGCCAGGTTGACCCAGGTGGCCACGGTGAAGTCGGTCAGCCCGTTCGTGACCCCGGCGGGCACGGCGATGCGGTCCGCGTCGCCGGTGATGTGCCCGTTCGGGGTGCCGGTCAGGCGCACCGCCGTACCCGATCGGCCGGGCACCCTGGGTGTCGGCCGACTCGCGGCGGCGGCCAGCGCGTCCTGGCATTCACCCAGGGCCGTGACCATGTAGTCGAGCTTGTCCCGGTAGACCTGCTCACCGGTCGACGCGCAGGACTGGGCCAGCAGGGTCAGGAAGTGGCCGGTGTAGTGACCGCGCAGGTTTCCGTCCGGGGATTCCCAGTCGCCGATCGGGCGGGCGCCCTTGTGGTCGAGGCCGGCGTTGACGCGGAAGCTGCGGAGCATCCGGTCCGGACCCCGCTGGTCGTCGCGGACGCCATTGACAACGCTGGGCCCGTACTCGCGGGCGAAGTGGAGCAGGCGGTCCTGCTTCTCCTTGAACACGCTGTCGCCGAGTGTCACCTGACCCAAGTCGAACGGCCGGACGACCCAGCTCCGCGGACTGGGAAAGCCTTTCGGCACAGCCGGACTCGGCTGGGTGACCGCTCCGGCGGCCTCGGCATACGCCTGGCCGGGGAGCGAGGGAAGAGCCACGGCGGCCAGCGCACCCATCTGCAGGACACGACGCCGGGAGAGATCGTTGTCCATCCAGGTCCCCACCATCATTGGTGCCAGATGACATGTCAGGTGTGCAATTTTACTGACCGTCAGATCACCACGTCAATGACGGCCGATCAGGGCAGACGACTACTCCGGTGAGCGTCCCGCCCATTCGCGGCGGGTGTGGCCGAGGTGGGTGCTCATCAGCTTCTTCAGCTTCTTCGCGTCACCCGCGGCGATCAGGTCGCACATCTCGACGTGCTCCTGGGCGCTGTCCACCAGACGACCCGACGCGACGAGCGCGGAGAGCCCGTAGAGCCGGGTCTGCGCGCGGAGTTCGTCGACGATCCGCACCAGCCGGTGGTTCCCGGCGGCCGAGAGCAACCGGAGGTGGAACTCCCGGTCGGCGTTGACGTAGCTGACGAGGTTTCCCCCAGCGGCGGCGTCGACGATGGCCGATGCGAGTCTGCGCAGGTCAACCAGCTCATCGGCGGTGATGTGCGGGGCCGCCTCGGCGGACGCGGTCGGCTCGAGCAACTGGCGGATCTGGGTGATCTGGTCGAGGTCGGCCTCGGAGACGACGGTGACCTTGTACCCCCGGTTGCGGACCACTTCGACCAGCCCCTGCTTGACGAGGTCGAGCATCGCCTCGCGGACCGGGGTCGCGGAGATGCCGAACCGCTCGGCCAGCCCTGAGGCGGAGTACAGCTCGCCGGGCCGCATCTCGCCGGAGATGATGGCACCGCGCAACGCGTTGGCGACCTCTTCCCGGACGCTCGTCCAGCGCGCGAACGATGGCAACGCCAAGTGCCGCGATTCGGCCATCGTTCCTCCAGGTGCGACCGCGTTCCTCGCCAAGCGTACGTCGTCCGTTCGTCGGTGTCGTCGGCAAGTGCGATGTTCTACCTTACATATCACCGTCCGTCGGCGAGTCCCGAAGGAGCGCGTGTGCGATGAGGTTGACCGGAATGCGCATCTCGACGCGGTTGGCCGGCGTTCTCGCCGTCACCGCGCTCGTCGTCGGATCGGCGCCGAACACAGTCTCCGCGAGCCCGCCGCGCTTCGAGGTGGCTCCGATCGATCCCCAGCAGTGGCAGAACCAGTACGACATGACGTGGGCGGACTGGAAGGACATCCCTGGCACGAGGTGGAACGACCCGAACGCCAAACCCAGTGAGCGCGGCCTGCGGATCGCCCTGGTCGCCGTCGACTTCCCCGACCAGCCCTTCGTGATCACCCAGCCGAAGAAGAGCGATCCGTTCGGCAACCCGCAGATCGACCCGATCCCGCGTGCGGACGTACCGCGGTTCTACCACGACTACTACCTGACCCCGAACGAGTACAACCACGGCCGCACCATCCACGAATACTGGATGGAGCAGAGCCGCGGCAAGCTCGGCGTCGGGCAGATGGACACCTTCGGCGCCTACGAACTGCCCCGCAACCTGTTCGAGTACGGCCTCAACGAGTTCGGGCAGGCCGGTGCGTGCCCGAAGAGCTTCACCTGCAACGGAAACCTCGACCACGACGCCGACACGGCGTGGAAGGCCGACCTCGCCGCGCGCGGCGTCCCCTGCCCGGACAGCAGGTGCGGCTACGACGTGGTCCTGCGGGTCTACGCCGGTTACGACGAGACCAGCATCTGGCAGGAGTTCGGCGAGATGATGTTCAACCGCAAGGAGGACATCCCCGACGCGTGGGGCCCGCCCGCGTCGGTCGACCCGGACAACACGATGCCCAACTGGGCCCCGACCCGGTACGTCGAGTGGACCTCTTGGCGCGCCGCCGCGCAACAGTGGGGCCAGTCCAGCATCCGGCAGGCGGAAAGCTCCGGGACCATCACGCACGAGATGGGCCACTACTTCTTCAACATCGGGGACAACAACAACAATCCGTTCTCCGACCGCCAGAACCCGCCCACCCCGTTCCACCGGGTGGGCTCGGCGCCGTGGGACATGATGGACCGGGGCTCGTTCAACGGTCCGGGTGGCCACCACATGCGCTGGGTCATCCCGCCGAACATGGGTGGCTGGTCACCAGCCGGTCTGATGCTCCGCAACAAGATCCACGCCGGTATCGTGCCCGCGAACAACGTCCTCGACATCAGCCGGACCGCCCTCGCCAGCACCGGTCTCGTCGTCGACACCGTCACCGCCCGCGCCGTCGCCACGGGGCCTGGCGGGACGTCCGGCATCAAGGTCCGCCTCGACGGCGCGGGGCGGCCCGACCGCACACCGGACTGTGCCATCAACACCGACCCGTTCTGCCACGGCAACACCGGGTGGGACCACTACACGCTCGAAGTCGTCGACCGGATGGGATTCGACTCCTTCACCCCGGACAGCGGCGTCATCATCGCCAAGAACAAGACCAACGAGAGCGCCACCTGCGGCTACAACTGCTTCAACTGGGTCGTCGACGCCAACCCACGCGACATCGGGCTGGTCGACTTCTACCGCCCCGACGGCACCCCCGTCATGGCCTCCATCGCCGACCACCGCCAGCTCAACGACGCCGCCTTCCACGCCGGCCTGAACTCCGGCTCGGCGTACGAGTGGGTCGACCAGGCCAACCGCCTGCACTTCTACGTCATCGGCGTCCGGCGCGACGGCAACGGCGTCCTCTCCTACTCCCTCGCCGTGCGGTCGCTCGACGGCTCCGGCCCGCAGCGTCGTGGCGTCCGGCTGAGCACACCCACGGTCAGCGGCGTCCAACCCGGCCAGGCCACGAAGTGCGCCTTCCCGCTCACCAACACCGGCCAGGCCGCCACGAACACGGGAGGCCACACCAGCCCGAACGTCGCAGGCAAGCTGAACAACGACGTCTACCGGCTCTCGGTGTCCTCCCGTGGCACGGGCTGGACCGCCCAACTGGACGCCGCGCTGACCACGGCCGCCGCCGGGCGCACCGTCACCGTCCCGGTCTACGTCTCCCGCGCCCCCGGCTCCGCCCCGAACACCACCGTCACCCTGACCGCCAAGTCCGAAAGCGATCCCACCGTCACCAGATCCCTCACCTGTGCCGTCGACGTCGACGACACGAACCGGCGATGAGGACCTCGGTGCTGGGCCTCGCCGCCGTGCTCCTCCTCGGCGGGTGCGCGGGCGGCGAGGCCGCCGGTTCCAACGCCACGGTCAAGGTTCTCGTCCTGGACGGAAACCTGCGCCGGCTCGGCGAACCGTGCAACGGCGCCGGTCCGTTCGGGTACGCGCACGCCGACGTCGGTTACGTCATCGAGGACAGCGCTGGCGCCGAGGTCTTCCGGGGCGAGTTGCCGAACGGAACCGCGGAGAAGCTCATGGACGTGGACTTCCGGGAGGGCACGCGCCAGCCGACGAGGTGCGCCATGACGTTGCACGTCAACGGTTTCACGAAGTCGGACGGACACGAGCTGGTCATCGGACACCGAGCGGGCATCGCCATCGAGCCCGATGGGGAGGTGACGATCTCGTGAGACGTGCTGCCGTCGCCGGGGCCATGGCCCTGGTCTTGGCCTTGACCGGCTGTTCGGCCGACCCGGCGTACGTCGAAGCGCCGCCCACCGCGCCGCAGGCGCCGGCTTTCGAGCTGAAGCTGCTGGACGGCTCCACGCTCGATCTGGCCGAACAGTGGAAAGCCCGTCCGGTGGTGCTCGTCTTCTTCGAGTCGTGGTGCGAACTGTGCGCCCAGCGGCAACCCGACATCACCGCCCTGGCCGACCAGTACCGCGACACGGTGTTGTTCGTCGGCATCGGACGCGCGTCCAGCAGCGAGGACGCCATGAAGTTCAGGCGCGACAACGACATCGACTACCCCGTCGGTCTGGACGCCGGTGGCGACGTCTGGCGGCGCTACCGCGTCGACGAGCCACCACTCGTCGCGCTGATCAGCAAAGGTGGCAGGCTCGTCCGCGGCTGGCCTGGCGGGACGACCGAACTGGGGAAGCAGATCCAGCAGTTCCTCGTGGCATGACAGGAGACGCACCTGATGAAGGCATTGCCGGCCCTGCTCGCCGTCGTGGCGATCATCGCAGCGGGCACCGAGGCGAGCGCGGACCGGATCGGCATCGTCGTCAAGCACGGCGTGACCCAGCCGGTCTTCGGTTACGGCGACGCGATCAGGGAACACGTCCTCGTCGACTCCCCCTACGACTCCGACGCCGACGGGACACCGGACGTCATCGCCGTCGACGTCATGCGCCCGGCCGCCAGTGAGCGGGGCCTGAAGGTCCCGGTCATCATGGACCCGAGCCCGTACTACTCGACTCTCGGCCGAGGCAACGAGTCCGAGCTGAAGGTCGACGTCGACGGCAACGGCCTGCTGGACCGGTGGCCGCTGTTCTACGACAACTACTTCGTCCCCCGCGGCTACGCCGTCGTGCTCATGGACATGATCGGGACGGGCAACTCGACCGGCTGCCCGACCGTCCACGAGGAGTCGGACAACCTGTCGCCCAAGGTGGTGATCGACTGGCTCAACGGCCGCACCACCGCACACGACGCGTCAGGCCGCGAGGTGGTGGCCGACTGGCACAACGGCAGGACCGGGCTGATCGGCAAGTCCTACGACGGCACCCTCGCCAACGGCACCGCCGTGTCCGGCGTGCAGGGCCTGACGACCATCGTGCCGATCAGCGCGATCTCCAGCTACTACGACTACACCCGCAGCAACGGGGTGATCCAGCGTGGCAGCGACTACCTGGCCTTCCTCGCCAACGCCATCACCAACCCCGACCGCAGAGCCCGCTGCGCACCGGTCCGCGCTCGGCTGTCGGCCGACGACGGCGACGAGTCCGGCGACTACACGGACTTCTGGCACGTCCGCGACTACAACCGCGACGTCGGCCGCGTCCGGGCGAGCGTCTTCGTCGTCCACGGGCTCAACGACGAGAACGTCCGCCCGGACCACTTCAGCAAGTGGTGGAACGGCCTGGCCGAGCACGACGTGCCCCGCAAGCTGTGGCTCTCGCAGGTCGGCCACGTCGACCCGTTCGACTTCCGGCGCGGGGCATGGGTCGACGAGATCCACAAGTGGTTCGACTACTGGCTCCAGGGCATCGACAACGGCATCATGCGCGAGCCCGCGGTCGACATCGAGCGTGCCCCGGACGTCTGGGAAACCGCCACCGACTGGCCCCTCCCCGGCTCCAGCGCGACCACTCTGTGGCTGGCGCCGAGCAGGTCGTCGTCGGGGACGTTGTCGGTGCGGCCGAACCAGCCGTCCATGCCCACGCTGAGCTTCCGAGACGACCCGCTCCAGCGGGAGACCACCATGATCGGCAACGAGCAAGCGATCCAACCGAACCGGTTGGCCTACGTCTCAGCGCCGCTCACCACGCCGCTGCACATCTCCGGCACACCGACGGTCCACCTTCAGGCGTCGGTCAACGACGTCGACACGAACTTCGGGGCGGTCCTCGTCGACTACGGGAGCGCGGAACGGGTCCAGCGCACTGGGGACGGCGTCGTCACCGGCAGCAAGGAGAACTGCTGGGGCGAAACAGCCGCGTGGGATGGCTACGCCGAGGACGCCTGCTACCGCGAGGTGTTCAAGCGCGTCACCGTGACCGACCGCGAAGTCGTGACCAAGGGCATCGTCGACGGCCTGAACATCGACGACCACAGCCGACCGACTCCCTTGGTGCCCGGCAGGCAGTACCAGGTCGGTTTCCCGATGCTGCCCGAGGACTACGTCTTCCCCGCTGGTCACCGCATCGGCGTGATGATCGTCGGCAGCTACCCCGACTACGGCAGCCAGGCCGACCAGAACCGAGCCACGATCGCGATCTCACCGCAGCGAAGCCTGATCGAACTACCCATCGTGGGTGGCCGCGCGGCCGCGGTGCGCGCCGGCCTGAGATGAGCACCACCTGAGTGCCGAAAGCCGTCGGAGGGCGCTGCGATGCCCTGTTCGGGCGCGAGCGAACCCGACGCTGAGATCAGTGCCGCGTGAAGTGGCAACAGGCCCTGCGCCTTTCCTCATCCCGTTGTCCAGGTTCGCCGGAAATGCTTGTGGTGCCAGCAATACACTGGCCGGTGCCTGCGGAACGCCACCAGGATTCCCGCCGAATCCCAACGCAGGCGGGAGGTGCGCCATGCCGTCTCCACGGCGACCGGTCCGGGCGTTCGCGTATCTGCCCGACCCAGGCCAGGCAGATACGCTCGACGATCTCGTCGAGCGGTTGCGGCTGTTGAAGGTCTGGCCGGGGGCCCGTCCTACGAGTGGATCAAGGACCGGGTCAACGCGGCGTGGACGGAGGCGGGGTGGCCTGCGGGCGACCTGGCGGGCAAGACCACCGTGGTGGACTGCTTCCGGCCCGGCCGGCGGCGGTTGAACGCCGACCTGGTCGTGGCGGTGGTGCGGGCGTTGCACCCTGACGTGGGGTACGTGGCGCAGTGGCGGCAGGCGCTCCGGGTGATCGGTGGGCAAACCCAGGCGGCAGCGCAGGTCCGGGTCCAGGACAGGCTGCCCCAGGACCTGGCGGGGTTCACCGGTCGGACCGCCGAACTGGGCCGCCTGCGGCGAGCGTCGCGCCACGGCACAGTGGCGATCTCCGCGATCGCGGGCATGGCCGGGGTCGGCAAGACCCAACTCGCCATCCACCACTACCAGCGGGCGCTGATCCACTACACCGATCTCGGCATGCCCGACGCGGACCGGATTCGTGCCCACCTCGACACCGTCGCCGCAAGGCGGAGCTGACCGGTCCGCCTTGACAGGGCACAGGTTCCAGCCTAGGGGTGGGATGCGCTGATCACGGGCACGGTGGCCGGTTCCGCCGCCGGGCGCTCGGCCCGGACCGAGGCGATGCCGCCGAGGATCAGCGCGCCGCCGACGAACTGCAGCGGCGTGAGGGCCTCGCCCAGCAGGAGCCAGGCGAACAGGGAAGCGGAGATCACCTCCAGCAGCGCGACGAACGACGCGAGCCTCGACCCGAGCAACCCGGAGGCTTTGATCCCGGTCGCGTAGGCGAGCGCGGTGCCGACGACCGCGACGACGAGCAGCGGCACCCACCAGGGCGCGGTGGCGCCGAGCAGGGGCAGGTCGTGGAACGCGGCCGTGAACGGGAGCAGGCCGGTCGCACCGACGAGCGCCAGCACTGGTGCGGCCAGCAGCAGGCCCGTGCCTGCGAGGGCGACCGGGGGCAGGCCGTTGTTCGGGCGGGCGGCGATCACGAAGTACACGGCGCACCCGATGGCGGCGCCGAACGCGGCCGCCAGGCCGATCGGGTCCACGGCCTGGATCGCGCCGGGGCCGATGACGAGCACCAGGCCACCGACCGCGAGCACCGAGCCGACCAGGACGACGGGCGCGGGCGTTCGCCTGCTGACCGCCCAGGTGAACCCGACCAGGATGAGCGGAGCGAGGAACTCGATGAGCAGCGCGGTCGCCACCGGGATGCGTTGGATGGCGGCGAAGTAGAGGACCTGGGTGATCGCCACGCCGATGACGCCCATGCCCAGCACCGGCCACCGGGCCTGCCGGAGCACGGCCCACCGGCCGCGCAGAGAGACGACGGCGAACGGGAGCAGCACGACCCCGGCGACGAGGGAGCGGGCCGTGACGGCGGCGGCCGGGGACCAGCCCGCCTCCAGCAGTGGTTTGACGAACGCCCCTGACGTCCCGAACGAGAGGAACGAGACCGCTGCCGCGATCAGGCCCGCATACGTCGACTGGACCCTCATGCTCGTCTCCCCGCCCCGGACGTTGTCATGGTCTAACCTGGTTCACACCCATGACGCTAGGCCGGTCCAGGTAAGGAGTCAATTTGCATTTCGCCCCTGACACGGAGGAGTCGCTCGCCTTCGTCGTGGAGCTGTGCAACACCGATCCGTCGGCGTCGCGCAGCGGCACCGACGAGCTGGCCACCGTCGACCAGCTCGGCGCCCTGCTGGCCCGCCACCCCTACACCGGGCGCATCGACCACGACGAGGCGGAGCTGCGCGACATCCACCGCACGCGCGCCCTGCTGAGGCACGTCTGGACCCTTGACCGCGACGACGCCGTCGACGCGGTCAACAAGATGCTGCGCGACGGCAAGGCACTCCCCCACCTCGTGCGGCACGGCTCGCTGGACTGGCACATGCACGCGACCGAGCCTGGAGCCCCGTTGGCCGAACGGCTCCGGGTGGAAGCCGCACTGGCCCTCGTCGACGTCATCCGGATGAACGAGATGGGCCGCCTGCGGATCTGCGCGGCCGACGACTGCGCCGGACTCGTCCTCGACCTGTCCCGCAACGGCCTCAAGCGGTTCTGCGGCGTCCGGTGCGGCAACCGGATGAACATGATCGCCTTCCGCGAGCGCCGGGCGGACAGCGGCTGACCTCGACCTCCTGGTCAAGCGGCAGGATCAGGTCGCATGAGCCTCCACGACGCTCGGCAGGAGCAGCCGACCGCGCACGTCCGCTACGGCCGTCGGGCGATCCTGATCGACATCGGCGGCGTCCTCGCCTCGGACGGCCTCACCGCGGCCGCCACCGAGTGGAGCACCCGACTCGGAATTCCTCCGCAGGGCTTCCTCAACGCGCTGTTCGGCGGAAATGACGACCACGTGCTCATCGGTCGGACCAGCGAAGAGTCCTGGTGGGATGTCATTCGCGACCGGCTCGGCGTCGACCAGGGCCTGGTCGACGAGATCAGAGGCGATCTCGCGTCCAGGCAGACTTGGGACCGCGTGCTCCTGGAAGCCCTGCACCGCCTGCGCGGCCTGGCGAGGATCGCCGTCGTCAGCAACGCCTGGCCGCACCTGCGCAGCAGGATGGCGAACGCCGGACTGCTGGACGTGGTGGACGCCGTCGTCCTGTCCTGCGAAGTCGGCTTCGCGAAGCCCGACCCCCGCATCTACGCGGCGGCTCTCCGAGGTGTCGGCGCCCGTCCCGCCGAGGCGCTCTTCATCGACGACACCCCTGGACACGTCGCCGCTGCGAGGTCACTCGGCATGGCTGGTCACGTGCACACGAGCACCACGGACACCCCAGGGCTGAGGCAAAGTCCGATCTCAGCTGGTCAAGACCAGTGTGATGGCTCGTTTCGGCTTGCGTGCGTTGTGGCGTAGGGCTTTCGCGATGTTGGTGTGTCCGGCGAGACGGAGCAGGCTGATC
>JBDSAJ010000245.1:0-12739 GCA_039922235.1 Umezawaea sp.
GCCTCGCCCATCGCGGTGCCGGCGTTGAGCTGGATCGGGGTGACACCGGGGAGGCTCTTCAGCGCCGCCGCGGCCGACAGCAGCTCGTCCCAGCTGCGCGGCTGCCAGTCGGCGGGCAGCCCGGCCGCCGCGAACAGCTTCTTGTTGTAGAACAGCACGCGGCCGTCGGTGCCCTGCGGCACCCCGTACCGCTTGCCGTCGAACTCGCCGAGGCCCTGCACCGCGTCCGGGATCTGCCGCCAGCCGTCCCACGCGTCCACGGCCGACTTGCCCACCACGTCGTCCAGCGGCTTGACCTGCCCCGCCTGCGCGAACTCGCCCAGCCAGATGCCGTCGAGTTCGACGATGTCACCCCCGCCGCCGGTCTTGAAGTCCAGCGCGATCTTGGTCTTGAAGGCCTCGTCGGCCGTGCCGCCCTGCTCGAACTTGACGGTCGCGTTGACGCCCTTGGCCTTCTGCGCCTCGGTGAACCGCGGGATCACCCAGTTCGTCAGCCAGTCCGCGCCCCGCGAGTTCTTCCCGCCCGACACCGCGTTCGCGACGATCGTGAGCGTCACGTCCTTGGCGTCGGCGTTGCGCGCCGGGTCCTCGTCCCTCGTCTGGCCAAGGCAACCGGCCAGCAAACTGCCCACCGCCAGCAGCACGAACGCCGTTGTCCGCCGCATCGCGTGATCCCCCGCCCACAGGTCCCGTCGGTACGTCAGGTTCCAACATGGCACCCGGACCGCGCAGCCGCAGCACCCTAACGGGCGATTCCACGTGGCAGATCGACGTGCGGCTCCTCAGCGATCCTTGCTCATCGCCTGAGCGTGGACGTGGGAAGATCGCGGGCCATGACACGGAAGACGCTGGTGGTTCTCGGACTTCTCGGGTTGGCCGCATGGGGCGAGTTCGTGCACTGGCGAGCCAGTCGTGCTCAGGTGCACGAGCGGCTGCCTGCTCGTTCCGAGGCGGTGGTGGTACTCGGATACCGGAACACCCGCGGTGACCGTGCGAACGCGATGAACCGGTGGCGGGTGCGAGCGGCACTGCGGTCCGTCGATCCCACCCTGGCCAGCTCGATCCTGGTCTGCTCCGGTGCGGGCGGCGCGGCTTCGGCGTCCGAAGCGGCTCTGCTGGCACGTTATGCGGTGGCGGAACTCGGCTTCACCGGGACGGTGCGGTTGGAGGAACGGTCGCGAAGCACCTGGCAGAACGTCGAAAACGTGATCCCGCTGATCGAGCACCTGGACCAGATCAAGATCGTGTCGAATCCGCTGCACGCTCAGAAGGCGCGCCTCTACCTGCGTCATCAACGTCCCGATCTCGCCGACCGTCTGGTACGCGCCGCCGACTACCGGCTCGGGGAGGCGTGGCCGGTCAAACCCTTGTTCGCGCTGTACGGCCTTCGAGACCTGGCCCGCAGCAGGCGGAGCCTCCAGTTGCCCTCCGACCTCGAATAACGGAGGTGTAACGCCGGATTTATCAAGTTGATCGGGCTGACACCATTTGAGGTCGCGGCTTCGCCTCAGTCGCATGAGTCGCAAGGGGGGAACATGAGACCGTCCGGTAGACCCGCGCGCTTCTTACGTGCCGGTTTGGTGATCGCAGCGCTGGCCGGTGGGGCGGTGGCGCTGCCCGCAGGAACCGCCGCCGCGGCACCGCAGCCGTCCAACGCCACCGTGTACCGCTCCACCTGGCTGAGCACCGACTCCCGCGCCCCGCACCACAACATCACCACCGACGGCGCCCGCGTCGGGTCGTGGCGCGACGACAGCGGCAAGCAGCACACCAGCAAGTCCTACTTCACCTTCGACCTGGCACAACTCCAGGGCGCCACGGTGTTCTCCGCCTTCATCCGGCTGCCCGAGACCGCCGCCAACGACTGCGCCAAGCCACGTGCGACCGAACTGTGGCTGGTCAAGCCGCTCGGCAGGATCTCGTGGGCCAACCAGCCGCGGGAGAAGGTGAAGCTGGCCGGTCCCCAGGCCCAGGAGGGTTGCCTCTACGACCGCGTCACGTGGGACCTGGGCGACGCGGTCCGGCAGACGCTCGCCGAAGGCGGGACGAAGCTGACCGTCGTGGCACGGATCTCGGCCCAGTTCCAGAACGACGTCGCCTACGGGCGCACGTACGACAACAACCCGTGGCTCTACATCGGGTACAACAAGGCGCCCGCGAAGCCGACCGCGTTGAAGGTCAACAGTCGCGACTGTGGGCTCGACCCGATGCTCACCGCTTCCCGCGACCCGCGCGTGTTCGCCAAGCTCACCGACCCGGACGGCACCTACTCGCTCGAGGCCCGCTTCGCCTTCTGGCCGGTGGCCGCGCCCGAGCAGCGGCGCGAGGTCTTCCCGGTCTGGGTGGGCTCCGGCGGCGACGCCTCCACGTACTTCCCGACGGACCTGCTCCAGGACGGGAGCACGTACGCCTGGGCGGTGCGCGGCGAGGACGGCCACACCACCTCCCCGTGGTCCGAGCCGTGCCTGTTCACCACCGACTACACCAGGCCGACCGTCGCGCCGACGATCACCTCCCCGGTGTACCACGAGGACGGCGGACCGCCCGGTGACGGTGGGGAAGGCGTGCCCGGCGACTTCACGTTCACCGCGAACGGCATGGCCGACGTGGTGGCCTTCGAGTACTCCGGCATCGGCGTGCCCGACGGCCGGGTCTCCGCCGACCGGCCCGGCGGCTCGGCGACGGTGTCCGTGGCCCCGACCTCCGACGGTCCGCTGAGCATCAGCGTGACGAGCATCGACCAGGCGGGGAACCGTTCTCCGGTGAAGGACTACCGGTTCTGGGTGCGCACCACCGCACCGTCGATCGACGGCGAGTGGCCGCAGTTGGGCAAACCCACGGAGTTCACCTTCACCGCCACGCAGGAGGGGGCGGTCGGGTTCACCTACCGACTCGACGGCGGGCCGGAGAACGCCCTACCCCTCGGCCCCGACGGCACGGCGAGAACCACGATCACGATCACGGAGCACGAGCCGATGCACCACGAGCTCCTGGTGTGGACCACCAACGCGGCGGGCCTGAAGTCGGGGATCGCCCGGAACTCGTTCAACGTCGACCCGCTGGAACCGACCGTCTCGGTCGACCCGTGGGAAGGCGTGATCGGGCAGGAGCGGACGTTCACCTTCACGGCCCGGATGCCCGACACGGTGTCGTTCACCTACCGGATCGACAGCGGCCCGGAGACGACCGTGTCCCCGTCCACCGACGGCACCGCGGAGGTGGCGTTCACGCCGACCGAGGCGGGCTGGTTCAACATGTACGTGTTCACCACCAACCGCGACGGCGTCCGGTCCGGCACCGGCTGGGAGACCCTCGCCGTGGACGGCGCGGCGCCGACCGTCACCAGCGCCGAGTACCGGGAGTGGGCCCAGTCCGGTGGTCCGGGCGTGCCGGGCACGTTCACCGTGTCCTCGACGCTGCCCGGCGTGGTCGAGTACCGGTACTCGTTCGACGGTGAGCCGGAGCGCACGGTCGCCTCGAACCCGAACGGCACGGCGTCGTTCGCCCGCACTCCGACGAAACCAGGCTGGTCGCTCCTGAGCGTGCGAGCGGTGTCGGGCACCGGTTTGGTGTCGTCGGAGAGGACGTACCAGTTCCAGGTGAAGGCGTTCGAACCGGTGATCACCAGCCCGCAGTACCCGGCGGACGGCAGCGTCGGCGCCAGGGTGGGCGAGCCGATCGAGTTCACCTTCACCGCCGCGCTGCGCGGGTCGACGGAGATCGTGTACCGGCTCAACCTCGGTCCGGACACCGTCGTCCCGGTCGGTCCCGACGGCACGGCGACCATCACCTACACGCCGACGGGTACGAACTCCCTGCGGCTGGAGGTGTTCAGCCGCACGCCCGAGGGCTTCGTCTCGGGGACGCTCGACCGGACCTTCGCCGTCTATCCCTGACCTCCCGGCTTGGGGCGGGAACCACTCGGTCCCGCTCCAAGCGGGTGGCATCAGCGATCTCGTCGCGCTGAGGTCACGTCCGGCAGGTGTCCATGTGGTGGTCAGGCCTTGGTCACCTTGGCAATGCCGCCGTAGCCGAGTGGTCGAGCTTCGGCCTGCTGCTCCGCGGTGCCGTCGGGCCGCCAGTCCGGCAGGCACACCAGGCCTGGTTCGACCAGGCTCAGCCCCTCGTCGAACCAGCCCAGGATCTCCTGGTGGGTGCGGACGTACACGTGCTCGTCGGCGGCGGCGTAGGCGCCCACCAGCCGCGCCACCTCGGCTTGCAGTTCGGGACTGGCCTGTTCGTCGGCGATGTGCGAGATCGCGACGAGGCTGCCCGGCGCGAGTCGCTGCCGGTAGGTCGCGAGCAGCTCACCGGGCTGGTCGTCGTCGGAGATGAACAGCAGCACGCCGACCATCAGCAGCGCGACCGGCTCGGAGAAGTCGATCAGCCGCTGGGTCTCGGGGTGGTCGAGGATCTGCGCGGGCTCCCGGATGTCGGCCTGGATGATCGTCGCGAAGGGGTTGCCCGCCAGCAGTTGGTGGGCGTGGGCGTAGGCCACCGGCTCGTAGTCGACGTACACCACGCGGGTCTCCAGATCGACCTGCTGGGCGATCTCGTGCACGTTGCCGACGGTCGGGATACCCGAGCCGAGGTCGAGGAACTGGCGGATGCCCTGGTCCAGGCAGTACCGGACCACCCGACCCAGGAAAGACCGGTTGAGCTTGGCGACGCCTGGCACCGACGGCGCGATCTGCAGCACCTGGTCGGCGAACGCCCGGTCGACGGCGAAGTTGTGCGCACCACCGAGGAAGTAGTCATAGGCGCGGGCGGCCGACGGCACGGTGAGATCCACGTCGCTGCGCGGCTCGAAAGAGGAGGAGGACACGGCGCTGAACCTTTCGGGACGTGGCTGGTTTCCGGGTCACCGAGCCTAGCGCCACCGGGGGCAGGTCGATCGCCGCTGCCTGTTCGACACCCTGGTGAGAACGGCTCGCACCACGAGTTGAACGGTCACCGTCGCCACCGCGCCCACCAGGAACGCGGTGCCGCCGAGCGGACGCACGAGAACTGCGACCAGCAGGCAGAACACCGCGAAGCCGAACAGGCCCGTGAGCACGCCTGCCATGGTGCGCGCGGTCACCGCGTGGCCGTGCCGCGCGTGGCCGAAGGCGGCCACCACGCTGGTGGCGATGGGGAAGGGCGCCAGCAGTCCGGTCCACTGTGGACCGAGCGCGCCCGCGGCCGTGGTCACCACCAGCACCAGCGCGGCGGTCGCGGCCGCACGACCGGGCAGGTCCCACAGCGGTGGCCGCACCGACTCACCCGTGCTTTCCGAGCCGACTCGCGGCAGGAGGACCACCGCGGCCGTGGTCGCGGTCAGCGTGCACACCAGTGCCACGGGCGCGGTGAAGTGGACTGCGGACAGCGCGACGTCCACGGCCAGGACGGCGGCGCAGCTCGTGGCGACCGTCGCGAGCCAGCCGAACCGGTGGGCGGCACGGGCGAACACCACCGCGAACGTCGCGAGCGACACGAGCCCCAGCAGGGACGAACCGGCCGCTTCGGCGGCGAAGTCCGCGCCGTGCGACCGGTAGGAGATGAACAGGATCGGCCCGGCGACGATCGGGAGTGCGACGAGGAGACCCGTGAGGTTCGGCCCCCACCGGCGGCCCGCCAGGGTGGACGCCACGACGAGCAGGGGAGCGAGGAACAGCTTCAGCAGCACGATGTCCACTTGCCGACAGCCTGCCACAACCCCGGCCGACGGGTCGATGGTGGAGCAGGCTCCACCACGGTTCGGGGGGATCGCGGTACCGCGCTCGCCCACGTCCCGCTGGGAGGGTTTCCCCGTCACCGAAACAGGAGGAACCCATGAACACGAAGATGCTCGCCCCGGTGCTCGCCGCGGCACTCGCCTGCGGGCTGGTCGCGGCTCCCGCGAGTGCGACGGCGGACCGGACCGGGGTGCAGCGGAGCCTGGACGGCCTGGTCAAGGACGAGAAGTTCCCCGCGGCGCTGGCTTCGGTGCAGGCGAAGGGCAGGTCCACGTCGTTCACCTCGGGGACCGGTGAACTCGGCCGGTCGACGCCGGTGCCTCGCGACGGGCGGGTGCGGGCGGGCAGCAACACCAAGTCGTTCGTCGCCGTGGTGGTCCTGCAACTCGTCGCCGAGGGCAAGGTCGACCTGGACGCGCCGATCGAGGACTACCTGCCGGGCCTTGTGCGCGGTGAGGGGATCGACGGCCGTGCCATCACGGTCCGGCAGCTCCTGCAGCACACCAGCGGCCTGCCGAACTACACCGCGTACCTCGGTCTTGAGCACTTCGAGCAGGTGCGGGACCGCTACTTCGAGCCGCGCGACCTGCTGGACATCGCGCTGGCGCACCCGGCGGACTTCGCGCCGGGGGCGAAGTGGGAGTACAGCAACACCAACTACGTGCTCGCCGGTCTCCTGATCGAGCGCGTGAGCGGACGTCCGCTCGCCGAGCAGGTCACCGAGCGGGTGATCAACCGCATCGGGCTGCGCGACACCTACTGGCCCGCCGTGGGCGACCGGACCATCCGCGGTGCCCACCCGCACGGGTACGCGGTGGCGGACAACGCCTCCGACCGCGTCGTCGACGTCACCGAGATGGACCCGTCCTGGGGCTGGGCGGCCGGTCAGCTGATCACGTCGCCGAGTGACCTGAACAAGTTCTTCGCCGCGCTGCTCGGTGGTCGGCTGCTGGACGCGCCGCGCCTGGCCGAGATGCGGACCACGGTCGAGGCGGCGATGTGGCCCGGCGCGCGGTACGGCCTCGGACTGGTGAGCACCCCGCTGACCTGCGGCGGCGAGTACTGGGGTCACGGCGGCGACATCCACGGGTTCGAGACGCGCGGCGGCACCACTGAGGACGGCCGCGCGGTCACCGTCGCCGTCACCGCGCTGCCCGGCACGTTCGACCAGGCGAACGGGGAGCGGGCGGCAGCGGCGGTGCTGTCCACAGTGGACACCGCACTCTGCAAGAGCTGAGGCTCAGGCCTGCTCGCATGACGTGGCGGCAGGCGAACCGAGCAGCGCGAGTGCCTCGGCGCGGTAGACGACCAGGTCCTGGTCAGGGCTCGACCGGACGTCACGGGCGTCCGGCGGACCAACCGCCTGCGGGCACTCGCCGAGCGCACCGCGGACGTGGCCGCCCGGTCCGGCGGCAGCCTCCACCCGGTGCGGCTCGACGTGACGGACCGCGCCGACGGGGACCTACCGGGCGCACGCGATCGAGCCCCGATGCCATCGCCAGGGCTGTCTCCTACGCCATCGGCCAGCCCGCCGACGTCGACGTCGACGAGATCGTCGTGCGCCCGGCCCGGCAACGCTGACCGGCAACCGCACCCGGTCCCGGCTCGGCGGCACGCCTCGCCCGCCGAGTCGGTGACCGTGCCGACCTGACCCGGTCCACTACTCCCAGACGGCGATGCTGCGCCTGCTCGGCGTCGAGCCGGAGTTGGAGGAGAACAGCTCCGGCGAGCGGGCCCTGATGCGTTCCACGTCGTCGAACACGGCGCGCAGGTGGGCGCGCATCGCGGTCCGCGCCTGCCGGACGTCGCCGCGGGTGACGGCGTCCAGGATGTCGGCGTGCTGGTGGACGAACGTCCCCGGCGAGCTGACGTCGTAGAGGCCCAGGCGGCGGGCGCGGTCGAGGTGGCCCTTGGCGGCGACGACCGTCGCCCAGGCGTTCGCGTGGCCGCTCAGCCGCAGCAGGCCGTGGTGGAACGCCTCGTCCAGCGCGAAGAACTCCTCGAGGTCGATGCCCTCGCGGCGCTGCTGCTCCACGTTGGACCGCAGGTCGCTCACCACGTCCGGGTCCAGCACCTCCGGCAGGTCGTCCAGTGCCGCCAACTCCACGGCTTCGCGCAGGAACTGGGCGTCGGCGACCTTGACCGGGTCCACGCGGGAGACGAAGGAGCCCACCTGCGGGAACACCTGCACCAGGCCTTCCTCGGCCAGCAGGATGAGGCTCTCGCGCACCGGGGTGCGGCTCACGCCGAGGGTGGCCGCCAGCTCGTTCTCCGACAGGGCGGCGCCCGGCGGGAGTTCCATGGTCAACACCTGCCTGCGGAGGATCTCGTACACCGCGCGGCGGCTCGTCTTCCGCTCGTTCGCTTTGACCACGCGGCCATCATAGTGCGCGTTTCCCCTTGACGAACTGTCCGACAAGTACTTGTATACCAGTACTGCTCGACAGGCTGCGGAGTCAGCGCAGCAGTCACAAGGGAGTGAACTCGTGAGCACGATCGCGCGCGCCGAAGTCCTCGTCTCGTCGCCGGGGCGCAACTTCGTCACCCTGCGGATCACCACGTCCGACGGCGTCACCGGACTGGGTGATGCGACGCTCAACGGACGCGAGCTGGCCGTGGCGTCCTACCTCCGCGACCACCTCGTCCCGCTGCTGATCGGCCGCGACCCCGCGCGCATCGAGGACACCTGGCAGTACCTCTACCGCGGCGCGTACTGGCGGCGCGGACCCGTGACGATGACCTCGATCGCGGCGGTCGACACGGCGCTGTGGGACATCAAGGGCAAGGTCGCCGGGCTGCCCGTCTACCAGCTGCTGGGCGGTCGGTCGCGCGACGGCGTGATGGTCTACTCGCACGCCAGCGGCGTCGACGTGCCGTCCCTGCTCGACGACGTGGCCCGGTTCCGGGACCTCGGCTACCTCGCCGTGCGCGCACAGGCCGCGGTGCCGGACATCGGCGGTTCCTACGGCGTCCGCAAGGGAGCGGTCTACGAGCCCGCGGCGACGTCGCTGCCCGACGAGCAGCCGTGGAGCACCGAGGCCTACCTCGGCTTCGCCCCCGGCTACCTGCGCGCGGTGCGCGACCGCTTCGGGTTCGACTTCCACCTGCTGCACGACGTGCACCACCGCCTCACCCCGATCGAGGCGGCCCGGTTCGGCAAGGAGGTCGAGGACTGCAGGCTGTTCTGGATGGAGGACCCGACGCCCGCGGAGAACCAGGAGGCGTTCCGGCTCATCCGGCAGCACACCACGACGCCCCTCGCGGTCGGCGAGAACCTGACGTCGATCTGGGACGTGCAGCACCTGATCACCGAGCAGCTCATCGACTACGTGCGCACCACGGTCGTCCACGCGGGCGGCATCACGCACCTGCGGCGGATCTTCGACCTCGCCGCGCTCTACCAGGTGCGGACCGGGTCGCACGGCGCCACCGACCTGTCCCCGGTCTCGCTCGCCGCCGCGGTCCACGTCGACATCTCCGTGCCGAACTTCGGCATCCAGGAGTACATGGGGTACGCCGAGCAGACCGCCGAGGTGTTCCACAGCGGCGTGCGGTTCGAGCGGGGGATGCTGCTGCCGTCGGAGGAACCCGGACTCGGCGTCGAGTACGACGACCAGGCCGCCGAGCGCTTCCCCTACGTTGCCCGCTACCTCCCGGTGGCGCGGCGCCTCGACGGCTCCGTCCACGACTGGTGACCGCCATGTCCAGGCTCACCGAGACCACCGTGCGCGGGCTCGCCCCCGCGCTGCGGCCACTGGTCGACCTCGGCTCGCTGGAGCCCCGGATCGTCCACTTCGGACTCGGCGCGTTCCACCGCGCCCACCAGGCCGTCTACACCGAGGCCGTGGCCGCGCGCACCGGCGAACCGTGGGGCATCGCGGTCGTGGCACCGCGGTCGGAAATCCAGGTGACCGCCCTGCGGGACCAGGACTTCCTGTACTCCCTGACCGAACGGCACCCGGACGGACCTCGCACGCGGGTGATCGGCTCGCTCGTCGACGCGCTGGCGATGCGACGGGACGCGGCCGCGGTCGACGCGCTGCTGACCGCGCCGACCACCACCGTCGTCACGCTCACCGTGACGGAGAAGGGCTACCACCGGCGTCCCGGCACCTTCGACCTCGACACCACCGCGCCGGAGATCGCCGCCGACCTGGTCGCGGCAGCCGGCGACCAGCGCACCGTCGTCGCGCGGCTGGCGAGCGGACTGGCGGCCCGGTACCGCGCCAACGGCGCACCGGTCAGCGTCGTCTCCTGCGACAACGCCACCGCCAACGGAGCCGTGCTGCGGGGTGTGGTCCGGGGTTTCGTGGAGGCGTCACCGTGGCCGGACCGGAGCGCCGTGCTGTCCTGGCTGGACGAGTCGGTCGCGTTCCCCTCGTCCGTGGTCGACCGGATCGTGCCCGCGACAACCGACGAGGACGAGCGGGCGGCGTTGCTCGCACTCGGCTTGGACGACCGGACCCCCGTGGTGGGCGAGCCCTACCGGCAGTGGGTGCTGGAGGACTCCTTCGCCGCGGCCCGGCCGCCGTGGGAGCTCGACGGGGCGGTGATCACGCCGGACGTCGCCCCGTACCAGCTGATGAAGTTGAGGCTGCTCAACGGATCGCACTCCGCGCTGGCCTACCTCGGGCTGGCGGCGGGCCACCGCACCGTCCGCGAGGTCATGCACACGCGGTGGGGCGAGCGGTTCGTCCGCGACTTCGGCGCCGAGGTCGCGGGCACCCTGCCCGAAGGCGGACCGGACGCGGCGGGCTACGTCGACGACCTGGTGCGCAGGCTGTGCAACCCGGCCATGCGGCACCTGCTGCGGCAGATCGGGTCCGACGGCTCGCTGAAGATCCCCGAGAGGTGGTTCGGCCCCCTGCGGGAAGCGCGCACGGCGACACCGCTGCTCGAACTCGCACTCGCCGGTTGGGTCAACTCGACCCGGCCCGACGATCGCGACCCGGTGTTCGGCACGACCGATCCGCTCGCCGACGGCCTGGCCCGCTGCTGGTACGACCGGCCCGACCACGTCGACCTGGTCGTCCGGCTGCTCCACCTCGTCGGCGCTCCCGACCTGGCTGAGCGCGACGACCTCACGAAGGCCGTCGCCGCCCGACTCCCCGCTCTCCGGGCCGGGCGCGTCGAACTCTGAACGACCATCCCCTCGCCGAGCAACGGAGCACGAGATGACGGGCACCCCTGGCGTGACGCGGAACAACCCCGCGCCGCGCACCACCCGAGACCTGACCAGAGCCGCGATGTCCGGCTGGCTCGGCACGGCCATGGAGTTCATGGACTTCCAGCTCTACTCGCTGGCCGCCGCGATCGTCTTCAACAAGATCTTCTTCCCCGACGTGAGTCCGGCCATCGGACTCATCGCCGCCATGGCCACCTACGGCGTCGGCTACGTCGCCCGGCTCGCGGGGGCGATCTACTTCGGCCGGATGGGTGACCGGATCGGCCGCAAGAAGGTCCTGTTCATCACCATCGCCCTCATGGGCGCGTCGACCACGCTGATCGGCGCGCTGCCCAGCTACCAGGCGATCGGCATCGCCGCGCCGATCCTGCTGGTCGCGCTGCGGCTCGTGCAGGGCTTCGGCGCCGGCGCCGAGATCGCGGGCGCCACGGTGATGCTCGCCGAGTACGCGCCGGTGCGGCGGCGCGGGCTGGTCTCGTCGCTGGTGTCGCTCGGCACGAACTCCGGCACCCTCGCGGCCTCCGCGCTCTGGGCGTTCCTGCTCGCGACCCTGTCCGAGGACCAGCTGATCTCCTGGGGCTGGCGGCTGCCGTTCCTGCTCAGCTTCGTGCTGATGGTGTTCGCCGTGTGGCTGCGGCGCAACCTCAAGGAGAGCCCCGTCTTCGAGGAGCGCGCGGACGTCGTGGACGGTGTCGCGCTGTCCCGTGCCGAGGTCGAGGCAGCGGGCAACGACGTGCTGCGGCAAGGGCTGCGGCAGCGCAAGGGCAGGGCGTTCTTCGTCGCGCTCGGCCTGCGCTTCGGCCAGGCGGGCAACTCCGGACTGGTCCAGACGTTCCTGGTCGGCTACATCGCCACGACGCTGCTGGTCAGCCGGACGGTGCCGACCACGGCCATCGTCTACGGGTCGCTGCTCGGGTTCGTCACGGTGCCGGTGGTCGGGCTGCTCGGCGACCGCTTCGGCCGTCGGCCGGTCTACCTCGCGCTGACGCTGCTGACCGCCGCGTTCGCGTTCCCGATGATGTTGCTGATCACCAGCGGGAGCACGGTGGCGCTGGTCATCGCGATGGTGCTGGGCCTCAACATCGGTGTGCTGGGCCTGTTCTCGCTGGAGAGCGTCACGATGGCCGAGCTGTTCGGCTCCCGGACGCGGTTCACGCAACTGGCGCTGGCCAAGGAGATCGGCGGCATCCTCGCCACCGCGATCGGTCCGGTCGTGGCCGCCACCCTGACCGCGGTCACCGGCCACTGGTGGCCCGTCGCGGCCATGCTCGTCGTCTACTCGCTGATCACGTTCGTGTCGGCGTACCTGGCCCCGGAGACCCGCGGCCGTGACCTGGTCCGCTTGGAGGACGCGGTATGAAAGCGGTAGTCGTGCACGGTCCGCGGGACCTGCGGATCGACGAGGTGCCGGATCCGGTGCCGGGGCCGGGTGAGGTGCTGCTGGCGGTGGAGTTCGGCGGTATCTGCGGCTCGGACCTCGCGTACTGGAAGAACGGCGCGTCCGGCACCGCGGTCCTGCGGCACCCCCTCGTGCTCGGGCACGAGGTCGCCGGACGGGTCGCGGGCACCGGCCCCGGCGTTACCGGACTCGCGGTCGGCCAGGCCGCGACCGTGCACCCGGCGACCCCGCTCGGGGACCTGCCGCACCGCCTCGCGGGGCGCACCAACCTGCACGCCCAGGTCCGGTACCTGGGGTCGGCGGCGTTCGACCCGCACACCGACGGGGGCTTCAGCGAGTACGCCGTGGTCCGCGCCGACCAGGTGCGGACGCTGCCCGACGGCGTCACGACCCGGCAGGGCGCGCTCGCCGAACCGCTGGCCGTCGCCCTGCACGCGGTCC
>JBDSAJ010000246.1:0-5013 GCA_039922235.1 Umezawaea sp.
AGCTCGAGCAGGGCGAGCGGGTTGCCGCGCGTCTCGGCGACGATCCGGTCGCGCACGCGGGCGTCGACCGGCCACGGCAGCACCGAGTCCAGCAGCGCCCGCGCGTCCGCGTCCGGCAGACCGTCGACGCGCAGCTCCGGCAGACCGTCGAGGACGCGCTCGTCGCCGGGGCTGCGCACCGCGAGCACCAGTGCGACGGACTCGCTGTCCAGCCTGCGAGCGACGAACGTGAGGATCACCTCGGACATCCGGTCCAGCCACTGCACGTCGTCGACGACGCAGATCAGCGGCTGCTCCGCGGCGGCCTCGGCGAACAGGCCGAGCACCGCCAGCCCGACGAGCAGCGCGTCCGGGGCGGTGCCCGCGCTGAGCCCGAAACCAGTGGCCAACGCGTCCCGCTGGGGCGGTGGCAGCCGGTCGAGGTGGTGCAGCAGCGGCGCGCAGAGCTGCTGGAGCCCGGAGTACGCGATCTCGGTCTCCGGCTCGACGCCCGCCGCCCTGGACACCCGGCCCGACCGCGCGCCGTCGGTCAGGTAGTCCAGCAGGGCGGTCTTGCCCGCGCCCGCCTCACCTCGGAGCACCAGCACGCGGCTCTGCCCGGCGCGGACGTCGCGCAGCAGGCGGTCCAGCTCTTCCTGCTCGTGTCGCCGACCTCGCAGCACTGAACCCCCGGTTCCAGCAGTGAGCACGTGACCCTCCGCTGGGGAGGTTACTCAGCCCGACTGCCTTGGCACGTACCAACGCTCATCCGTACGGCTGAGCATCGAGACCGAAGCCGTGGCGGTGCTAGACATGCGGCATGGTGATCGGCCGACTCCCGGTGGACGCACAACTCGACGCGCTGCGCGCGACTCTCACTCGCAACGAGGTGTTGACCGAGGTCCTGGCGCGGGCCGCGAAGCTGGACCTCCCAGGGTGGTACCTCACTGCCGGGTGCGTGTTCCAGACCGTGTGGAACGTGGTCACCGACCGGCCGCCGACCGAGGGCATCAAGGACTACGACCTGTTCTACTTCGACGACTCCGACCTCGGTTGGGACGCCGAGGACGAGGTGATCCAGGCAGGCGTGGACGCCTTCGGTGACCTGCCCGCGGCCGTCGAGATCCGCAACGAGGCACGCGTGCACCTGTGGTACGAGGACCACTTCGGCGTTCCCTGCGCGCCCTACACGTCCACCGAAGCCGCCATCGACTCGTTCGCGGCGACGACCTGTTGCCTGGGCATCCGCCTCAACGGGGATGGCCAGTGGCGCGTCTACGCGCCGCACGGCCTCGCCGACGTGTTCAACCTCGTCGTCCGCCCCAATCCCGTGCTCGCTCCCCGCAGCGTCTACGAGACCAAAACCCGGCGCTGGCGCGAACAGTGGCCCGAACTCACCGTGCTGCCCTGGCCCGGAAGTGGCACCGGTCGGGCCTGACGCGGGGGGCTGGTTCGCCTCCCCGGCGAACCAGCCCCGGTCTCACCGCACCTGGTCGAGTACCTCGCGCAGTCGCTGGGCGAAGGCGTCCGGTTCGCCCGTCATGCCGTACTCGCCGCCGAGGAACGCGCCGTGGTCACCGGGGAACGCGACCAGTTCGGCGCCGATCGCCTCGGCGACCGCGTCGGCCCCGCGCGCCGCCATCGTCTGGCCGGAGCCCTCGCCGCGCGCCATCACGATGTGGGTGCCGGTGGCCCGCAGGGCGTCCAGGTCGGGCTGGAACCCGGTGCAGTTGCGGAGGTTCTGCCCGAGCAGGGTGTCGTCGCGGCTGCCGTCGTCCTCGGTGGGCAGCCCGAACTGGGCGGGGTCCACTGGCGGGTACTCGTAGTCGGCGGGCAGGAGCCCGTCGTAGCTGACGAGGGTGATGAACTTGGCCATGCCCGGTCCCATCCCGTCGCGCTGGTAGGTCTGGTACATGTCCTCGATCGCCGCGAGGCACCGGTCGCCGTCGGGCAGCAGCCCGAGCAGCGGGGGCTCGTGGGCGACGAGCAGGCGCACCTGGTCGCCGTGCTGGGCCACCCAGGCCAGCGCGTTGACCGCGCCGCCGCTGCTGGCGAACACGTCGACCGGCCCGCCGATCGCGTCGACGAGCAGGCGCAGGTCGGCCGCGTGGTGGCCGGGGGTGATCTCGCCGCCGCCGTCGGTTCGGGTGCTGCGCGCGGTGCCGCGCGGGTCGTAGGTGACGACCGGGCGGTCGGCGAAGTGGCCCGCCAGCGTGGTGAACCCGGCCGCGTCCATCGGGGAGCCGATGAGCAGCAGCGGAACGTCCTTGCCGAGCGTGCCGCGCACGTCGTAGGCGATGGTGGCGCCGGGTGCGTCGAGGGTGTGCGTCGTGATGGTGGTAGTCATCTTGGTCTCCTGGGCGGCTGGCGGACTGGGGTGCTGGGGTGTTGACCGCCGGTCGAGCCGAAACTCATCGCGGACGGCGAATTCTCCTCCCGGTGTAGGACCCACGCCCTACGATCCGCCGATGATCTCCGAACCACCGCTGCCCGACGACCTGCGGAACCTGTTCGCCGACGGGGCCGCGGGACGATCCCTCCCGGTCCAGCTGCCTGCCGGCCGACTCGTGTTCTCCGAGGAGAAGGAGGACGGCGACCGACCGGCGTTCTGGCTCAGCGACCAGCCGGCCCCCGCGGGTCTGTGGGCCCGGCTGCGGGCCGAGCACGCCAAGTCCGGGCTGTGGCCCCTGCTGCTCGACGCGCTGGACGACGAGGACGTCGAGTACCGCCCGTGGGCCAACGGCGAGGTGCTGCCCGGCGACATGTCCTCGCCCGGCGACCACGACCCGGTCGCGCTCCTGGCGGGCTGGTGGACCGACCACACCACCGGGGACGAGGACGACTCGCTGTCCCCTGCCGAACGGCTTGCCGTCACGGCCCCCTACGGCGGCCAGTGGCCCGGTCTGGCGCCTTCACCGCCGAGCCGCACCGACGCCGACCGCACCGCGGACGGCCTCGCCGAGCAACTGCTGGCGGGCCACGAGTCGATGCGCTTGGGCCTGGTCGCCGCGAACCGGGGCGCGGACGCGCTGACCGTGGCGGGCTGGACCGGCCCGGCGAACTACACCGGCGACACGGCCGAGGTGTCTGCGGTGCTGCGGAACTGGGAGGACCGGTTCGGCGCGCGGATCGTCGGCGTCGGGTACGCCACGCTCCTGCTCAGCGTCGCCGCACCGCCCACCACGCGCGTCGAGGCGCTCGCGGTGGCCGCCGAGCACTTCGCGTTCTGCCCGGACAACGTCTGGCAGGGCAGCGAGTCCCACCCGCTGGCCGAGTACGCCGACCGGCTCGTCGGCGACCACTCGTGGGCCTTCTGGTGGGACTGACCGTCAGCCGCGGAGCGCTCTCACCAGCGCCAGCGCGAGGTGGGCGTCCAGGGTGCCCGCCGCGAGGCCGATCTCGACGAACCGGTCGAACGTGCGCTGGTCGTCGCGGGCGGCGGCGGTCGCGAGGTCCAGTGGCCACGGGCGCCGGGTGAGCCGGGCGAGCAGGTCGGTGTGGCGCAGGTGCTTGCCCAGCCGGCGGCGCAGGGCTCGGCGGTAGGTGCCCGCCGGGTCGGTGGTCAGCGCCGCGGCGCCCGCGAGGCCACCGGACAGGACCGCGTAGTAGATGCCTTCGCCGGTGAGCGGGTTGATGAGCGACGCGGCGTCGCCCGCGAGCAGGACCCTGCCGTGCCCGACGTCAGGTCGGCCGGTGGACAGGGGCAGGCGGTGGCCGCGCAGCGGCAGTGGCGCGAGGCCTGGCAGCAGGTGGTGCAGACGGTCGGTCAGCTCCGCTCGGGTGGGCGGCGAGGACCGGATGAGCTGGCCGTACCCGACGTTCGCGGTGCCGTCGCCGACCGGGAACGCCCAGGCGTAGGCGGGCCAGTGGGCGGTGGTCATGGTGAGCAACTGTTCGCCGTCGGGCCACGTGGTGCTGGGCGCGTACCCGCGCAGCGCGATGGCGACCGTTCCGGCCCGGACGGGGCGCGCGCCGCACTGGCGGCGGACCGCGGACTCCGCGCCGTCCGCCCCGATGACCGTGCGCGCCCGGATCTCGCCGTCGATCAGCACGCCGTCCGCGATGGTCGTGACCGTGCGGACCCGGCGCCTGCGCAGCACCGCGCCCGCCGTCACGGCCGCGTGCACGAGCCGGTCGTCGAACAGCAGCCGCGGCACGACGGCGGCGGGCCGCGCGAACGGGCGGGCGGCCTCGACCCCGCGCGGCGACACCATCCGCAGCGCCGTGACCGGCCGGGTTCCGGCGACGAGCGCGGCCACGTCGACACCGAGGTCCGCGACCACGTCCAGGGCCTGCGGGGCCACGCCGTCGCCGCAGACCTTGTCGCGCGGGAAGGTCGCCGCGTCCAGCAGCAGGACGCGCGCGGTCGGGTCGGCCCGCAGTGCCGCGAGGGCGGCCGTCGACCCCGCGGGTCCGGCGCCCACCACGACGAGGTCCCACTTCATCGGGCGAGCTGGTCGACGGCGAGGGCGAACAGCTTCGGTGCGCGGGCGGCCAGCGGCACGATGCGCCGGGCCAGCGCCGGGTGGCCGCGGGACCACAGCAGGCCGGAGGTGAGCCAGCGCGAGCGGCGCGACGTGCGGCTCCACGCGCGGTCGTAGTCCTCCGGCCGGTCGTCGCGCAGGCACCGGACGAGTTCGGCGGCCGCCGTCAGCGACAGCGCCAGCCCTTCCCCGGTCAGCGCGTCGATGTAGCCCGCGGCGTCGCCGACCAGCAGGACCCGACCCGCGACCCGGCCGGAGGTCCGCTGGCGCAGCGGCCCCGCGCCCCGGACGGCGGAGGCGGGCTCCGCGTCGGCCAGCCGGGCGGCCAGGTCGGGGAACGCGGCCAACTGGTCGGCGAAGCCGCCCCGGACCGAGGAGAGGATCGCGACGCCGACGGTGTCCGGCGCGACCGGCGTGACGTAGGCCTCCGACCGCTCGGCCCACGTCACCTCGACCGCGTCGCTGAACGGGCGGAGGGCGTAGTGGCGCCGCAGACCCCACCGAGGTGCCCCCGTGCCGCCGTTCGCCGCCAGTCCGGCCACATCGCGGA
>JBDSAJ010000247.1:0-2586 GCA_039922235.1 Umezawaea sp.
GCTATCGCAGGTCAGACCGTGCGTCATACGGTCGAGGGGTGACTACGCCAGAAGCTGCCACCATGACCGAGTTGATCGAGGACTGCGCCGGTATCCCGCGCTCGATCACGCACGCCGAGCACCCGCTGCCCGCGCCCCGCGCCGCGGCCTCGTGGGAAGTCGACGAGAGCACGGCGCGGCGGTTCGAAGGGCTCAACGACTACGGCGTCTGAGCCTCCGCGGGCTCGCAGGTGCCTGAGTGTTCGACAGGGGTGTGTCTGAGTACGCGAAAGGGCGGCTCCCGGTGTGGGAGCCGCCCCTTCGGTGCTGAGGACTAGTGGAACGAGTCGCCGCAGGCGCAGGAGCCGCCCGCGTTCGGGTTCTCGATCGTGAAGCCCTGCTTCTCGATGGTGTCGACGAAGTCGATGACGGCACCCTCGACGTAGGGAGCGCTCATGCGGTCGACGGCGACCTTCATGCCGTCGAAGTCGCGCACCGCGTCGCCGTCGAGGCTGCGCTCGTCGAAGAACAACTGGTAGCGCAGACCCGCACAGCCACCCGGCTGGACGGCGATGCGCAGGTGCATGTCATCGCGGCCCTCCTGGTCGAGCAGGGCCTTCGCCTTCGCGGCCGCCTGGTCGGTGAGCGTCACGCCGTGCGTGGGCGCTTCAGGAGCCGGTGCGGCTGCTTCGGTGGAGGCGGCTGCGTCCTGAGCGGTGGTCATAGCTCTCCCTCAGAGGTCGAAACGGGCGGTCAGCCCTGACAACACGGGCGGTACCCGCTTTGTTCCACCACCCATGGTGGCACAGGACACCGACAAGTCGGGCGTCACCGTGACCACTGTCCCGCTACCTGGGCCGCCAGCGCGCTGAGCGTGCCCGCCGGGTCGGCCATGGCCTCGGCGACGGAACCAGCGTGCTCGGCGACGGCGTAGGAGTCCGTTATGCCTGCTGAGCCCGCCTCACGACGGCCGACGCTGACCTGTCCGGCCAGTACCAGGCACGCGATGCCGCGGGCCGCCGCACCGGAGGCGACGGCGGTCACGAGCTTGCCCCGGAGCGACTGCCAGTCGAAGCTGCCCTCGCCGGTGATCGCGAGGTCGGCGACGGCGAGCGCGTCGTCCAGCCCGGTCAGCTCGCGGACCAGGCCCGCACCGGACGTGGCGGTGCCGCCGAGCGCCAGCAGCGCGGCGCCCAGACCGCCCGCGGCGCCCGCTCCCGGCAGGTCGCGGACGTCCCGGAGCCGGTCCATGCCCGCCAGCCGGGCTTCCAGGCGGGCGACCGCTTCCGGCGACGCGCCCTTCTGCGGGCCGAACGTGGCCGCGGCGCCGTGCGGGCCGAGCAGCGGGTTCTCCACGTCGGACGCGGCCACGAGCCGAGCGCCGACCTCGGGCACGACCGACAGCAGGCCTTCGCCACCGTCGGTAGTGCCCGACCCGCCGAGACCGACCACGATCGTGTGAGCGCCCGAGGCGGCGAGGACGAGTTCGCCGACACCACGGGTGGTGGCGCGCTCGCACCACTCGGCGCGCTGGTCGGCAGGCACGAGGTGCAGGCCGCACGCCTCGGCGGACTCGATGTACGCGGTGCCGTCGTGCTCCAGCCAGCGGGCGGTCACGGGGCTGCCGAGCGGGCCGGTGACCTCGACGACGTGCAGCTCACCGCCCAACGCCGTGTGCAGGACGTCGACGAATCCGGGGCCGCCGTCGGCCAGCGGGCGCAGCAGGAGTTCGTCATCGGGGGCCGTCCGATGCCAGCCGCGGGCGATGGCCGAGGCCGCCTCGCCCGCCGTGAGGGTTCCGCCGAAGCAGTCAGGAGCTACCAGTACGCGCACCTCGCGCAGGGTACGGAACGCCCTGTCATACCCTTGTCGAGTGAGGTTCCTGCGCCGCAGCTCCAACGAGTCCACCGCCACCGTCGACGACACCGCGCCGGAGGTGGTCGACGACCTGGACAAGAGCCGCACGCCGGGCAAGGGACGTCCCACCCCGAAGCGCCGCGAAGCGCAAGGCAGGCGCACCGGCCCGGTGCCGCCGCCGCCCCGCACGCAGCGCGAAGCCCTCAAGCGCGCCCGCGGCAACAAGAGCAAGATGAGCAAGGAAGACCGCCGCGCAGCCTCCGCCGACCGCCGGGCGAAGATGCTCGCGGGCGACGAGAAGTACCTGCTCCCCCGCGACCGCGGCCCGGTCAAGGCCTACATCCGCGACCTCGTGGACGCCCGCCGCAACCTCATGGGCCTGTTCATGCCGCTCGCGATCGTCGTCTTCGCCGCCCTGCTCACGCCGCTGGTCATCGTGCAGACCTACGCCACCTTCGTCACGACGTTCATGCTGCTGGCCATGGTCCTCGAAGGCATCGTGCTCGGCCGCATCGTGACCAAGAAGGTCCGCGCCAAGTTCCCCACCGAACCCATCCGCGGCCTCTCCATCGGCTGGTACTCCTTCATCCGCGCCAGCCAGCTCCGCAGGCTCCGCGTCCCCAAGCCGCGAGTCAGCCCTGGCGCTGTTGTTTGATGGTCGCTGCTCCGCAGACTCCGGCGAGGCCGCCTGGAGTCGGCACGTTGAGCCTCGATTTTTTCGAGCAGGGCAGAGACTTCGTCCCCGCCCTG
>JBDSAJ010000248.1:0-5457 GCA_039922235.1 Umezawaea sp.
CGCACGGCCCGGCCCCAGTCCGGCGCCATGCCGTAGGACGGCAGGTAGCGCGGCACGATGTTGATCAGGCCCGCCATCGCCGACGCGCCCGCGAACCACAGGATCAGGATGCTGCTGACGTCGTACAGCGTGCCGAAGGCGGCGCCCAACTGCTCGTGCGCCAGGTACGCGAGCGCGCGGCCGTTCGCCTCGCCGCCCTCCTTGAAGGCGTCGGCGGGCACGAGCACGGTGGTGATGAAGCTGGTCGCGAGCAGGTAGACGGACATGATCAGCGCGGCGACCGTGAGCAACTTGCGGGTGTTGCGGATCCGGCTCTCCTGCCGCTCCTCGGCGGTCTTCCCGTCCGCGGCGACCAGCGGCATCATGCTGACGCCGGTCTCGAACCCGGACAGCCCCAGCACCAGCAGCGGGAAGGCGAGCACCGCGGGCCCGACGACGTCCCCGATGCCGCCGCCCGCCGTGAGCGCGTCCAGCCAGCGCGACAGGGCGTCCGGCGAGTTGACCACGTCGACCAGCCCGACGACGACCACGACCGCGTTCAGCAGCAGGAACAAGCCCACCAGCGGGATCGCGACGCCGACGGCCTCGCTGAACCCGAGCAGGAACACCCCACCCAGCACCAGCAGCAGCAGCACCGTGATCAGCACGGCGTGCCCGTGCAGGAAACCGGGCAGGAACGGGTTCTCCAGCATGTGGACGGTGGCGTCGGCGGACGACAGCGTGATCGTGATGATCCACGACGTCGCCACGAAACCCAGCAGCACCAACACGAAGATCTTGCCGCGCCAGAACGGCAGCAGGTCCTCCAGCATCGCGACCGAGCCCTGGCCGTGCGGGCTCTCGTGCGCCACCCGGCGGTACATCGGGAGCATCCCGAACAGTGTCAGCGCGACGATCAGCAGCGTCGCCAGCGGTGACAGCGCGCCCGCGGCCAGCGCCGCGATGCCGGGCAGGTAGGACAGCGTGGAGAAGTAGTCGACGCCCGTCAGGCACATGACCTTCCACCACGACTGCGGCTTCGCGTGCGACTCGTCGCTCTCCGGACCGACCGGCTGCACCCGGTTCTCGAGCAGCCACCGCGCCAGCGCGCCGCCGGGCGGCTTCGGCCGGACCGGCGAATCGACGCTCTCGGGAACGACGAGGTCGGGCGTGGTGCTCATGGGTCTCCTGACACCTGGTCGATCGGGCAAACGACGCCAGGATGCCCGACCCGCCGAGCCGTCGCCGACCAGCCCACCCCCACATCCGTTCTGTCCGTTTCGCCTGGCCAGGCGATGTGGCCTGAGACGCAGCCGCGCGACCGACCTATCGTCGACTTCGTGCCGGACCCGGAATCACTGCCCGACGTGCTGGAGTCGACCCGCCGCTTCGCCGACCGAGTGCTGGCGGGCCTCGGCGACCGCCCCGTCGCACACCCGCCCGCGCCCGTCGCCCCCGAGCCGGTGCCGCTGACCGGCATCGGCTTCGACGCCGCGCTGGCCGCGTTCGCGCGCCGCTGGGAACCCGGCTTCTCCGGCAGCGCGGGCCCCCGCTACCTGGGCTTCGTCACCGGCGGCGCCACCCCGGCCGCACTCGCGGGCGACTGGCTGACCAGCACGTTCGACCAGAACGCCGTCGCGGGCGACTCCAGCGCCGCCGACCTGGAACGCGAGACCGCCCGATGGCTGGCCACGCTGCTGGGCCTGGGCGCCGAGCACACCGGGACGTTCGTCACGGGCGCCACCATGTCCAACTTCGTCGGACTGGCCATCGGCCGCGAGTGGCTCGGCGAACAGCGCGGCATCTCCGTGGCGTCAGCGGGCGTCCACGCGCTCGGCCCGGTGCACGTGCTGTCCGGCACCCCGCACTCCACCGTGCGCAAGGCGCTGTCGATGCTCGGCATCGGCAGTTCGCGGTTGGTCGAGGTGGCGCTGCTGCCGGACCGCGAGGCCGTCGATCCCGCCGCCCTGCGGCACGCCCTGGAGGCGCTGAGCGGCGAGCCCGCCATCGTCGTTGCCAACGCGGGCACGGTGAACACCGTCGACTTCGACGACCTGCGCGCCATCGCCGCGCTCCGCACCGAGTTCCCGTTCTGGCTGCACGTGGACGCCGCCTTCGGCGGTTTCGCCGCCTTGTCCCCCGAGCACGCCCACCTGGTCGACGGCCTGGCAGAGGCCGACTCGGTGTGCGTGGACCTGCACAAGTGGCTCAACGTCCCCTACGACGCCGCCATCCAGTTCACCCGACGGCAGGACCTGCAACTGGCCGTCTTCCAGAACACCGGCGCCTACCTGCCAGCGCCGGGCGAGAACCCCGACCTGTTCCACCTCACCCCGGAGACGTCCCGCAGGCTGCGCGCCCTGCCCGCGTGGTTCACCCTCACCGCGTACGGCGCGGAAGGCCACCGCGCCATCGTGGAACGCGATGTCGCGGCAGCCCGCGCACTGGGCGCCCGCCTCGCCACCACCCCCGGCTTCCACCTGCTGGCCCCGGTCCGCCTCAACGTCGTCTGCTTCACCCCGC
Organism: Umezawaea sp.; assembly: GCA_039922235.1. Classification (GTDB taxonomy): domain Bacteria; phylum Actinomycetota; class Actinomycetes; order Mycobacteriales; family Pseudonocardiaceae; genus Umezawaea. The sequence goes on from JBDSAJ010000248.1 coordinate 2,503, forward strand.
CGAGTGACGTGCCCGCCACCGCTCGTGCCATCACGGCCTCCGGCGAAACCTTCCTGACCGCGACCGTGCACCGGGGAGTTCCCGCGCTGCGGGCGGCGTTCAGCAACTGGCGCACCACCGAGGCCGACGTGGACCGCGTGTACGACGCCATCGTGGCGGCCGCCGACAGTTGATCAGCGGCTCAGCGGCCGCGGGCGGCGGCGGTGAAAGCGCGCATGAGGCCGTGGTCCTTCACGCCGCGCGAGGACTCGATGCCGCTGGACACGTCGACGCCCCAGGGCTGGGCGCGGGTGATGGCGTCGGCGACGTTGGCCACGTCCAGGCCGCCTGCGAGCAGCCAGCGGCCGTCTGGGCGGGTGGCGAGGGCGTCGAGTTCCCAGCGGTGGCCGGAGCCGGGGACCGGTGAGTCGAGCAGCAGGTAGTCCTCGCCGTACGCGCCGACCCGCAGGTCGGTGTCGGCGGTGAGGGCGGTCGCGCGCACCAGTTCCACCGGCAGGTCCGCCAGTTCCGCGAACGCCTCGCGCGGGTAGTCGCCGTGCAGTTGGACCGCGCCGACGCCCGCGGCGACCGCGAGTTCACCCGCCACGGTCGCGGGGACGCCCGCGAAGACGCCGACGGTGAGCACGGTCGGCGGAACGGCGGCCACGAGCCGCTTCGCGGTGTCGAGGTCGACCCGGCGGGCGCTCGTGGTGAACACGAACCCGACCGCGTCGGCACCCGCCTCGACGGCGACGGCGACATCGGCCTCGGTGCGCAGCCCGCACAGCTTCACGTACATGGCCACGACGCTACCGCGCCACCTCGGCGACGCGAGGCAGGTCCTCGTTCGAGACCCAAGACGTGTGGAGTTCGCGGGCGGACGGCGTGGAGTCGTTGCGCGACGGGGACTCGGGAGCAAGCGGAAGTTTCCGGCTGAACGGACCACGACCGGGACGCCGTGCTCACTCTCGTGGAACGGTGAGCGATTCGCCTGCGGTACCCGGAAGATCCGCCGTCGCGGCGCTGTCCGCGGCGGCCGTGTGCGCACTGGTGGCGGCAACGGTGTCGACCACGTCCATCCTGTCCCGCGAACGGCCGGAACGGTGCTGCGACACCGTAACCACCGCGAGCGTGGTCACCTCGACGTCTGCGGCGACCTCGGCCACCCGGCCCGCAGGCCCGCCGCTGTGCCTCATCGGGTCGTGGCAGACGGTCGCCGAGACCTTCATGATCCAGTTCTACACCGACGCGCCGCCGATCCGGTTCACCGGCGCGGGCCGCCGGTTCGAGTTCCGACCGGACGGGACCGTGGTGGAGGAGCAGGACGACGTGGCGATCACCGGGCAGTACGAGCACGCGGCCGTCCGGGCTGAACGCGACCCCGGTGGGGTAGTTGGTCTCCGGGGTGTCCGGCCTCGGGTTGCGGGCCTCATCCCTCGTAGGCCGCCGGCGCGCCACGGACAGGTCCGCCGACTTGAGCACCAGCGCCTCGTCGTGGTCCTCCTGCGAGCCTGCGGGTGCCGAACCCGCCACCGCGAGGAAGGCGCCGTCCGGGCTGAACACGGCCTCCCCGAACTCCATGCCCGGTCGGCTGAACCGCCGGGCCTCCACCCCGGTCGCCACGACCAGCGTCCCGTCCTTCGCCGTCGAGACCAGTTCGCTGCCGTCGGGGCTGAAGTTCAGGTCCCGCACCGCGTCCGAGTGCCCCGCCAGGTTCCGCACCAGGTCGCCGGTGGTGGCGTTCCACAGCCGCACCGCGCCGCCGTCCTGGCGCCTTCGCCATGCCGCGCAGCACAACGGCGTCCAGCGCGGGCGTGATGGTCGGGACGAACACCGACGGCGCGGGCGGCGGGTGCAGCAGGTGCGCCGCGACCTTCGCCGCCGTGTCCAGCGCGGGGTACGGCCCGAAGTCGGTTAAACCGGCCGGTTCCCCATCTGCCATCGCGCACCCCTCGCCTGGTCGGCTGCACCGGTCGCCGCCCAGTATTCACCCCATCGGCGAGCCGCGAACCCCTATGTCACAAGGAAGTCAGCGGTCCGATGAGCGGATCGTGAACGCCGCGTCGGCGCCTTGCCAGCCCCGCTGTGAGGCATTCGACTGAAGGTGGGCGGTAACGCTCTGCTGATGCTGGCCGACTGGCAGTATGTGGTCGTGGCAGGTGGCGCAGATACATGGGGTGGTCAGGGGTGCCGGGGGAAATGCTCTGCTCGTTCGCCGAACTGGACGTGATCGGCGAGGCGCTGCGGGTCGACGTCCGGCGGTTCCCGTTCACGATCGGGCACCACGGCGCGACCCGCGAGGAGCGGATCGGACTGGTCGAGGCCGTGCACCGCGATCTGCTGGGCCGCGGCCTGATCTCCGGCACCGAGTTCGCGCCCGAACTGGTGACGGCGTTGCACGTGTTCGCACTGGGACACCTGACGATCGCGTTGGTGGGCACCGCAGGCCACACCCGACCCGTCGCGTTGGCCGCTGCCGATGGCCGCACTGGGGTGGTCGCGGTGCAGCACGGCGAGTCGATCGGCTTCCGGCTGATCGCCCCGGACGCGGTCGTGCGCGGCCTGGTGGGACTGCTGCCTGCGATGCGCCAAGGTCCGGGATCGTCGGTCACGGTGACCGACACGTCGACGCCGGTGCGCCGCAGGCAGGTCGAGGACGACTTCTCCGAGCAGACGTTCACCGCCAAGGTGAAGGCCGTCGTGCCGTCCGCGACCGGTGACCGGGCGGTGGCGGAGGAAATCCTGCGCCGTCCACGATTGGGCACGGGCTACTTCCTGGCCTCCGCCCGAGGGCGAAACGGCCAGGAGACGACTCTGGGGACGCTCAACTACCTGGACACCGATGCGGGCCGGTACGCGGTGATCCAGACGACCAGTTCCGACGGGCGGGTGGCGGCCACGTACACCCCGGCCGACCAGGCCGCGCTCGACCGGCACCTGACCCGCATCGTGGACTCGCACCGCTAGGAACCAGGT
>JBDSAJ010000249.1:0-6290 GCA_039922235.1 Umezawaea sp.
TGGGCCAATCTGATGGATTTCCACGTCAGCCTCGACGGTCGTGGCGACCGCTCGACCCGGATCTACCGGCAGGTGCGGGAGGCGATCCTGGACGGTCGGCTGCGGCCGGGCGAACGCGTTCCGCCCACCCGTGAGCTGGGCGAACGCCTCGGCGTAGCGCGCAACACGGTGGCTGTCGCCTACGACCGGCTGACCGCGGAGGGGTTCCTGGTCGGCCGGGTGGGCGCCGGGACGTACGTGTACTCCGACGGCGACCGCCCCCGGTCCCGGCGCGCGCCGGACGGCGCCGACCTGTGGCCCCGAGCCGTGTGGGCGGACGTGCCGGAACCCGTGTGGGGCACCGCGGCCGAGTTCCCGTACGACTTCAGCGCGGGCGTGCCGGACGTCGGGCTGTTCCCGCTCCCGACGTGGCGCGGGCTCCTGCGGCCGACGGCGGTGCGGGCCGACTACGGCGACCCATCGGGCATCCCCGAACTGCGCGAGGCGATCGCGCGGCACATCGGCGTGTCCCGCTCGGTGCGCGCGGACGCGGACGACGTGCTCGTGACGCAGGGCGCGCAGCAGGCGCTGGACCTCATCGGGCGGGTGCTGGTCGAGCCGGGCGAGTGCGTCGCGGTCGAGGACCCCGGCTACCCGCAGGCACGGGCGCTGTTCCGGTCGCTGGGAGCGCGGGTCGTCGGCGTGCCCGTTGACTCCGAGGGCCTGGTCGTCGACGCGCTCCCGCCGTCGGCACGGCTGGTGTACACGACGCCGTCGCACCAGTTCCCGCTCGGCACGCCGATGTCGCTGCGGCGGCGCACCGCGCTGCTGGACTGGGCGCGACTGCACGGCGCGGTCATCGTCGAGGACGACTACGACAGCGAGTTCCGGTTCTCCGACCGACCGCTGGAACCGCTGCAGAGCCTCGACCGGGCGGGTCGGGTGATCTACGTCGGGTCGTTCTCGAAGACGCTGCTGCCGACGTTGCGGCTCGGTTTCCTGGTAGCGCCCGCGTCCCTGCGGCCCACTCTGCGCGCGGCCAAGCAGCTCACCGACTGGCACGGCGACCCGACCGCGCAGCGGGCACTGGCCCGGTTCATCGACGAAGGCCTGCTGGCGCGGCACATCCGCAAGGCCACACGGGTGTACGCGGCCCGGCACGCGCGGATCACCACCGTGCTGCGCGCGGACTTCGCCGAGTGGCTGGAGATCGTGCCGTCGGCCGCGGGGATCCACTTGGCCGCGCGCACGAAGGGCGATCCGGACGAGGTCGTCCGGATCGCCCGTTCCCGCGGTGTCGCGCTGCGCACGCTCGGAAGCTTCGCCTCATCAGTCCACTTGGGACTCGTCATCGGGTTCGGCGCGATCCCGCTGGAGCACGTGGACGACGGGCTCTCCCTGCTGGCGGAGAGCTTCCGTCAGTCCTGATCGACCGGTGTCACGGTGCCGAGCGCGCCGTCGACCGTGATCAGCTGGCCGGTGGTGATCCGGCTGACCGCGTCCGGGACGCCTACCACGGCCGGGATGCCGTACTCGCGGGCCACGACCGCGCCGTGCGAGTTCGCCCCGCCCATCTCCATGACCAGTGCGCCCGCCGTGAGGAACAACGGCGTCCAGCCGGGGTCCGTCGACGGCGCGACCAGGATCTCGCCGGGCTCCAGGTGAGCGCCGACCGGGTCGAGCACGACCCGTGCGACACCCGTGATCGTTCCCACCGAGGCAGGCGTGCCGATCAGCGCACCGGGACCCGCGGGTGAGGACTGCGTCGCCACGGCCTCGGGTTCGGTGCCGTCCGAGAGCACCACCCTCGGCACCCGGCGGCGGCGCATCTCCTGGTCGTACGACTCGCGGCGGTCCGCCACGACGGTCCGGAAGTCCTTGCCCGCCAAGGCTTCGCGGATGTCGGTGAAGTCCAGGAAGAAGACGTCGTCCGCCGTGTCGAGCACGCCGGTCGCCGCGAGTTCCGCACCGACCAGGCCGACCTGCTGCCGGACGTGGCCGAGCACGACGATCAGGTGGTACTTCGGCATCTCGCGGAGCCCGGCCAGCAACCGCGTCCGGCCGAGCGCGAACCGGACGAACCGGCCCCGCACCCCGCCCGCCTTGCGCGCCAAGCGGTCGATCGCCGCCTCCGCGTCCGCCGCCCCGCGCGCGAACTGGACGTCCGGCGCGAGCGTCGGGTCGTCCAGGCGCAGGTAGTTCGCCAGTACGCCGAGGAGGTGCGTCGGGTCGTCGGACCAGCGCGGCAGACCGAGGTCGATCTCCGCCACCGCCCGGTGCCCCCACTTCGCCAGGAACTCCGCCAACCCGGTCTGCGCGACAGCGGGCAGCAGCCCGTCGTGGAACCGCTGGGCGAGGTCGCGCGCGGACGTCGTGCGGACCGCCGCGCTCGACTCCTCGTCCCCGCGGATCGCGGTGGCGAGGTGCCAGAGTTCGAGGTCCATCTCGGTCGTCACGTTGTGCGGCAGCCCCCGCAGCACGGCCTGGAGGTCACCCGGCTCCAGCCGTTTGCCGAGCGCCTTGGCCGCCAGCCCGAGCATCGCGAACCCGGACACCGCCAACGGGAAGATCATCGGCAGCACCGGCACCGTGCGCTCGCCGAGCAGCGCCTCGCAGTGGTCGAGCCGCTGGAGCGCGGTGGCGTCGTTCGGGATGGCCAGCAGCTCCGCCTGGATGCGGCCGATCTCGACCATCCGCCGGTGCGCCGACGCGGGGTTCCGGATCGACTGCACCACGCGGATCGGCACCCGGTAGCGCGCCACCACCTTCAGCGCCCGCTTGGCGAACGGCCGCCACGACTTCTGCTCCAGGGAGAAGCGCGGGTCGTCGAACAGCCCGCGCAGCACCACCGCCGACCGCGCCTCCATGACGTCGAGCACCCGCGGCATGATCGCCCGGCCCGGCTTGCTGCGGATGATCCTGGTCGCGTCGACGAACAGCCGCTGCCCCGCTTCGCGGTAGGCCCGCGCGCCGTCGAGCCGGGTGGCGACCGGGAACCCGAACAGCTCCGAGATACCGGACGACAGCAGGCGGAAGGCCACCATCCCAGCGGGCGTGATCGGCCGTTCCAGGCCTTGGGCGACGCTGAAGCAGAAGAAGATCCGCGGGTCCTCGGCCGTAGCGCCGTCCGGCAGCGGGAACAGCGTGGTGATCGGCCGCGCCTGGGTCAGCCACAGCACGCCGTCGCCGTCCAGCGCCCACTCGGTGTCCTGCGGCGAGCCGTAGTGCGCCTCCACCCGTGCGCCGAGTTCGGCGAGGTCGCGGACCTGCTCGTCGGTGAGGCACGCGCTCGCGGAGGTGTGCTCGACCTGTTCCGTCCCGCCACCGGGCAGCGACCGGATGACCAGCTTCTTGTCACCGAGCCTGCGTTCGAGGATCCGCCCTGTCTCCGTGTCGACGACGAAGTGGTCGGGGTTCACCGCACCCGACACGACGGCCTCTCCGAGGCCGGGACTCGCGTCGATCACGGCTTCCCGCCGCTTGCCCGTGACCGGGTTCGCGGTGAACAGCACACCGGCCACCGCCGACTGCACCATCTCCTGCACGACGACCGCGAGCCGCACCGAGCGGTGGTCGATGCCGTTGCTGGAGCGGTACGCCACCGCTCGGTCCGTCCACAGCGACGCCCAGCAGCGGCGCACCGCGTCGATCACCGCGTCCGCGCCGACGACGTTGAGGTAGGTGTCCTGCTGGCCCGCGAAGCTCGCGAACGGCAGGTCCTCCGCCGTCGCCGACGACCGCACCGCGACCGGCACGTCCTCCCCGAGCCGCCGGTACCCGACCAGCACCGCGTCCCGCACCTCGTCCGGCATCGGCGCGGCGAGCAGCAACTCCCGCGCCGCCTCCGCCGAAACGTCACCCGCCAGCAGTTCGTCCATGCCCGCCTGCTCGGCGACCAGCCGGTACGCCTCGGTCGTCACGCAGAACCCCGGCGGCACCGGCAGGCCCGCCGCGGTGAGCACGCCGAGGTTGGCCGCCTTGCCGCCGACCGCGGCCAGCATGGCCGCGTCGATGGAGGCGAAGTCGCGGATGAGCCGGTCCTGGGTCTGCGCGGGTGCGTTCATGATGCCGAGGCTACGAGCATTCGGCCAAAATCTCAACGGGTGTTGAATTATCCGGGACGCACATCACCCGACCGGCGGATGACAGCCCCCTGTCCGGTGCGCGACACCGGGAACTCCCTCTTGAGGACGTCGCCGAACAGGCGGTTCACCTCGACCACGAAACCCCGCCGGGTCGTGCCGAACACCCGCAGCGCGGACCCGTGGTCGTACGCGACGACGACCGACGCACCGAACAGCAGCACCCGCCACACCGCGAACACCACCGGCCGGGTGTGCGCGGGGAACGCCTTGCGCAACCGACGGCAGTGGAACGGCACGTGACGTTCCTCGTCCGCCAGGATCCGACCCGCCACCTCGGTCACCAGCGGGTCGTCCGTGCCGTCGCGCAGCAGCCGGTAGTAGCCGAGCGCGATCACCTCGGCGACCATCAGCACCAGCAGTTCCACCCGCAACCCCAGCGCCCGCCGCAACCGCACGAACACCACGTCACTCCAGTGGCTCGCGATCGTCGCCGCTCCCGCCGCCTCCAGCAGCAGGGCCAACATCCGCGCGTGGTTCTGCTCCTCCGCCACGAACAACCGCACCGCCGCGGAGTAGTCCCCTTCCCCGGCCGCCTTCGCGATCAGGTTCTTCCCGTCCCCGGCCTCCCCGACCTGGAACCGCTGCACGCTCCCGACCACCGCCGGGCGCACCCGTGCACCGATCGTCCACTCGGGATCCCCGATGTCCGCGCGCCGCCGAACCTCCGACTGGAACTCGGCAAGCGACTGGCTGAACTCGTCCACAACCGTCTCCCCTCGTTTCCGTGTGTTCCCAGGACGTGTGGGCGGGAAGAGGCGTTGTGCCCAGCGGCGTGGAGGTCTGGTGGAGGAAGTGTGCGGAAACGCCGACGAGGGCGGCCCCGGAACGGGACCGCCCTCGTCAGGTGTTGGAGACACTGGTGGAGTGCACTTGTTCGCACTGTGAGCTGTTCATCAGGCTGCCACTTGATCAGCTGCCCTCGGTCCAGTAGCGCTGAAGCCTGGAGATCGCCTCGTCCTTGCTCATCACGGCCACCTCCGACTCACGGAGGCCAACACGCGAGATCAGCATGTGCACGAGGTCGGCAGGTAGTGCCTCCACCGATGACTCCGGCGTCCCGCGAGCAGGTTTGACGCCATCCTGTGCGCATGACCAGAACGCCGGTTCGTCGACGTCGAGTTGATCACGCAGGATGTGCTTCCAGATGCTCTGCCCGTATCCGGTGCGATCCACCGGGTGAGACACGCGGGTGCGCAGAATCCTGCCGTCGACAAGATCGAGTTCGTACGTGACGTGATGCGTCCCGGTTCGGCCGCGGGCGTCGCGCACTCGGCGCCATTCCTCGACCTGGCAGAACGTCTCGTGATCCTTGCGCGTTGGCTGCGGCCAGGAAGTCACCGCGCGGCACCGACGAGCCAGTCGTGCAACTGCTCGTCGTCGCTGAAGCTGATCAGCTGCACCAATCCCCAGTTGTCCCGGTGGTTCGGAGCGTCGAGCAGGCGCTCCTGCCAGTCTTCCGCGTACTCCCGCAGGGCGTCGATCATCTCGGCGATCGCCTCGTCGAACGACGAGCCGTCAGCGGCCACCGGCAGTCCCGGAATGAACACGGACCAGCCACCTGCCTCAGGGACGACCTGGGCGCGCGACGGAACGATCGACGCGAGGAAGTGGCGCAGCCGTTTGACATCCACGACGGCCGTTGTGGCCGAGTCACGTCGAACCGTGGCGACTCGCCCCTTCTCCGCAGCGTCCAGCAGGTCCTTCAGGTGCGCGCGAGCATCGGTGTAACTGTCGTAGTGAACAGCGGACATGCCAGCCTCCCGGTGGTCTTCACCAGGATGCCCCTCCTGCCTAAGTACGTCAAGTACGTGACGTACTTAGGCAGGGGTATTGGTATTCGATGCAAACACGGGCAGGGCAAACCACTGGCCGGGCATGGCAGAGCCGGCGCGACCTCGTCGCCCCGGCTCTGACCAGGTACTTCACCTGCTGACAGGACCAGCCGCGATTCGCTGCAGCCGGAGGTGCTGCCGCAGCCCTCGCAGAGGTAGCACGAGCCCGCGGGGCGCATCTTGGTGCCGCAGGTCATGCAGAGGGGGCGTCGGCGGTGAAGATGCCGAGCTGCGAGCGCTTCTCGTAGGGCAGGTAGTCCAGGGCGAGCCTGCGGAACAGGTAGTCCAGGACGCTGGTCGCGATGCGGACGTCGGGGTCGTCGGTCATGCCCGC
>JBDSAJ010000250.1:0-16199 GCA_039922235.1 Umezawaea sp.
CGGAATATTATCCATCACTTTGTTCACTAATTCGTGTAATCGAGTCGATCTTGTATTCTCGGTAGAATTGACCTCATGGATGACAATGGGATCCGGCAGCTTGAAGACACCCTGCTGGAATGTCAGCGCGGCATCAATTACTTGCACGCCCGGCAATTGCGGACAATGGCCGAGATCGCCGCCTCGGATGGTGGCCGGTATCGGTCGGAGCAGGTGGCGCTGCTGTTGAAGTGGACGTCGAACCGGGCCGCTGATCAGGTCGCGTTCGCCGAGAGCGTGGTGGGCCGGTTGCCGGGGTCGTTGGCGGCGCTGGAGCGTGGGGAGATCGACCTGTACAAGGTGCGGACCGTGCACGAGCTGACCATGAACCTGGCCCCGGAGTTGGCGCGGGAGGTGGAGGAGCGGGTGTTGGAGAAGGCGGCCGAGCAGACCGGGGCGCGGATGCGCCAACGGGCGCGGCGGATCGTGCTGCGAGTGGACCCGGCCGGGGCACGAGACCGGGCGGTCGCGGCGAAAGCGGCGCGGTGTGCGGGGTTCCAGTCCGAGGAGGACGGGATGGCCAAGGTGTACGCGGTGGTCCCGGCCGACAAAGCCGTAGCCATCGCGGTGCGGGTGGACAAGATCGGCCGCCAGACCAAGACCTCCGACGACCCGCGCACGATGGACCAGCGCCGGGCCGACGTGGTGTGCGACCTGCTGTTGGGCAAGCCCAGCAATGTCCAGGTGCAGTTGCAGGTGACGGTTCCGGTGTCGATGGTGATGGGTCTGGACGATCAGCCCGGTGAACTGGCCGGCTACGGGCCGATCGACGCCGACACCGCCCGCGCACTCGCGGGGGATGCGACTTGGCGGCCGTTGCTCACCGATGAGCGCGGCACTCTGGTGGAGGTCGGCCGCCGCACCTACCGGCCACCCGCCGCGCTCCGTGACTTCGTCCGAGCGCGGGACAAGATGTGTGTGTTTCCGGGGTGTGCGGTGCCCGCGCACCGTGCGGATCTCGATCACACCACCGCGTTCCCGGCAGGTCCGACCGAGGCGGCCAATCTGGGAGTGATGTGTCGAGCGCATCACCGGCTGAAGCAGGATCCCCGCTGGTCGGTGACCCAGCCGACTCCCGGCACGTTCGTGTGGACCAGCCCCAGCCGCCGCACCTACACCCGCCAACCGGTCGCGGCCTGACACGCCGAACGCATCACCGCAACTCTTGGGCCGAGTGGCTGGCGCAAATCCAAACGCACGAACGTCGCGGCGGTGACGTCCGTGCGCAGGCAGCCCCCAAGACCCCGGCCCCTCTACAACATGATCGTAGGAGTAACCACCGTCCGCCCGCGTTCACCGCGAGCATTCACCAAGTGCACCACGATCTGCGTAGTCCCAGTCGGCACGTCGGCCAGCACGAACCGCCCACCGTCATCAGCAGTGGTCGTAGAAGACTCGTGCTCAGCCACCCGCACCTCCACCGTGTGCTCCCCAGCGGGCACCAACCACCCGTCGATCCGATGCCGAGCGCCGGTCGACGTGAAGTTGACCATCAGCGTCAGGTTGTCCACCGTGAACGTGATGGTGCCGGGCTGCCCGCCGCGAACTCCCGCGAACGAGCCTGCTCGCTCCCACCTGGCCACCTCTACGTCGAGGTTTTCCAGGGCTATGGCGAACTGGACTCGCTCCACGAGATCCGCGGGGGGCGGGTCGAGTTCGTAGACCAGTCGGGTCAGCTCCGAGAGGACGGCGGTGTCCTCGAAGCCCCTGGGGTCATCGCGCGGGTCGATGTCGTTCACCGCGATCCTCCTTCCGCATCGAGATGTGTGCGCAGCGTCGTCAGGCAGCGGCCCCTGGTGGGGCCGATGCTGCCGCGCGGAATGGACAGCGCTTCGGCCACTGTGCGGTACTCGGCCCGTCCGGCTAGGACGGTGAGGCGCAGCAGTTCCTGGCACCTTTGCGACAGACGCCCGAATGCCCGCCACAACCGGATGTCCCGGTCGTCGGCGAGCGCGGCGTCCTCTGGCAGCCCGTGGGTGCTTTCCAGGTGGTCGGCGACCTCGTCGCTGAGGCCGATCTCCCGCCTGCTCGGCGTCCACGTGCGGCGCGCTTCCCGTCGGGTGGCGACGACGAGCCACCCGACCAGTGCGCGCGGTTCGTGCAGGCGGTCGACGTGGCGCAGGAACGCCAGCCACACCGTCTGCACCACGTCCTCGGCTGTCGCGCGGTCGAGTCCGTGTCCTCTGGCTACGTGCCAGACCAGCGGGGTGAGTTCGGCGACGAGCACGTCCAGCGCTCTCCGGTCGCCCTCACGGGCGGCGATGACACAGGCGGCATGCCTGTCCGTGCCCGCCAAACCATCCCACGGCGGGTGTTCGCCGGTCGTGCGCAGCTCACCCACGTCCTCACCTCTCAGCGTTGCCGGTCCTGCTGTTCCGATGATCGCCGAAGCGGCCCGCGACGCTTCCCCCGAAACGCCGCGGACCGCTCCCCTGCGGCGGTCTCCCCGATCGACACCCCTCGAGGTCGACCGACTCACCACCGGATTCCCGTGGTTCGTCAGCCGGTATTCACCGACTCGTCGTGCCTCCAGTGCCGACTACCCGTCTCCGACGGCGGCGAAGACGGGTGCCGAGGCTGATCGCCAGGCGGCTTGGCGGTCATCCAGTCCTCCTCGGTCGAGGTCGTGGGGTCTGTCACCAGCACAAGAGGGCACGCGGCCTGAGTAGATACACCCATACGGAAAACTTTTTGCTCACGTTTCGTGCTGGTCGCGTCCTCCTGCTCAAGTCGGGCTCGAAGTGTTCCGCCGTGCGGATGACGGCCCAGGGCGGACGGGTGATCGAGTTCGTGTCGGCCGTTATGGTCTAGACCATGCTGGAAGTCATCGTTTTGGCCGCGGCGGACGCCGAAGCCGCGCAGGCCGGTGGAGCGCACCGGTTGGAACTGGTCGCCGACATGGCGTCCGACGGGCTCACGCCGCCCCCGTCGGCGCTCACGAGCGTGCTCGCCGCCACGGACCTGCCGGTCAGGGTCATGCTCCGCGACGCCAGGGGCTTCGCGCCCGGCAGCGTCGACGGGCTGCGCCGCGAGGCGGCGGCGCTGCGGGAACTGGGCGCGAGCGAGTTCGTGCTCGGGTTCCTCACCCCGGCGGGCGAGGTCGACGAGGAAGCCTGCGCCGCCGTGCTCGCCGAGTTGGACGGGTGCCGGTGGACGTTCCACCGCGCGCTGGACAACTCGGCCGACCCGCTGGCCGCGTGGTCGGTCGTCGCGGAACTGGGCTGCGACACCGTGCTGGCGAGCGGCAGTCCCAGGGGTGTCGCGGACGGTCTGCCGGTGCTGCACGAGTTGATCTCACGGCAGGACGCCGACGGTCCGCGCGTGTTGGTGGGCGGCGGTTTGCGGGCCGATCAGGTCGCGCCGCTCAAGGCCGCCGGGGCTTCCGGCTTCCACGTCGGCGGTGCTGTCCGGCCGTCCGGCTGGGACGGTCCGGTGTCCGTCGAAGCCGTGCGCACCTGGGCAAATCTGGTCTAGACCCTTGCCGAAACGGACGCGCCGCTCCTAACATCGCCGAATCGCGTTGCTCACCGCGAAATGAACGTTGCACATAGTGCAATAAGTCTCGCTAAGGGGTATCAGATGCGGTTCGTGTTGTTGGCAGCGGCGTGTTCCGTGGCGCTGGCGGGCTGTGCGCCGGTGACGTCGTCGGGACCGACCGCGCAGAGCGGTGACGAGCAGACCGGGCAGCTCCGGGTGTGGCTGTTCGACGAGGTGAACCGCGGCCCCAAGGAAGAGGTCGTCAAGCAGGCGGTCGGCGAGTTCCAGGCTGCCCACTCCGGCGTGACCGTTGACGTGCAGTACATCCAGGTGGCCACCCGCGCCGAGCGCTTCAAGGCCGCCTTCAGCGACCCCAAGAGCGCGCCGGACGTCGCCGAGTTCGGCAACACGGACCTCGCGGGCTACGTCGCCGCGGGCGGCTTCGCCGACATGAGCAAGGAGGTGTCGGCCTGGCCGGACGGCAAGGACCTCCTGCCCGCCGTGCTCGACACCGCCAAGGTCGAGGGCAAGGTCTACGGCCTGCCCTGGTACGTCGGCGTCCGCGCGCTCTACTACCGCACCGACGTGTTCACCGAACTCGGCGTCCAGCCGCCGAAGACGCTCGACGAGATCGCGCCGCTCGCCCGCCGCATCCGGGCCGCCAAGCCCGACCTGCTCGGCATCTCCGCGGGCGGCAAGTACACGTTCGGCATGCTGCCCTTCGTGTGGGCCAACGGCGGCGACATCGCCACCGCGAACGGCGCCAAGTACACGGCCAAGATCGACAGCGCCGAGTCGAAGAAGGGCGTCGCCAAGTACACCGAACTGCTCGCTGACGACATCTGCCCGCCGTCGCAGTGCGCGGCCAACGGCGGTGACGCGAGCGTCGAGGCGTTCCGCGCGGGCAAGGCCGCGATGGTCATCGGCGGCGACTTCAACCGGAAGTCCGTCGACGCCAGCGCCGCCGCCGGCAAGTACGCCGTCGTGCCGCTGCCGGGCAACACCCCCGGCTCCATCGCCCCCGCGTTCGCGGGCGGCAACCTGCTCGGCGTGATGAAGGGCACGGAGCGCCGGACGCTGGCGAACCAGTTCCTCCAGCTCCTCGGCGGCAAGCAGTACCAGCGGAAGATGTTCCAGGCCATGGGCAACCTGCCGACGTTCGCCGACGTGCAAGCCGAGGTCGCCAAGGACGACGCCTTCGAGCAGCCGTTCATCAAGACCCTCGAAGCGGGCACGAAGTTCGTGCCGGTCACGCCGACGTGGGCCAAGATCGACGCCCAGGCCGTCCTGCCGACGATGCTCCAGCAGGTCGCGGCCGAGGGCAAGGACGTCGACACCGCCACCAAGACGGCGGCCGACAGCATGAACGCGGCCTTCAACTCGTGACGCAGCGGATGGCCAGGGGGGACGGTCGGACCGCGTTCGCCTACCTCACCCCGGCACTGCTGGTACTCGGCGGTCTGATGGCCTACCCGATCTACCAGCTGGTGCTCATCTCGCTGTTCGACTACGGCCAGGAGCAGGTCAGCGGCGGCGCGCCGCTGGTCTTCCTCGGCCTCGGCAACTACGCGGAGTTGTTGGGGGACCAGCAGTTCTGGACCGTGTTGTGGCAGACCGTCGGCTTCGCCGCGACCTGCGTCCTCGGCACCCTGGTGGTCGGCGCGGCACTCGCCGTCCTGGCCACCAGGGTCCGCCCCTGGGCCCGGATGCTGCTGTTCCTGGCCGCGCTCGGCGCGTGGGCGACCCCGGCCGTCGCGGGCTCGACGATCTGGCTGTTCCTGTTCGACGCGAACTTCGGCCTGGTCAACGAGGTGTTGGGCAGCACCGGCTTCTCGTGGACGTTCGACCGCTGGACCGCCTTCGGCCTCGTCGCGGCCCAGGTGGTCTGGTGCTCGTTCCCGTTCGTCATGGTCACCCTCTACGCGGGCATCAAGGCCATCCCGCAGGAGGTCATCGAGGCCGCGGCGCTCGACGGCGCGTCCACGGTCCGCACCGCGCGCAGCGTCCTGCTGCCCCTGCTGCGCCCGCTGATCCTCGTCGTCACGATCCAGTCGATCATCTGGGACTTCAAGGTGTTCACCCAGATCTACGTCATGACCAACGGCGGCGGCATCGCGGGCCGCAACCTCGTGCTCAACGTCTACGCCTACCAGCAGGCCTTCGCCGCGTCCGAGTACGGCCTCGGCGCCACCATCGGCGTGGTCATGACCGCCCTGCTGCTGCTGATCACCATCGGTTACTTGCGGGCGCTGCGGAAGTCGGGGGAGGAACTGTGAAACGTCCCGGCCGCCTGGTCGCCGAACTCGTCACCGTGGTCATCGCCGCGGTGATCGCGTTCCCGCTGTACTGGATGGTCCTGACCGCGCTGAAGCCCGCCGACGAGGTGATCTCGGCGAACCCGCGGCCGTGGACCCTGGCTCCCACGCTGGACAGCTTCACCCGCGCGCTGACCGTGCAGAGCTTCGGCCGGTACTTCCTGAACAGCCTGTTCGTCGCGCTGGTCGTGGTGGTGCTGAGCCTGCTGATGTCGTTCCTCGCCGCCACGGCGCTGACGCGGTTCCGGTTCCGCGGCCGGACGACGATGCTGATCATGCTGCTGGTGGTGCAGATGGTGCCGGTCGAAGCGCTGACCGTGCCGCTGTTCTTCATGATGCGGTCGGTCGGCGACACGCTGCCCGCGTTCGGGCTGAACCACCTGGGCTCGCTGGTGCTGGTGCACCTGGCGTTCAGCATGCCGTTCGCGATCTGGATGCTGCGGGGGTTTGTCGCGGCGGTCCCGGTGGAACTCGAAGAAGCGGCGACGCTGGACGGCGCGAGCAGGTTCCGGTTCCTGTGGCAGGTGCTGTTCCCGTTGGTGGCGCCCGGTCTGGTCGCCACGAGCGTGCTGGCGTTCATCCACGCGTGGAACGACTTCCTGTTCGCCAAGACGTTCATCATCTCGGCCGCGGAGAACCAGACGCTGCCGCTGGCCCTGCAGGTGTTCATCAAGCCCGACCAGAACGACTGGGGAGCGATCATGGCCGGTTCGACGTTGATGACCATTCCGGTGCTGGTGTTCTTCGTGCTGGTGCAGCGCAGACTCGTCTCCGGTCTCGCCGGGGCGGTGAAGGGATGACGCTGCTGCCGAAGCCCATCCGTCACACCCCCGGCACCGGGGTGTTCCGCACGACCGACCGGGTGGTGCCGACGCTGTCGTTCGTCGACGGGCCCGCGGAGTCGTACAAGATCGCGATCACCACCGAGGGCGTGTCGGTGGAGGCGGCGGACGTGGCGGGCGCGTTCTACGCGACGCAGACCATCCGGCAGCTGCTCGGGCCGGACGCGTTCCGCGCCGCGCGCATCCGCGACGAGCCGCTGGAACTGCCGGTGTGCGTGGTGGAGGACCGGCCGCGGTTCCCGTGGCGCGGGTGCATGATCGACGTCGCCCGGCACTTCCTGCCGAAGCACGACCTGCTGCGCTACGTGGACCTGATCGCCGCGCACAAGCTGAACGTGCTGCACCTGCACCTGACCGACGACCAGGGCTGGCGCTTCGAGGTCGAGCGGTACCCGAGGCTGACCGAGGTCGGGTCGTGGCGGGCGGAGTCACGTTACGGCGACCGGCGGGCGAAGCGGTCCACGTCTCGGCCGCATGGCGGTTTCTACACCCAGGACGACCTGCGGGAGGTCGTGGAGTACGCGGCGGAGCGGCATGTGACCGTGGTGCCGGAGATCGATGTGCCCGGTCACAGCCAGGCGGCCATCGCCTCTTATCCGGAACTCGGCGGCGGTGAACTGGCTGTGTGGACCGACTGGGGGATCAACGAGAACGTGCTGAACCTGGAGCAGTCCACTGTGGACTTCTTCCGGGGCGTGTTCGACGAGTTGGTGGACGTGTTCCCCAGTGAGGTGATCGGCCTCGGTGGTGACGAGGTGCCGGGCGCGACCGAGGCGCACGGCGGGTTCATCCGCGCCATCGCCGAGCACCTGGCTACGCACGGGCGGCGCGCGTTCGGCTGGGACGAGATCGCCGAGGTCGGGCCGTTGCCGGACGGCGCGGTGCTGGCGTCGTGGCGGGGGGAGGAAGCGGGGGTGGTCGCGGTGCGCGGTGGCCACGACGTGGTGATGTGCCCCGAGCGGCACGTTTACCTGGACTACCGGCAGTCCGACTCACCTGACGAGCCGATCCCCGTCGGCACGGTGCTGTCGCTGGAGGACGTCTACCGGTACGAGCCGGTGCCGTCCGGGATCACCGGCGACGAGCCCGGACGGGTTCTGGGTGCCCAGGCGAACTTGTGGACCGAGCACCTGGACTCGGCCCGGCGGTTGGACTACGCGGCGTTTCCTCGGCTGGCCGCGTTCGCCGAGGTGGTGTGGAGCGGGGGAGAGCGGGACGAGGCGGAGTTCCTCGACCGGCTCGCCACCCACCACCTGCCTCGGCTGGACGCGCTGGGTGTGGAGTACCGGCCCCTGTCCGGTCCACACCCCTGGCAGACGATGCCGGGCGTCCCTGGCTTCCCACGGTGATCAGAAGGTCTGCGGGGTGTCCTGCGGCTGGTAGGCGTCGGTCTCCTCGGGGATGAGCATCCAGCAGGCGACGTAGAGGATCGCGCCGGTGCCGAAGCCGAAGAGGGTGGCGGCGACGAGGCCGATGCGCAGCAGGGTCGCGTCGATGCCCATCAGCTTCGCCGCGCCGCCGCACACGCCGCCGAGCATCTTGTCGTTGCGGCTGCGGCGGAGCTTCTTGACCTTGTCGGTGGTCTCGTTGAGCACGTTGTTCGTCATGGGGACAACTCTGCTGCCCGGGAGCTGCGAAAACATCGGGGGCGGACCCTGACGTCCCCCGGATCCCGAACCCTGGTCGTACCCTCAGGCCATGACCCCGGAGGAGCTCGCGGTCGAGCTGGATCGTGTCGGCTACCTGCCCGATGCGGGCGTGACGACGGCCGCGTTCCTCGCGTTGAGGATGCATCGGCCGCTGTTCTGCGAGGGCGAGCCCGGCACTGGTAAGACGTCGTTGGCGTTGGCGTTGGCCCAGGCGTTGTCGCTGCCGTTGATCCGGCTCCAATGCCATGAGGGGATCGACGCTTCGCAGGCGCTGTACGACTGGGATTTTCCTCGGCAGTTGCTGCACCTGCGGGCGTTGGAGGCGTCTGGTGGGGCGTTGGACGTGGATGCTGCCGAGGCTTCGTTGTACACGCGGCGGTTTTTGTTGGCTCGGCCGTTGTTGAGGGCGTTGGAGGAGGCGCCGTGCGTGTTGTTGGTGGATGAGGTCGATCGGGCGGATGACGAGTTCGAGGCGTTTCTGCTGGAGGTGCTGGATACCAACGCTGTCTCGATTCCTGAGTTGGGGGAGATCCGGGCGTTGGTGCCGCCCGTGGTTGTTTTGACGTCCAATCGGACTCGGGAGGTGCATGATGCGTTGAAGCGTCGGTGTTTGTACCACTGGCTCGAACACCCCGACCTGGCCCGTGAGGTGGCGATCATTCGGCGTCGGCTGCCTGGGGTGTCGGAGCGGTTGGCTTCGCAGGTTGCTGGGGCTGTTGGTCGGCTGCGTTCGTTGGATTTGTTGAAGCCGCCGGGGGTGGCGGAGTCGTTGGATTGGGCGAGGGCGTTGCAGGCGTTGGGGCGGACGGAGCTGGATGCTGAGGCGGCTGCTGTGACGCTCGGGGCGGTGTTGAAGTATCGGGAGGATGCTGTTCGAGCGGTGGGGTCGGGGGTGTTGGGGTGAGGCTTTGAAGCGGTGTCGGTCGGTAACGTCGTGGGTGGCCGATTTGACTTGGGGACCCCTTGTTTTGACCCTTTGTCGGGCTAAAACGGGCAGGTGGTGAAGCCCTCAGCCCGACCGATTTTAAGGGTCAAAACCCCCAAGTAAAATCGGCCACGTCTTGCGTCGGGTGTGTGGTGGGCGTGGGGGCTGGGCGGTTCTTGGGCGATCCTCCAAGCGGGGGAGGCGCACAATTGAAGGATGACCGTGCTTACCGGGTACGTCGGGTTCGCCCGTGCGTTGCGCCAAGCCGGTGTCGGCTGTGGGCCGGATCGGGTGCAGGCGTATGTCGCTGCGGTTGGGCACCTCGATGCCGGTAGTCGTGACGACGTGTACTGGGCTGGGCGGTTGACGTTGTGCGGGGAGCCGGATGACCTGCCGCGTTATGACGCCGCGTTCGTTGCCTGGTTCGGTGGTGAGGAGCCTCGTCGGCCGCAGCGTCGCAAGCCCCGTGCGACCCGTGTGGCCTCGCTCGTTGGTGGCACGGCGCAGGATGGGAGTGCCGGGCAGTTGGCCACCGCTGCTAGTGATGCCGAGGTGTTGCGGCACAAGGACATTGCTGGGTTGACGACTGCTGAGAAGGCGCATTTGCGGGAGTTGATCGCGACGTTGAAGCCGGTTGCGCCGCGGCGGCGGGCGTTGCGGGCGCATCGGGCGCGGACGGGTGTGCTGGACCCTGGCCGGACGTTGCGGGCGATGCTGGCTACCGGTGGGGAGCCCGTGCGGCCGCTGTACCGTCGGAAGGGGGTTCGGCCGCGCAAGGTCGTGCTGCTGGTGGACGTGTCGGGGTCGATGGGGCCGTATGCGGACGCGTTGTTGCGGTTTGCGCACGTGGTTGCGCGGGCGATGCCTGCGGAGGTGTGCACGCTCGGTACGCGGCTTACTCGGATCAGTCGCCAGCTCAAGCATCGGGACGCCGAGTTCGCGCTGGTCAGCGCGACCCGTGCGGTGCCGGACTTCGAGGGTGGTACGCGGCTTGGTGAGACGATCAAGGTGTTCCTGGACCGGTGGGGGCAGCGTGGGGTGGCTCGGCGCGCCGTTGTCGTGCTGTTCTCCGACGGTTGGGAACGTGGTGACCCGGCGCTGCTGGGTGAGCAGTTGGCGCGGTTGCAGCGGCTGGCGCACGCGGTCATCTGGGTGAACCCGCACGCGGGCAAGGCCGGGTACGCGCCGACCCAGTCCGGAATCATCGCGGCGTTGCCGCACGTGGACCGCCTGCTGGCGGGTCACAGCCTCGACACCCTGCGCCACCTGCTCAAGGAGATCAGCCGTGCGTGATGTGCTCGACGAACTGGCCCGCCGCGTCGCGGACGGGGAGACCGTGGGGGTTGGCACGGTCGTCGCCACCTTCAGTTCGGCGCCGCGTGCGCCGGGGGCGGCGATGCTGGTCGGTCCGGACGGCGAGGTCACCGGCAGCGTGTCCGGTGGCTGTGTCGAAGGGGCCGTGTACGACCTCGCGCAGCAGGTCGTGGTGGAGGACCGGCCGGTGTTGCAGCGCTACGGGGTGAGCGATGACGACGCGTTCGCGGTGGGGCTGACCTGCGGTGGGATCATCGACGTGTACGTGGAGTCGATCAATTCCGATACCTTCCCGGAGCTGGCGGAGATCCACGAGGCCGTGCGGGCGGAGGTGCCGGTGGCCATCGCGACGGTCATCGAGCACCCGGACGTCGACCGGTTGGGGCGTCGGGTGGTGATCTGGCCGGATCGGGTGTCCGGGGCGCTCGGGTCGGCGCGGTCGACGGACGCGGTCGTGGACGACGCGCGGGGGATGCTGGCGACCGGTCGCAGCGGGTCGCTGCACTACGGGCCGGATGGGCAGCGTCGTGGTGAGGGCATGACGGTGTTCGTGAACTCGTTCGAGCCGCCGCCGCGGATGCTGGTGTTCGGTGCGATCGACTTCGCGTCCGCGATGGCCCGGCTCGGCACGTTCCTCGGTTACCGGGTCACGGTGTGCGATGCGCGGCCGGTGTTCGCGACCGCCAGCCGGTTCCCGGAGGCCGACGAGGTCGTCGTGGACTGGCCGCACCGCTACCTGACCGCGCAGGCCGAGGCCGGGCGGGTGGATGAGCGGACGGTGGTCGCGGTGCTGACGCACGACCCGAAGTTCGACGTGCCGCTGCTGGAGGTGGCGCTGCGGCTGAAGCTCGCGTACGTCGGGGCGATGGGGTCGCGGCGCACGCACGACGACCGGTTGCGGCGGCTGCGCGAGGCAGGGCTGACCGAAGGGGAATTGGCCACGATGGCGTCGCCGATCGGTCTCGACCTCGGTGCGCGCACGCCGGAGGAGACGGCGGTGTCGATCGCGGCCGAGATCATCGCTCTGCGATGGGGTGGTCGCGGTGCGAGATTGAGCGTTCTGGACGGAGCCATCCACAGGTAGCGGAGCTAGGGTGATGTGACAACGGTCACCCACCACTGGCCTGGAGGGTTTCATGCGCATCACCGTCAACGTCGACGGCGTGAGTTACACCGACGAAGTGGAACCGCGAATGCTGCTGGTCCACTACCTCCGAGAACGACTGGGCAAAACCGGAACCGTCGTCGGGTGCGACACGAGCAACTGCGGCGCGTGCACCGTCCACCTCGACGGCCACAGCGTGAAGTCCTGCTCCGTGTTCGCAGTGCAGGCGGACAGCCACGAGGTCACGACGATCGAAGGCCTGGCGCGGGACGGGCGGCTGCACCCCGTGCAGCGGGCGTTCCACGAGAACCACGCGCTCCAGTGCGGGTTCTGCACGCCCGGCATGATCATGCAGTCGCTGGACCTGATCGCCGACCACCCCGACCCGGACGAGGAGACCGTCCGCAAGGGCTTGGAGGGCAACCTCTGCCGGTGCACCGGCTACCAGAACATCGTGAAGGCCGTGCGCGACGCGGCCCACCACATGCGGCCCGGCGCAGGCCCGGAAGCCGAGCAGGTGACCGAGGAGACCCGGTCCCCGTCGCACGCGGGAGGCGGGGAATGACCGCGACCGCCGAACCGGAGATCGGCAGGGCCCGGCTGCGCAAGGAGGACGCGCGGCTGATCACCGGCGACACCCGGTGGACCGACAACATGCAGCTCGCCGGGATGCTGCACATGGCCGTGCTGCGCAGCCCCATGGCGCACGCCCGGATCACCAGCATCGACGTCACCGAGGCCGCCGCCATGCCCGGTGTGCTGCTGGTGCTGACCGGTGAGGACCTCGCGGGCGAGCAGGGCAGCCTGCCGTGCGCGTGGCCGATCACCGAGGACATGCTCGCGCCACCGGCTCCGTCGCTGGCCGTGGACGAGGTCAACTTCGCCGGTGAGGCGGTCGCGCTCGTGATCGCCCGCAGCGACTACGAGGCGCACGACGCGCTGGCCGCGATCGACGTCGAGTACGACGAGCTGCCGGTGGTGCTGGACATGGCCGCCGCCGTCGAGGACGGCGCGGACCTCGTGCACCCGGACCTCGGCACGAACAAGAGCGCCACGTGGGTCTTCGACTCCGCTGAGGCGGGCACCGGCTCCGACGTGGAGCAGGCCATCGCCGACGCGGAAGTGGTGGTGCGCCGGACGTTCCGCCAGCAGCGGCTCATCCCGGCGTTCATGGAACCCAGGTCCGTCGTGGTCGATCCGGGCGGCGGGTCGATCACCATGTGGTCGGCCACCCAGGTCCCGCACATCCTGCGGTGGATGCTGTCCGCCGTGCTCGGCATCCCCGAGCAGAAGGTGCGGGTCATCGCCCCGGACGTCGGTGGCGGTTTCGGCGGCAAGCTCCAGGTCACGCCGGAGGAAGTGCTGACCCTGCTGGTCGCCCGACGGCTGGGCAAGCCGGTCAAGTGGACCGAGTCGCGCACCGAGTCGATGCTGTCGGCGCACCACGGCCGCGACCAGATCCAGCACCTGACGATCACCGCCCGCCGCGACGGCACGGTCACCGGCCTCAAGGTCGACCTGCTCGCCGACATGGGCGCGTACCTGCGGCTGGTCACGCCGGGTGTGCCGATCCTGGGCGCGTTCATGTTCAACGCCATCTACAAGTTCCCGGCCTACCGGTTCGCCTGCACCAACGTGTTCACGAACAAGGTGCCGACGGACGCCTATCGCGGCGCGGGCCGTCCCGAGGCCACGTTCGCGATCGAGCGGATGATGGACGAGCTGGCCGTGGAACTCGGCATGGAGCCGATGGAGCTGCGGCGCAAGAACTGGATCACGCACGAGGAGTTCCCGTTCATTATGGTCTGCGGCCTCACCTACGACTCGGGCAACTACGAGGCCGCGACCGACCGGGCCATGGAGCTGTTCGGGTACGACGAGCTGCGGCGTGAGCAGGCCGAACGGCGGGAGCGGCAGGATCCGGTCCAGCTCGGCATCGGCATCTCGACGTTCACCGAGATGTGCGGCCTCGCGCCGTCGCGGGTGCTCGGCTCGCTGCGCTACGGCGCGGGCGGCTGGGAGCACGCGGCGATCCGGATGCTGCCGACCGGCAAGGTCGAGCTGATCACTGGCACCTCGCCGCACGGGCAGGGCCACGAGACGGCGTGGAGCCAGATCGTGGCGGACCGGCTCGGTGTGCCGTTCGAGGACGTCGAGGTGCTGCACGGCGACACGCAGTCCTCGCACAAGGGCATGGACAGCTACGGCTCGCGGTCGCTGGCCGTCGGCGGCACGGCGATCGTGTTCGCGGCGGACAAGGTGCTGGCCAAGGCCCGCACGCTGGCCGCGCACCTGATGGAGTGCGCGGAGTCCGATGTGGACTTCGCGAACGGCGCGTTCTCCGTGCGCGGCACGGGAACCAGCACCGCGCTCACCGACGTGGTGCTCGCGGCGCACGTGGCGCACGACCTGCCGGACGGCATGGAGCCGGGCATGGACGCCGAGTCGACGTTCGACCCGACGAACTTCTCGTTCCCGCACGGCACCCACCTGTGCGCGACGGAGGTCGACACCGAGACCGGTGCCGTGAAGATCCGCTCGTACGTCTGCGTCGACGACGTCGGCGAGGTGGTGAACCCGCTGATCGTCGAGGGCCAGGTGCACGGCGGACTGGCGCAGGGCATCGCGCAGGCGCTGTTCGAGGAGGCCGTGCACGACGAGTCGGGCACCCTCACGACGGCGACCCTGGCGGACTACCTGGTGCCGTCCGCGGCCGACCTGCCGCACTTCGTCACGGACCGAACGGTGACACCGGCGGACTCGAACCCGTTGGGGGTCAAGGGAGTCGGCGAGGCGGGCACGATCGCCTCGACCCCGGCCGTGGTGAACGCGGTGATCGACGCGGTGCGCCACCTCGGTGTCGCCGACATCGAGATGCCGTGCACGCCGATGCGGGTCTGGAAGGCGGTGCACGAGGGCAAGGAGCGGGGTGTGCCGACGACACCGGTCGCGGCGGGCGGCCTCGGCTCCATCGACGCGCAGGGAGGTGCGGAGTGATCCCCGCGGCATTCGACTACGTGGCGCCGTCGTCGGTGGAGGAAGCGTTGCGGGCGCTCACCGAAGCCGGTGAGGACGCCAAGGTCATGGCGGGCGGCCAGAGCCTGATCCCGGTGCTGCGCATGAGGCTGGCGGCGCCGAACGTGGTGGTGGACCTGTCGAACCTGAGCGAGCTGACCGGCGTCCGCGACGACGGCGACTCGCTGCTCATCGGGGCGATGACCACGCACTACGAGGTCCAGCGCGACCACCTGGTGCACGACCACGCCCGGCTGCTGGCCATCGCCACCGACACCGTCGCGGACCCGCAGGTGCGGCACCGCGGCACGTTCGGCGGCGCGCTGGCGCACGCGGACCCGGCGGGCGACCTGCCCGCTCCCGCGCTGGCGATGGACGCGACGATGATCATCATCGGGCCGGGCGGACGCCGTGAGGTGCCCGCGGCGGAGTTCTTCGTCGACTACTTCACCACCGTGTTGGAGCCGAACGAACTCCTCGTCGACATCCGGGTGCCGAAGCTGACCGGCTGGAGCGCCCACTACGAGAAGTTCAATCGGGTCGCGCAGGCGTGGTCGATCGTCGCCGTGGCGGCGGCCGTCCGGGTGACCGACGGGACGATCGCCGACGCCAGGGTGGCGCTCACCAACATGGGGCCGACCCCGGTGCGCGCGCACGGCGTGGAGGAGGCCCTCGTCGGGCAGCCCGCCACCGCCGAGTCGATCACCGCGGCGGCTGCCCGCGCGGCCGAGGGCACGAACCCGACGACGGACGGCAACGCCGACGCCGAGTTCCGCTCGCACCTGGCCCGCGTGCTGACCGGTCGGGCCCTCACCACCGCGGTGGGCGCATGAAGTTGGAGCACGAGTTCACGGTCCCGGCCCCGGTCGGGACCGTGTGGACCGCGCTCCTCGACCCGGAGAGGGTGGCGCCGTGCATGCCCGGCGCCACCCTGACCGAGGTCGACGGGCAGCGGTTCAGCGGCACCGTGAAGGTCAAGCTCGGCCCGATCTCCTTGACGTACAAGGGAACGGGCGAGTTCCTGGAAACCGACGAGACGGCTCACCTCGCCGTGCTGAAGGCGTCCGGCAAGGACGTCCGGGGCAACGGCACCGCGGCGGCCACCGTCACCGCGACGCTGACCGAGGTCGACGGCGGTACGCAGTGCGCCGTCGTGACCGACCTCAGCATCACCGGCAGGCCGGCGCAGTTCGGCAGGGGTCTGATCGCCGAGGTCGGCGGCAAGATCATCGACCAGTTCGCGACTTGCCTGGCGAGTAGGCTCGGAACGGAGGAGGCTGGCGGGGACACCCCAGTCGTCGACGCCCCCGAGGAACCCGAAGTGACCCAGCAGCACCTCAGAGCCGTTCCCGACCGGACCGACGACGAAGACGCCTTCGACCTGCTCGGCACCGCGGGCGTACCCATGCTCAAGCGGGCCCTCCCGCTGGTGCTCGGCGCCGTCCTGCTCGTACTGGTGATCTCCCGGCTCCGGCGGCACCGCTGACGAACCGGCGTGCACGAGCGCTGGCGGCACTG
>JBDSAJ010000251.1:0-7474 GCA_039922235.1 Umezawaea sp.
AGGCGGGGTGCCGCCTTGCTGACGTTCACCCGAGTCGCCACCTCCACGTCCTCCGCGTGCCCGGCTTCGACCAGTTCCCGCCCCGACACGCAGTCGGCGATCACCTCGGCCAGCCGCGTCCCCGTCCCGCGGTAGGCGTCCGCGGCCACCTGCGCCTCGACCGATGCGCGCCTGGGCGCCTGCTCCAGCAGGGCCGACAGGATCGCGCCCGCGCCCAGGAAGTCCTCGACGCACGGCCGCAGCGGGCCGAAGTGCTGCTCGGACTTGGTGGTGTTGATGTCGATGCCCCACCGCTCACCGGCCGGGATCACGCCGATCGGCCCGCCGTCGGCGATCTCCAGCGCGGCGCGCGCCACGGCGTCGGCGTTGCGCAGGCAGCCCGCGAGGACCGCGGCACCGGTGTGGCCCGCGAGGTCGCACAGGGTGGCGCCGTTGGGGGACGGCAGTTCCAGCAGCTCACCAGGGGTGACGGTGTCCAGCGACGACGGCCGCGGCGTCCACGCCGGGTTGGCCGTCGGCGCCGCGGTCGACCGGTCCAGCCAGCGCACCGGCTTCACCAGGCTGCCCCGGCCCACGACCACGTCGACCGTCGTGGTGAACGACAGGACGTCCACCACGACGAGCACCGCGCACAGCCCGCCCAGTGCCGCGACGCCCTCGCCACCCCATTCGAGCCGCAGCCCGTACCCCTCTTGACCGAACATCCTGCAAGCTTGCCGGCACGGGATGGCAGACTCCCCGGACGTGCGCGTATACCTTGGATCCGACCACGCGGGCTTCGAGCTGAAGACCCACCTCGTCCAGCACCTCACGGCCTCCGGCCACGAGGTGGTCGACGTCGGCCCGGCCGTCTACAACGCCGAGGACGACTACCCCGCTTTCTGCATCGCCGCAGCCACCAGCGTCGTCGCCGACGAGGGCAGCCTCGGCGTGGTGATCGGCGGCTCCGGCAACGGCGAGCAGATCGCCGCCAACAAGGTGCCCGGCGCGCGGTGCGCCCTCGCGTGGAGCGTCGAGACCGCGACGCTGTCCCGCGAGCACAACGACGCCCAGCTCGTCGGCATCGGCGCGCGGATGCACTCCGCCGAGGAGGCGACCGCGATCGTGGAGGCGTTCCTGGCCACCAAGTTCTCCGGCGAGGTGCGGCACGCCCGCCGCATCGGGATCGTCGGGGACTACGAGACCACCCACGTCGCCCCGCCGCTCCCGTAGCCATGCCCGAAGGCCACACGCTGCACCGGCTCGCGAAGCTCCACCGGCGCCTCTTCGCGGGTGCGCCGGTGGAGGTCTCCAGCCCGCAGGGGCGGTTCGCGTCCTCGGCGTCCCTTGTGGACGGCCGGGTGCTCAAGCGCGCCGAGGCGCACGGCAAGCACCTGTTCCACGTGTACGGCCCGGACGCCACGGTGCACGTGCACCTCGGGCTGTACGGGACGTTCGACGAGCACCCGCTGCCCGCGACCGTCCCGGTCGGCCAGGTGCGGATGCGGATCACGGGTCGCACGCACTGGGCCGACCTGCGCGGCCCCAACGTCTGCGAACTGCTGACGAACGCCGAGGTGGCGGCCGTGCGCGCCCGGCTGGGGCCCGACCCGCTGCGCCGCGACGCCGACCCGGACGCCTGCTTCACCAGGATCTCCGCGTCGCGGACGTCGATCGCCGTGCTGCTGATGGACCAGAAGGTGCTGGCCGGGGTCGGCAACGTCTACCGCGCCGAAGTCCTGTTCCGGCACGGGGTCCACCCGCTCACGCCCGGCCTGAAGATCGACCGGGGGCTGTGGGACCTGATGTGGGCGGACCTGGTGGTGCTGATGCGGTACGGCGTGAAGGTCGGCCGCATCGACACGGTCCGACCGGAGCACCTGCCCGAGGTGACCGGCCGGGCGCCGCGCCAGGACCGGCACGGCGGCGAGGTCTACGCGTACCGCCGCACCGGGATGCCGTGCCTGGTGTGCGGCACGCCGATCGCGATGAGCGACCTGGCGGGCCGCAACCTCTACTGGTGCCCCACCTGTCAGCCGGAGTAGGCCGGGCCCTGGACCATCTCGGCGAAGCCGGGGAACGCGGCCGCCGCCGCGGCTACCACCTCGGCGGCGGTCTTGCGCGGGGTGTCCGACCACTTCTCGGCCACGGCCGTGAAGGCGGCGTCCGGCTGGGACTCCCGGTCGGGGTCCTCGATGGCCTCGAGAGGGCCGGACCCGTCGGCGAGCAGCCACAGGAAGTCGCCGAGGTTCCGGGCCACCACACCGGCTTCGCCCTCGGAGCCGAAGAACACGACGGCGCCCGACCAGAGCCCGGCGTAGCCGCCGGTGCCGTCGCAGCCGAACATCCGGAAGTCGGCGGGGTCCAGCTCCACCTCCGTCCACTGGGGCAGCCACTCGGCCGTCTCCTCGACGGGCTCGAACTGGTCGTACGGCTCGAAGTCCACGCCCTCGCCGTCGCGGTAGTCGAAGTCGACCGACAGCGCGGCGGCGAGGGCGGGCGGGAACGCGAGATCGCTCATCCCGTGATCATGGCCTAGAAGTCGAAGCCGCCGTCGAAGCCTCCCCCGTCGAACCCGCCGGAATCGAACCCGCCGGAATCGCCGCCGTCGAAGCCGCCCGCGTCACCGCCGCCGTCACCGCCGTCCGCGGCGGCCCCGTCCTGGTAGCCGTCGGCGTAGGCGGCGTTCATCGCGTCGCCCGAGTAGCCGTGCATCCCGGAGAACATGGCGTCGAACAGCAGGAACGAGCCGACGCCCCAGGCACCCGCCACGAGCGCGGGCTTCCACCACGGCTCGCTGTACCAGCCCTGCGGCACCGGTCGGCCCGCGACGACACCGCCGGGGTAGTAGTGCGGCGTGCGGGAGCCGGGCTTCGGTGAAGCCGCGTACTCGTGGCCTTCCACGGTCACGTCCCGGTCCTCGGACACCTGGCCCGCGCGGCTCTGGCCGGTGAGGTCGGGCAGTTCCGGACCGGGGTCCATGTCCATCGCGGTGCGGGCGGCGCGCACGTAGTACAGGCCTTCCATGGCCGTCTGCGTGACCTGCCGGGCCTGTTCCTTCGTCTGCGCCTGCTCCATCTGCGAGCCCGCCGCGGTGAAGCGCTCGGAAGCGTCCGCCATGGCCTGCTGGGCCGCGGTGTTCGTCCCGGTCAGGTTCATGACCTGCCCGCCGAGCCGTTCGACCCAGCGCCGGGCTTCGGACTTGGCGTCGTCGAGTTCCCGGCGTTTGGTATCCGCACTGGATTTCACCAGGTAGAGGACCCCGCCGAGGATCACGAGGACGATCGCGAGCAACACGACTGTGCCCACCGGTGCCTCCTGAGGTAGATAACCGGACAACGAGGACGCACCGCCGCCGGTTCCCTCGGAACAGCTCAGAACACCTCGGGGCAGTGGGGGACGGCCTCGCCGAGCAGGGCGTGCGACAGGGCGCGCACCGCGCCCGGCGTCCGTTCCCGCACGAAGTGGGCCTTGGCGAGCGTGCTCAGCCGGGTGCCGCCGAGGAACGCCGCGCCGAGCGCGCTGACGTCGAGCACCACGTCCGGCTCGTCGGTGACCCTGCGCACATCCGCCTCGCCGCCTCGCACGGTGAACCGCAGGCGACCCGCGTTCCACGGGCAGAAGTCGTCGGTCACGTCCAGCACGACGTCCACATCGGACAGGTAGCCGCGCTCGACCAGCGCGCGGTCCACGTCCACCAACCGCACCCACAGCGAGTCGCGGTTCGACCGCCGGGCCAGCCGGGGGTTGGCCAGCAGGTGGTACACGGGGTCGTCCGATCCGCCGAAGTACCGCAGCTCGCCGACCATGTCCAGGTCGAGCAGGTACCGGTACAGCGCCGCGTGGGCCTGGTCGTCCTCCGCCGTCAGTTCGCGGAGGTTCAGCTCGTTGTCCGGCCCGCGGTCGCCCCAGGAGTTCTTGACCCGGTACACCGCGTACCCCCTGGGGTGCAGCGCGAACCGGTACTTCGTCAGCCCGTCGCGGTGCTGCTCGCCGTCGGCGAGGTGGTAGTCCCAGTGCGCCTCGGCCCGGCTCAGGTACCCGGCCCGTGTCGGCGCCACCCGGTCGTAGACCGCCCGGAGCAGCGGCATTGCCTCGTCGCGCGGCACCTCGCGCACCCGTTCCTCGCCGACGTCGACGCCGGGGTGGAACGCCGCGCCCCTCGGCAGCCGGAGGTCGGTCATCTGCGCCGCCAGGCCGTAGCCGTAGCGGCCGTAGATCGACCCCTCGGACGCCCACAGCACCGCGAGCGCCTCACCACCCTGATCGCGCATCTGGTCGAACTGCGCCCGCATGACCTTGGTCAGCACCCCGCGCCTGCGGTGACCGGGTTTGACGCCGACCGAGGTGATCGCGGCAGTCGGTCGCGGTCCCGCGCCGGGCACGGTCACCTCCCTGGCGAGCACAGCCCCCGAGCCGATCAGCTCCGAGCCGTCGAACACGCCGTGCACCCGGTCCAGGTCGTAGAGCGGGCGCTCGAACGCCGCGTCCGACGGGTCGGGGTCGGACAGGAACGCCGCCGCCACGACATCGCTGAACGCCTGGTAGTCGTCCTCGCCGAGGGTGCGGATCGTCAGTCCCATTCCGGAGTCATACGCCCGTCGGCCGCCGTCCGCGACGGAATTACCACCGGGGGTCTGGTCACCGGACGTCCGCTCGGCGAAACTGCGCGGATGAACCCCCACGCGCTGGCCGGTGCGCTCCGCACCGACGCCGCCGCGCTCGCCGCGGCAGCCGAACTGGTGCCGCGCGACCGGTCGGTGCCCCGGTGCGAGCCGATGACCGTGGACGACCTCGTCCGGCACGTCGGCGGCATCCACCGCCTGGTCACCCGCTGGGTCACCGACGGCCGCAGGCCCACCGGCCTCGACACCGGGCCGGAGGACGCCGAGCTGCTGGAGTGGTACCGGATCGGTGTCACGGCGCTGCTGGCCGTGCTCGACCCGGCCCGCGCCGACGAGCCCGCCGCGACGTGGTGCGCGTGGGACCGCACGATCGGCTTCTGGGTGCGGCGCATGGCGCACGAAACTGCCGTGCACCGGGTCGACGCGCAGGCCGCGGCAGGCCTCGCCGCCCCGCTGGACGCCGACCTGGCCGCCGACGGCGTCGACGAGGTGCTCGGGCTGTGGCTCGGCTGCCACCTCCCGCCGGGTGCCCACGCCGACGGCCGCGTGGTCGCGCTGCGCGTCCCCGGTCGCGAGTGGACGGTCGCGCTGCACCCAGGCGTCGTCGACTTCCCCGTGGGAGCGGATGCCGACGCCGTCGTCACCGGGTCGGCGTCCGCCGTCGACCTGTGGCTGTGGGGCCGCACCGGGGAAGAGGACTTGTCGATCGAGGGCGACCTCGGCGTGGCACGGGCGCTGCGCGCCGCCGTCGCCGCGGTGACCGGGTAGAGGAGGTCCCCATGAACGGTCCCGCCTGGCGGGTGGTCCTGCGGTGCGTGGTGACGGTCACGTTCGGGGTGCTGCTGGTGCTGCTCGCGATCAAGTTCGGCGAGGAGCTGTGGAGGGCGGTGGACCGCTGAACGCGGCGATCCGCTCGGCCACCTCGCCGTCCAGGCCGTGACCGCCGTCCAGCACCTCGGTCGTCACGTCCGGGATGAGCTGCGCCGCGCGGGCGACGACCTCGGCCGGGTCCTGCGCGCGGCTGTCGCGGCCGACCAGCACGAGCGTCCGCGCCCGCACCGCCGCGAGCACCCGGTCCGGGATCCGGCGCGGTAGCACGAGTCCCGTGCGCCAGTGCGCCATCCCGATGGTCATGACCGGCGACGGCTCGACGCCGTTCGCGATCCACCGGAAGTACCGCCGCCAGGACCCTTCGAGACCGCTCGCCTTGGCCAGCAGGGCGTACAGCACCGTACGCACCCGGTACGGGGCGAACGCCCCGGCGGCGGGTTCGGCCAGCACGAGCCCGGCGACCCGGTCGGGGAAGCGGGCGGCGTGGTGCGTGGCCACCCAGCCGCCGTAGGACGCCCCGACCAGCACGACCTCGGTCAGCCGCAGGCCGTCCAGCACCTGGTCCAGCCAGACCACCATGTCCGCCAAGGGTTTCGCCTGCACGCTCCCGCCGAAATCGCCGAGCACGTCGACCGCGAACACCGGCCTGCTGAGCCGTTCCACGGTGTCCGCCCACGCCGCCGAGGTCGCGCCCGCGCCATGCAGGAACACGAACGGCACACCGCCGCCTGCCCGGTGGTACACCCTCGTCGTCCCGAACTCCGTTGGCACGTCGAGGGTCTCGTGCTCGGGCCACGCGCTCATGGCCGCCGCGTGCGCTTCCTGGAAGCGTTCCGCCGCCCGCGCGTTCGCGAAGTGTCCGATCCGCGCCATCGTCAGACCGCCAGGACGAGGCGGACCGGTTGAGCGAGATCGCGGCCGTCCTGCCGCGGACGTGCGCGCATGGGCGGAACCCTAGACCAGCGGCTCGAACGACACCTTGTACAGCCGGTAGACCGATTCCTCGGAACCGCAGTTCCGCACGGTGAGGGCGTTCTGGCCCGGCCGCAGCACCGAGGCGGGGATGTCGAACCGCTCCATCTCCCGCGTCCTGGTGCCCGGCAGGCCCTCCCGCGTCCACACGAGGGTGCCGTTGGCCTCCATCCGGATCTCCACCGGCCGCCGCGCCTTGGCCCTCGGCGAGCCGACCAGCGTGACGCGCCCGAGCGGCGTGCCCGCCGAGCTGCAGAAGCCGATCACCGCCTCACCGCCCGCTCGGATGACCCAGTGGTCGCCGCGGAACAGCGCACCGGAAGAAGCCGTCAACAGCGCGGCATGCTCGCCGCCCGCGGGCGACTCGGTGCGGAAATCGACCAGTACCTGCTGCACTCCGGAGCCCTCCATCCCTCAACGACCACTGCACCCAACGTGGCGGAGGAATGCCAGGCAGAACCACCGGCAGAACTCGCGGGAGTAGACATCACCGCATCGTGGACTTCCGGCCGTTGGCTCGCGGATCTTGTTGTGCCGCAAGGAAAGGGTGTGTCCTGCGGCCGACGGGCTGCTAGCCGGTAGTGGCCAAACCGACATGTTCCTCGACGTCCTCGGCGGCGGCCGCGGCCAGCACGGCGGCCAGCAGACCGGGGAAGCGCGCGTCGACCTCGTCGCGGCGCAGGCGCACGAAGCACCGCGTGCCCACCTCGCGCGTGCGGGTCAACCCGGCCGCGCGCAGGGTCTTCAGGTGGTGGCTCAACGTCGACTTCGCCACCGGCGCCCGCAGTTCGCTCCAGCCGCGTTCCCCACCGTCGGACAGCACCCGGACGAGCCCGACGCGGATGGGATCGCTGAGCGCGCCCATGACCTCGATGAGCCTCATCTGGTCGGTGGAGGGATGCTCTTGCGGGTGCTTCACCAGGCCAGACTACGGCGTTCGACTGTTGGCGAACATCGCTCGCCAGGGTGAGATCAGACCTAGGCAGTGCCCCTGACCTGGCCGGACAGCCCGATCAGCAGCGCGAGCCGCTCCAGCTGGTGGCCGAAGTGCGCGTCGTGGTCGTGCA
>JBDSAJ010000252.1:0-4377 GCA_039922235.1 Umezawaea sp.
CGCGACCTGCACGACCTGGTGATCCAACGGCTGTTCGGCCTCGGCCTGGGGTTGCAGGGGCTCAACGGCACGGTGTCGCAGCCGCAGGTCGCGGCTCGGCTGGCCGGGTTCATCGAGGAGGTCGACCACACCATCCGCGAGATCCGGCGGACCATCTTCTCCCTGCACGAGCCGCCCAGCGGCGGCACCAGCCTCCGCGGCCAGCTGCTGCGCGCGGTGCGGGACTCCGCGCGGCTGCTCGGGTTCGAGCCGACGGTGGCGCTCGACGGGCCGCTCGACTCGGTCGTGCCCGACCCGGTGCGCCCCGACCTGCTGGCGAGCCTGCGGGAGTCGCTGGCCAACGCCGCCCGGCACGCTGGTGCGACGTCCGTCTCGGTCTCGGTGACCGTGGACCGCGCGGCCACGTCGCTCGAACTCGTCGTGCGCGACAACGGGAAGGGCCTGCCCGAGCACCAGGTCCGGCACAGCGGGGGACTGGTGAACATGTCCGCGCGCGCCGACCGGTGGTCCGGTCGGTGCGCGGTCGACTCGGAACCGGGCCTGGGCGTGTCCGTCGTCTGGTCGGTCCCGCTGGTGCAGCACCACGACTTCGGTTAGGAGGCGGAATGGCGATCACCGTGCTGCTGGTGGACGATCACGAGATCGTGCGCCGCGGGTTGCAGCAGCTGCTGGCCGTCGAGGCCGACATCACCGTGGTCGGCGAGGCGGACACGGCAGCCGCCGCGCTGGCCGCCGCCCCGGAGCTGAAGCCGGACGTGGTGATCATCGACGTGCGCCTGCCGGACGGCAACGGCGTGACCGTGTGCCGGGAGATCCGGTCGACCACGCAGCCGCCGCCCGCGTGCCTGATGCTCACCTCGTACTCCGACGACGAGGCGCTGTTCGGCGCGATCATGGCCGGTGCGGCGGGGTACATGCTCAAGCAGGTGTCCGGCAGCGACCTGGTCGCCGCCGTCCGCACGCTCGCCGGGGGAGGGTCGCTGCTGCACGCCGGCGTGACCGCGACCGTCCTGCAGCGGCTGCGCAGCGGGCCCGAGGAGGACCCGCGGTACGCGACGCTGAGCCCGCAGGAGCGGCGGATCCTGGACCTGATCGCCGAGGGCCTGACGAACCGGCAGATCGCGCACCGGCTGTACCTGGCGGAGAAGACCGTGAAGAACTACGTGTCGTCGCTGCTGCACAAGCTCGGCTTCGACCGACGCACCGAGGCGGGGGTCTACGCGGCCCGCCGGAGGGACAGCGGGACGCATTCGTCCATGTGAGCGAATAGTGTCAGAGTGACATGTCAACCTGGGTAGCGTGTCGGGTGATCGCCATCACGTACACGGGGGACGGACATGGATTCTGATCAGACCGGTTTGACCCGTCGCGGCCTGTTCCGCGGAGCCGCCGTGCTGGGAGGGGCCGCGTTCGTCGGCACCCCGGCCGCCGAGGCCGCCGAGGCCGAAGCGGGGGAGTCGGGCAGGCACCGCTTCACCGCCCGCGAGGGCACCGGCATCTCGTCCGCGCTCTCACCGGACGGCAAGCTGATCGCGATCGACCTCTACACCTCGATCTGGGTCCTGCCCGCGGGCGGCGGCCGGGCCCGCAGGCTCACCGACGCCGACCAGGACGCCACCCGCCCGCACTTCTCGCCGGACTCGAAGACCCTGGTGTTCCAGTCCTACCGCGACGGCACCTACCACCTGTGGACCATCGGCGTCGACGGCCGCGGCCTCCGGCAGCTGACCACCGGTCTCAACGACCACCGCGAGCCCCGGTTCTCGCCGGACGGCACCCGGATCGTGTTCAGCGCCGACGTGGGCGGCAGCTACGACCTGTGGGTGCTCGACCTGAGCACCGACAAGCAGACGCGGCTGACCAGCACCGACGTGGACGAGGGCGAGCCGAACTGGGCGCCGGACGGCAGTCGGGTCCTGTGCACGGTCGACGGCACGGCGATCGACGCCGTCGACCTCACCGGCGGCAGGCAGCGGCTGGTCGAGCCGGTCGCGGACACCCGCCTCCTCGGCCCGGCCTACGCGCCCGACGGCAGGCTGGCCTACACCACGCTGCGCGGTGCCGTGACGGAGCTCGTCGTCGGCGGGCAGGTCGTGTCGGCGGCCGAGGACCTGTTCGGCTTCCCCGTCTCCTGGGCCGGCGCGGGAACGATCCTCTACACCGCCGACGGCGGCTTGCGCACCCGTGACCTCGCGGCCGGCACCAAGGCCACCGTGCCGTTCGACGCGACCGTGCCCTACCGGCCGCACGAGGACCGCCGGGCCCGGCGGGACGTGTCGTCGCGGGCCGCACGACCGGTCCGGGGCATCGCGGGCCCCGTCCTGTCACCGGACGGGCGGACCGTCGCCTTCCGGGCGCTGAACGCGCTGTGGCTGCTGCCCGTCGGCGGTCGGCCGCGCAAGGTCGTGGACGACGGGTTCTTCAACTCCGACCCCGACTGGCACCCCGACGGCACCGCGCTGGTGTACGCGAGCGACCGCGGCGGCACGGCCGCGCTGTGGCGGCACGACGTGGCCACCGGCGAGCAGCGCAGGCTGACGACCCTGCCCGGCGCGCAGATCACACCGCGCTGGTCGCCCGACGGCACGCGGATCGCCTACCAGGACGCAGACGGCGCGACCTGGGTGTACGACGTCGCCGCGGCGACGGCCGCCAAGGTGCTCCCGGCGCTGTTCCAGCCCGGCCGCCCCACCTGGTCGCCCGACGGCAGGACCATCGCGCTCGCCGCGGTGAAGCCGTTCTCCAAGCGGTTCCGCGAGGGCACCAGCCAGGTCCTCACCGTGGGGCTGGACGACGGAGCCGTCCGCTACACCGAGCCGATGCCGTACAAGTCCCTGTCCACCAGGGGCGACGACGGCCCGGTGTGGTCGCCGGACGGCAAGTGGCTCGCGTTCGTCGTGGAGAGCGTCGTGTGGGTGGTGCCCGTCGACGCCCGCGGCGCGTTCACCGGCGAGCCGAGGCAGCTCACCCGCGAGGCGAGCGACGCGCCGTCGTGGAGCGGCGACTCGAAGACCCTGCTCTACCTCAACAACGGCAGGCTGAAGCTGGTCGGCGTGGACGGCGGCCGCCCCCGCACCGTCGGACTCCCGCTGACCTTCACCCGGTCCCGCCCGCGCGGCAAGACCGTCGTGCGGGCCGGTGCCCTGTGGGACGGCCGGAGCAAGACCCTGCGGCGCAACGCGGACGTGGTGCTCGACGGCGACCGGATCGTCGGCGTGCACGACCGCCGCGACTGGCCGG
The DNA here is from genome assembly GCA_039922235.1 of Umezawaea sp. Classification (GTDB taxonomy): domain Bacteria; phylum Actinomycetota; class Actinomycetes; order Mycobacteriales; family Pseudonocardiaceae; genus Umezawaea. The sequence goes on from JBDSAJ010000252.1 coordinate 3,241, forward strand.
GACTGGCCGTCGTGGACGCTTCGGGGCTCACCGTGATGCCGGGGCTGATCGACGCGCACAACCACTGGCACCTGCGCGGACGGCAGTGGGGCGACCGCCAGGGCAGGCTGTGGCTGTCCTACGGCATCACGACCACGCGCTCACCGGGCGACCCGGCGTACCAGATGCTGGAGACCAGGGAGGCGCTCGACGCGGGGCTGCGCGTCGGTCCCCGGTACTTCGCCACCGGCGAGGCCGTCGACGGCGGCCGGGTCTACTACAACTTCATGCGCCCCACCCGCGGCGAGGACCAGTTGGCGCTGGAGCTGTCACGGGCCGTCGAGCTGGAGTACGACCTGATCAAGACGTACGTCCGCCTCCCGGTCGCCTCGCAGCGCAAGGTCGTGGAGATGGCCCACCGCAACGGGATGCCGCTCAGCTCCCACTACCTGTACCCGGCGGTCGACGTCGGCATGGACGGCATGGAGCACGTCGGCGCGACCAACCGGCTCGGCTACTCGCACACCACGAGCAGGCTGGGCCGCAGCTACCAGGACGTCACCGGCCTCTTCGCCGCCTCGGGCATGTCGGTCACACCGACCCTGTTCCACTCGGCGATCCTCTACGCCGACGACCACTCGCTGCTGGACGACCCGCGCACCAAGGCCCTGCTGCCGCCGTGGGAGTACGCGAGGTTCGCGCAGAAGGTCGCCGATGCCGCCAAGGACACCCCGGCCAACCAGTTGTCCCACGTCGCCCTCCCCGGCTGGGTGGCGATGCTGCTGGCGATCCACCGCGGCGGCGGTTTCGTCATCTCCGGCACCGACGCCCCGCTGGACGACGTGGCGCTGAGCCTGCACCAGAACCTGCGCGCGATGGTCCGCCACGGTTTCACACCGCACGAGGCACTCACCACCGCCACCCGCAACCCGGCGCGGTGGCTCGGCCTGGCCGACCAGCTCGGCACCGTCGAACCGGGACGGCTGGCGGACCTCATCGCCGTGCAGGGCGATCCGCTCGCCGACATCACTGCCGCGGCGGCGGTCCAGGTCGTGGTGGCGGGCGGCGTCGTGCACCGTCATGGCGTTCGGCCGCTCCGGTGTGCCGAAGCTGAACCCGACCAGGCTGCCGGGGCACGTGCGCAGTGCGCTCGGGCCG
>JBDSAJ010000253.1:0-46244 GCA_039922235.1 Umezawaea sp.
GCCGGTACTGGCGCAGCGCGGCGTCGTCGAGCACCGGCTGGGCCGTGCCCGAGGACGGCACGGCCCCATCGGCGAGTTCGATGGCGGGGATCTCCACGGCCGGGTTCGCGACCAGCGTCGCCAGGTACCGCACGCCGACGGAGTCGTCCACGACGGCGGCGCGCTCGCCCAGTTCGAGCCGCCAGCGCCGACCGGTCCGCGTGCACACCACGGCGTTCCGGTCGGCTTCCGGCAGCGCCATCCCCATCGACGCGGCCTCGCGCGCCGCGGCGGAGCGCTCGATCTCGGCGGTCCACGGCTCGCCGCGCGCGGCCAGTGCCTGGGCGAGCCGGTGCCGCGACACCGCGGCGGCGGGCCAGTGGCCGAGCGCGGTGTTCTGCTCGACGGCCGTGCGGAAGTGCTCGACGGCGCGGTCGGTCTCGCCGAGGACGAGGGAGGCGACGCCCAGCGCGTGGTGGGTGGAGCCGAAGCAGGCGGCGGCCAGGCTCGCCATGATCGGCAGCCGCGCGTGGGGAAGCAGCAGCGGGTACACCTGTGCGGCGGTCTCGGTGTCGCCCAGCAGTGCCGCGGCCTCCACGGCGCCGTTCAGCGAGCACAGCCACGAGCTGGAGCGGGCCAGCCTGCCCAGGCCCGTGCCGCGCAGCCGGGCGAGCGCGCCGCGGGCCACGCGGGTGTCCCCGGCGGTGGCCGCCGCGACGGCCAGCCCGGCGACGAACGCGTCGTCGGTGGCGCTGAGGGTGGGGGAGTTCGCGATCCCCTGCAGGACCTCGACGAGTTCACCGACCCTGCCCTGGTACCAGCGGATGGCGACCAGTTGCGCGCCGTACCAGCCGAGGTAGTCGGCGTCGCCGGTGACGCGGCCCCGCGCGGCGCACTCGTGGGCGAGCTTCTCCGCGTCGTCCAGCCTGCCCGCGCGGATGTCGACCATGACCTGCATGCCGGTGCGGGCGAACGAGGCGGCGGCGTTGCGGTTCACGGCCGCGGAGGCCGACAGTTCGGCCAGCGAGCGCTCGGCGTGCGGGTCGCCGAGCAGGAACAGGTCGACGGTGCGCCACAGCAGGCCCATCACCACGTCGCTGGGCCGTCCGGTGCGCGAGCCGACGCGCAGCAGTTCCTCGGCCAGTGCCAGCCGCAGGTCGGCGTGCTGGGGGCCGAGCAGGCAGTGGTGGGCCAGGCTCAGCGCCTCCGAGAGCGCGACCGGGTCGCCCGCCTCGCGCGCCTCCCGGACCAGCGGCAGGATCGTGTCCGAGCGGACGGCCCGGTAGTCGTCCTCGGCGGCCAGCCGGGCCCGCATCCGCAGCGCCAGCGAGGACCGCGGGTCCAACGCGCTCAGCGCTTCCCTCTGGTGCGCCTCGACGGCCGCGGCGTCGGTGGCGGTGCGGTGCTCGTGCACCCACAGCCCGCCGAGCCCGACCGCGGCCAGTGCCACCAGTTCCGGGTCACCGGCCCGTTCGGCGTGTTCGTAGGCCTTGGTGAACCAGCACCGCGCCCCGGCCAGGTCCCCGTCGACGTGCAGCGCCCACTCGCCCGACGCCACCATCGACGCCGCTTCACCCCAGTCCGGGCCGACCGACATGTCGCTCACCCCCACACAGGACCAGGAGTGTCCGGCGTCTCATCCGGATACCTCGCGGCGGCCGGATAGGGGTTCCCATTGCCGACATACCAACTGGTCGGTACGCTCGCTTTCGTGGGCAACGAGGACGAACGGCAGATCGACGCGGTGGTGCTGGACTGGGGCGGGGTGCTCACGGTGTCGGTGCCGACCTTCGTCGAGCACTGGCTGACCAGCGAGAACATCGACCGCGACCGCTACGGCAGGACGATCAAGGGCTGGATGGGCCGCGACGCGGCCCCGGACAACCCGGTCGTCCGCCTGGAGACCGGGTTGCTGCCGGTGGCGGAGTTCGAACGGCTGCTGGCCGCCGAGCTGGTCACCGTCGACGGCGGCGAGATCGCCGCGCAGGGCCTGCTGCGCCGCATGTTCGGCACCGCGAACCCGGACCCGGCGATGGTGGACCTGGTCCGCGAGGTCCGCGCGAGCGGCGTGCGCACGGTGCTGCTGTCCAACAGCTGGGGCGAGGGATATCCCGAGGACCTGCTGCTGGAGCTGTTCGACACCCTCGTCATCAGCGGTCGCGTCGGCCTGCGCAAGCCCGATCCCGCGATCTTCACCCACACCCTGGACCTGCTGGACCTGCCGGCCGACCGGTGCGTCTTCTTCGACGACATGCAGGTCAACGTGGACGGCGCCAAGGCCGTGGGGCTGCACGCGTTCCTGCACACCGACACGGACGGCACCCGTGCCGCGCTCGCCGGCCTGGGAGTGAAGCCATGACCGAACTGCCCGGCCTCGACCTGGACCGGCTCGCCGGCTACCTCGGCAAGGGCCCGCTGACCGGCGAGCTGATCCCCGGCGGCCGCTCCAACCTCACCTACCGGGTCACCGACGGGCAGGACCGGTGGGTGCTGCGCCGCCCGCCGCTGGGCCACGTGCTCGCGACCGCGCACGACATGACCCGCGAGCACCGGGTCATCGCCGCGCTCGCCGACACCGCCGTCCCGGTGCCCGCCGTGGAGCTGCTGTGCACCGACACCGACGTGCTCGGGGCCCCGTTCTACCTGATGGAGGAGGTCGCGGGTGCCGCGCTGCGCAGCCGTGAGCAGTGCGAGTGGCTCACCCCCGCCGACGCGCTGACGTTGGGCAACCGGCTGGTGGACGTGCTGGCCGACCTGCACGACGTGGACCCCGACTCCGTGGGCCTCGGCGACTTCGGCCGCCCCGAGGGGTTCCTGGTCCGGCAGGTGAAGCGGTGGGGCAAGCAGCTCGACGCGTCGCGCAGCCGTGACCTGGAAGGCATCGACGACCTGCGGGAGCGGCTGGGCGACCGCGTCCCGGCCTCGGCGCGGGCGACGATCATCCACGGCGACTACCGGCTGGACAACGTGCTGGTCACCCGTGACCCGCTGGGCATCAGCGCGGTGCTGGACTGGGAGATGGCGACGCTGGGCGACCCGCTCGCCGACGTCGGCCTGCTGCACGTGTACTGGCACGGCCTGGGCATCGACCAGGACCCGATCACCGGCACCGTGCCGTCGCTGCCCGGCTTCCCCACCGCAGGCGAACTGGTCGCCCGCTACGCCGCGCGCACCGGCGCCGACGTGTCCGAACTCGGCTGGTACATCGCGTTCGGCTACTTCAAGCTGGCCGTGATCCTCGAGGGCATCCACTACCGCTACACCACCGGCAAGACCGTGGGCGCGGGGTTCTCCCAGCTCGGCAACTTCACCCTGCCGCTCGTGCGCCAGGGCCTCCTCGCGATCAAGGAGTACTGACCGATGGACTTCGCGTACGACGCCAAGACGGAAGACTTCCGCGGCAGGCTGCTGGCCTTCATGGACGAGTTCGTCTACCCCGCCGAGGCGGTGCTGGAGGAGCAGCTCGCGGCCGCCGACGACGAGTGGTCGCGGATGCCGGTCGTGGCGGAGCTCAAGGCGCAGGCCCGCAAGGCCGGGCTCTGGAACCTGTTCCTGCCCGACGCCGAGCACGGCGCTGGGCTGACGAACCTGCAGTACGCGCCGCTGGCGGAGATCACCGGCCGCAGCCCGCACCTCGCGCCGGAGGCGTTCAACTGCGCCGCGCCCGACACCGGGAACATGGAGGTGCTGACGATGTTCGGCACCGACGAGCAGAAGAAGCAGTGGCTCCAGCCGCTGCTCGACGGCGAGATCCGCTCGGCGTTCTGCATGACCGAGCCCGACGTGGCCTCCTCGGACGCCACCAACATCGCGACCCGCATCGAGCGCGACGGCGACGACTACGTGATCAACGGGACCAAGTGGTGGTCCTCCGGCGCGATGAACCCGAACTGCGCGATCTTCATCGTGATGGGCAAGACCAACCCCGACGCCGAACGCCACCAGCAGCAGGCGATGATCCTCGTCCCGCGCGACACCCCCGGTGTGCAGGTCAAGCGCGGCATGACCGTGTTCGGCTACACCGACAGCCCGCACGGCGGCCACGCCGAGGTCACGTTCACCGACGTGCGCGTGCCCGCGGACAACCTGATCGCCGGCGAGGGCCAGGGCTTCGCGATCGCCCAGGCCCGGCTGGGTCCGGGCCGCATCCACCACTGCATGCGGCTGATCGGCATGGCCGAGCGTGGGCTGGAGCTGATGTGCCGCCGTGCCAACGAGCGGGTCGCGTTCGGCAAGCCGATCGCCGCCCAAGGCGTGGTGCAGGAGTGGATCGCCGAGTCGCGGGTGCGCATCGAGCAGGCCAGGCTGCTGGTGCTCAAGACGGCGTGGCTGATGGACACCGTGGGCAACAAGGGCGCGCACACCGAGATCCAGGCGATCAAGATCGGTGTGCCGCTGATGGCGGAGTGGGTGCTGGACAAGGCGATCCAGGCACACGGCGCCGGTGGCGTGAGCCAGGACTTCCCGCTGGCGGACCTGTGGGCGGCGGCGCGCACGCTGCGGCTCGCCGACGGGCCGGACGAGGTGCACCGGATGTCGCTGGCGAAGCGCGAGCTGAAGAAGTACCGGTAGGCCGTCCCCCGCGAGTCGAACACTCACGCACCCCCACGGGTGTCCGGCTGAGGGTTTCGGGGTGTCCGACCGCGGGACACGCGGTGTCCGGGTGAGGGGCTCGCGAGGGCAGAGCGGTGGGGCCCGTCGCGCGACGGGCCCCACCTGCCGTTCAGGGGTGCAGGCGGTGCAGGTCGCGGGGGAACAAGGCGGTGCGGCGGATGTTGTCCGCGCCGAGCAGTCGGGCGGTGAAGCGTTCCAGCCCGATGGCGAAGCCGCCGTGGGGTGGCATCCCGGCGGTGAAGACGTCCAGGTGGTCCCGGTGGGCGCTCGGGTCTTCGCCGCGGGCCGCGAGCGCGGCGAGGTAGTCGGCGTGGCGGTGCAGGCGTTGACCTCCGGTGACGAGTTCCAGGCCGCGGAAGAGCAGGTCGAAGCTGTTGGAGTACGCGGGCCGTTCCGGGTCGGGGTGGGTGTAGAAGGGTCGTTTCGCCATCGGGTAGCCGGTGACGAACAGGAAGTCGGAGTCGTGGGTGTCGCGCGCCCACCCCGAGAGCCACCGTTCGTGGGCGGGGGCGAGGTCGGGTTCTCCGCGCGGGTCGTCGGCGGTGTGCCGGGCGAGCAGGTCCTGGGCGTCGGTGAAGTGGATCGTCGGGATGTCCTCGGGCACGTGCGGCAGCCGCGCGTCGAGTAGGTCGACCGCGGTGGTGGCGCGGTCGGCGACGGTGGCGACCATGCCGGCGATGGTGTGGCGCAGCACGGCCATGACGTCGCGGTGGTCGCGGATGAAGCCGAGTTCGGCGTCGAGGCTGGTGTACTGCGCGAGGTGGCGGGCGGTGTCGTGCGGTTCGGCCCGGAACACCGGGCCCACCTCGTAGACGCGTTCGAACACCCCGACCATCGCCTGCTTGAACACCTGCGGTGATTGGGCGAGGAACGCGGTCGTGCCGAAGTAGTCGACGCCGAACACGGTCGCGCCGGACTCGGTGGCCGTTCCGACGATCTTGGGCGTGTGGATCTCGGTGAAGCCCAGGTCGTCGAGTGCGGCGCGGAACCCGGCGACGCCCGCGGCGGCGATCTCGAACGGCGCGCGCAGCCGCGGGTGGCGCAGGGCGACGGCGGCGTGGTCCAGGATCGTCGGCAGGGTGGCCGTGACGTGGGGTCGGTGCAGGTCGAAGGGCGGTGGGGTCGTCGGTTCGCCGAGGACGGCGATCTCGGGTTCGGTGAGTTCGGCTCCGCCTGGTGCTTTGGCGTTGGCGGTGACCAGGCCGTGGACCTCGACGACGGTTTCGGCGGGGAGGTCGACCGGGACCCGGAGGACTACCTGGGCGAGTCCGGAGCGGTCGCGGACGACGAGGAAGGCGACCGCCCCGAGCTTGCGCACGCGGTGGGTCCAGCCGGCGATCCGGACGCGGGCGCCGACGTGCCGGGGCAGGTCGGCGGCGAGTACGCGGGAGATCATCACACTCCTGGGGGATGTGCGCGATCCTTTGGGGGTGCGGGCGAGAAAGGGAACTCGCGGTACCACCGCACCTTCACCGCTGCCCGTGGGCGACGGCCTCGTGAGCCCGGTGACGGGGGCAGGCCGGCGGGGCATGGGGCGGGGTGGTCCCCGCCGTTCCTCCCCGCGCTCGGGAGGGTCTTCGCCGTGGGGCGCGAGGCCGCTTTTCCAGCTGCCGGCGGCTCTCTGGACCCGCGTGGTCCCCCGACTACTCGTCTCCGTCGACGCGTTGGCGCCACTGTAGGGCGCGGGGTCGCCCGCCCGCCTCCGAGTTTCCCGTCAGTGCCTGCCGGCGATCCACCGGGCCAGCGCGAGGAGGGTGGACTCGACGCTGGTGGCCATGTGGTCGCGCAGCGCGACCAGGTCGGCGTGGCCGGTGCCGAGCACGGGGTCGGTGCGCAGCAGTCGCCACGACTGCGCGACCACCGTGCCCTCGCCGTCGGCGCGGAAGGTCCACTGCCAGCTCACGATGTCGTCGACGACGAACGCGAACTCGGCCGCCGGGTCGGCCGCGACGACCTGGGAGCGGGTGGTCCACTCGCGGTCGTCGCGGCGGTTGCGGCCGCTGAACCGGGCGCCGACCCACGGGCCGTCGCCGTCGTCGTAGGCGACCGCGCTGGCGCTGGGGCTCCACTGTTCGATCGCGGACACGTCGCTGACGAGGTCGTAGACGGTGGCGGGCGGTGAGGCGACCCACGCCTGGCGGGTGAAGGTGAACTCGGCGAGGTCGAGGGTGTGCAGGTCGGTGGTCATGGGTTCTCCCGGCTCGTGGTGATGTGCTCCACGGTGTCCGGACCGCACGGGGTCGTGCCACACCCCGGCGGGGTGGGGCTGGGTGGGCGGTGGCGCGACATACTCGACGGCATGGGTGGACAGGGCGGCCTCGGCGACTTCCTGCAGGCTCGTCGGGCCCGGCTGCGGCCCGATGACGTCGGGCTGGCGACCTACGGCGACCGGCGGCGCGTGCCGGGGCTGCGGCGCGAGGAGTTGGCGCTGCTGGCGGGGGTGAGCGCGCCGTACTACGCGCGGCTGGAGCAGGGGCAGTCGCACCGGGCCTCGCCGGAGGTGCTGGACGCGCTGGCCGGGGCGCTGCGGCTGGACGACTCCGAACGCGCCCACCTGCACGCGCTGGCCGCACCGGTGCCGCGCCGGGCGGCACGGCGGCCCGCACCCGAACTGGTCCCCGCGGCGACCCGTGCGCTGCTGGCGGCGATGGGTGACGTGCCCGCGGTCGTGCTCGGGCGGCGCACCGACGTGCTGGCGTGGAACCGGATGGGGCACGCCGTGTTCGCCGGGCACCTGGACCCGGTCGCGCCCGAGGACCCCGCGACGCGGCCGAACATGGCGCGGCTGGTGTTCCTCGACGCCCACGTGCGGGAGCTGTACCGGGACTGGTCGGCGAAAGCGGCGGCGGTCGTGGGCAACCTGCGGGTCGCCGTGGGCCTGCGCCCGGACGACCCGCTGCTGGCGGCGCTGGTGGGTGACCTGTGCGTGCACAGCCCGGAGTTCGCCGGGATGTGGGCCGATCACCGGGTGCGGGTGTGCGACGTCGTCGACTACCGGATGCACCACCCGCTGGTCGGCACGGTGACCCTCACCCAGCAGGCGCTGCAGAGCCCGCAGGGCGGGGGTCCGCACCTCGTGGTGGCCACGGCCGAGCCCGGCTCGGCGTCGCAGACCGCGCTGGCGCTGCTGGCCCGTTCGGTCAGGTGACCGGGAAGCGGCGGACCCAGCGGCGCTGCCACGGCGTCTCGGCGGCGTGCCGGTCGTAGTGGGCGCGCGTCCACGCGACGGCCTCGTCGGCGGGCACGCCCGCGAGCGCGGCCAGGCAGGCGACGACGGTGCCGGTGCGGCCCTTGCCGCCAAAGCAGGCGACCTCGACGCGGTGGCCCGCGCGGGCGTAGTCGTGCAGCTCGCGGATGCGGGCGATGGCGTCGGCGTGGTCGCGGGGCAGCAGGAAGTCGGGCCAGTCGACCCAGTGGTGCGGCCAGGTCATCTCGCCGTCGTGCCGTTCGCGCAGCTTCCGTCCGCCCAGGTAGAGGCCGTGGTCGGGGGTCGGGCCGTGCGGTGTCGGGTTGCGCAGGCCGCGGCCTCGGATCCACGTGCCGTCGGGCAGTTCGGTCGCGCCCGTGAGGTGCGTGCTGGTCATGTCCTCATTCTCCCCGGTCGGGGTCCGGGTCAACCGAACGGCTGATCCTGGCATCAACCTTCTTCCCCCGCGGTGGCACCCTTCGGCGGATTCCGCGCCCCGCGTGCGGTGCCAGGGTGGTGAGTGCCCGAACCACGAGGGGGACTCCTATGAAGGGCACACGCACGACACTGGCAGCCGGGCTGGTCCTCGCCCTGCTGGGCGCGGCCGTCGCGTCGGCCGACCCGGCCACGACCACCACGGGTGGCCGCGGCGACTGGCCGAGCTGGCAGAAGGACCTGTCGGGGACCAGGCACAACCCCGCCGAGTGGCGGATCAACCAGCACACCGCGGGGGGCCTGAAGCTCAAGTGGGCGTTCAGCTACCCGCACACCGACCTGCCGGTGCGCAGCCAGCCCGCGGTCGTGGACGGCGTCGTGTACTTCGGCGGGCCGGACGGGAAGTTCTACGCCCGTGACGCCCGCACCGGTGCGGAGAGGTGGACGTTCGACCTGGGCTCGGTGGAGCCGGGGCCGCGACCGGCGGTGGCGTGGGACGGCCCGGCGGTCGCGAACGGCAAGGTGTACTTCGGCGACATCCGCGGCTACGTCTACGCGCTGCACCAGCGGACCGGCCGGTTGGCGTGGGCGAAGCAGGTCGACGCGCACCCGGCGGCCACGGTCACCAGTTCGCCGCTCGTCTACGACGGCCGGGTGTACGTGGGGGTGTCCAGCGCCGAGAACACCGCCGGCAAGGACTACGCGTGCTGCACGTTCCGCGGTCACCTCGACGCGCTGGACGCGGACACCGGGGCCTTGGCGTGGCGGCACTACACGGTGCCGCCGCCGCAGGCCGTGGGCACGTGGCCCAGCGGCGCGACGAAGTACGAGCCGTCGGGTGCCGGGGTGTGGAGTTCGCCGGTGATCGACGCGAGGACCCGCACGCTCTACGTCGGCACCGGCCAGAACTACACCGGCAGCGCGGGGGACTTCGACACGATGCTGGCGCTGGATCCGCGCACCGGCGCGGTGAAGTGGCGCAACCAGGTCACGAAGGCCGACACGTGGCGGTCGCTGTGCAACGACCCCGACCCGGAGGGCTACTGCCCCGGTCTGAAGGACGGGTCGGCGCTGGACTACGACATCGGCGCGACGCCGAACGTGTTCACCGTCGGTGGCCGCACCCTGGTCGGCGTCGGCCAGAAGCTGGGTGTCTACCACGTGTTCGACGCCCGCACCGGTGAGGTCGTGTGGCGCAGGCAGCTGGGCGTGCCGCTGCCCAGCGGCGGTATCTCCGGCATCCAGTGGGGGTCGAGCTACGACGGCGAGCGGCTCTACATCGCCACCTACTTCGCCGATCCCGGCACGGTGTTCGCCGTCGACCCGGCCACCGGCACCGTGCTGTGGCAGACGCCGAACCCGGCGGACGGCTGCACGACCGGCGGCGCGGCCGCGTACCCCGAGGTGTGCACGCTGGGCCACGGTCCAGCGGTGAGCAGCAGCCCCGGTGTGGTCTACGAGGGCGGCAACGACGGCAAGCTGCGCGCCTACTCCTCGGCCACCGGCCGGGTGCTGTGGACCTACGACACGGTGCGCGACTTCACCGGGGTGAACGGCCTGCCGGGTCGTGGTGGCGCGATCTCCGGCGGCGGCGGGGGAGCGGTGGTGTCCGACGGGATGGTCTACGTGCAGGCGGGTTACGCGCCCGCCTACCCGAATCCCGACGGCGGGCACGTGCTGCTGGCGTTCGGGTTGTGACCGCAGGGGGGCGGGGGTGACGCCCTCGCCCCCTGGTTCCGGTGGACGACGGCCGCACAAGATCCTTTGTGCGAAGATTTTTCACATTCAGCGGCTCGCTGGGCCGAATGGCGGACGACGGGACGCCACCGCCGTGGGAAAAAGTGAACTGTCCAGTTCCGGTTCCAGCGCAGTAGCCGAAAGGGCAGTCGATGACCCCTGCACGCACCCTCATCGCCGCCGTCACCGCGGCGGTCCTCCTGGCCTCCACCGGGGCCGCCGTCGCGGCCCCGATCCCCTCCCCGAGCGTCGCCGCCACGCGGGACGTCCTGGTGGTCGGCAACTCCCAGGCGGGCACGATCACCTTCCTCGACGGCCGCACGTTCGCCAACCTCGGCACGATCAACGGCATCCCCGACCTCCAGCAGATCCTCGCCGCGATGGACCCCATCCGGCGCGCCGCCTACGAGGTGGTGCGGTCGGAGGCGGGCGACAAGTTCGTCGACGACGCGCACCTCTCGCCCGACGGCCGGACCCTCTACCTCTCGCGCGGCATCCTCGGCGACGCGGTGGCGATCGACGTCGCCACGAAGCAGATCAAGTGGCGCACCTCGCTCGACGGCGTGAAGGCCGACCACGCCACGCTGTCGCCGGATGGCACCCGGTTCATGATCTCGGCGATCACCTCGCAGAAGGTGCAGGCGATCGACACGGCGACCGGGCGGATCGTCGGCGAGTTCGGCACGGGCACCTACCCGCACGAGAACATCTACTCCGCGGACGGCAAGCACATCTACAACGCCAGCATCGGGATCACGACGTTCCTGAAGGCGTTCAACTTCCTCAAGGGGTCCAAGCAGGTCACGGTGGTCGACGCGACGACGCTGCGCCCGGTGCGGACCTACAACTTCGAGTACGGGATCCGGCCCGCGGTGATCACGCCCGACGAGAAGACCATGTACGCGCAGCTGTCCTACCTCAACGGGTTCGTGGAGTACGACCTGGTGGCGGGGCGGATCACCCGGACGGTGCAGATGCCGTTCAGCGCGGCCGGGCAGGCGCTCTCGGTGGACGACTACCCGCAGAACTCCGCGCACCACGGCATGGCGCTCTCCGGTGACCAGTCCAAGCTGTGCATGGCGGGCACGATCGACGACTACACCGCGATCGTGTCGCGGCCGGGGCTGACCACCGACGGGTTCGTGCAGTACCCGGTCGGGGCGCTGCCGTACTGGTCGACCACGAGCGCCGACGGGCGGTACTGCTTCGTGACGTTGAGCAACCTCGACGCGGTGTCGGTGGTGGACTACGCGACCGCCCGTGAGGTGGCGCGCGTGCCGGTGGGCGACTTCCCGCAGCGCGAGCGGCTCGGCAAGCTCGCCGAGGACGTGGTGCCGACCCTGCGCTGAGCCGGACCGCAGCGGCTCCTCTTGCCGTCATATACCGCTTTCCGATATAACTCGTTCCATGAGTGGTCGGGTGATGACGGAGCAGTCCTTCCTGGTGCTGACCGCACTGGCGGAGGAGCCGCTGCACGGCTACGCGATCGTCCAGGCCGTTGACGCCCTGTCCGAGGGGCGGATGAGGCTGCGGGTGGGCACGCTCTACGGCGTGCTCGACCGGCTCGTCGCCGACGGCCTGGCCGAACGCGACCGCGAGGAGGTCCACCAGGGCCGGTTGCGCCGGTACTACCGGCTCACCGACGCGGGCGTCCGCTCCCTGTCGGCCGAGGTCGCGCGACTGTCGGCGAACGTGCGCGCCGCGTCGTTCGTGCTCAAGGCCAGGGGGGCGCTGTGAGCAATCTGGAGAACCGCTACCGCAGGCTGCTGCGGGTGCTGCCGCGCTGGTACCGCGCCGAGCGCGAGGAGGAGATGGTCGGGCTGTTCCTCGCCGACCGCACCGACGACCTCGACCTGGAGCACGGCTGGCCCGGCTGGGGCGAGACCGGCGCGACGCTGGCCCTGGCCGCACGCGCCCGGCTCGGCGTGGTGGGCGGGCCGCCCCGTGCCGCGGTGGTGGGCGAGGTGGTGCGGCTGGTCGCGCTGATCGGGCTGCTCGTGCAGGTGTCCTACGCGTTCACCTGGCTGGGCGATTCGCTGACCTCGACGACGCTCGGCGCACCGGGGATCGCGGGTGTCCCGTTGGCGGTGAACCTGCTGCTGGTGGGTGGGGCGGTCGCGATGGCCCTCGGGCAGCGGGCGCCGGCGAAGGCGCTGGTCTGCGCCGTGGCGGTCTACGGGCTCGTGGTCGTGCCGCTGGCCGACGACGGCCCGGTGGCGTTCCTGAGCGTGCTGTGGCAGCTCCCGCTCTGGATGACCGCCGCGGCACTGGTCCTCGGCTTCCACCGCGACGCACCCGCGCCGAACCCGTGGCGGTGGCGCTGGGCGATGCTCGGGGTGGCCGTCGCGGCGGGCGCGTTCGGCGCGGCGAGCGCGAACTGGGAGTTCTTCACCACCCTGCGCGTGACGGCAGGCGAGCTGCTGCCGCTGGTGGTGCTGGTCGCGGGCGTGGTGCACCTGGTCCGTCGCGGACCGACCGCGCCGGGACTCGCGATCGCGGTCTGGCTGCTGGCACTGCTGCCCATGGAACTGTTCTCCCTGCGGGTGACCCTCGCCTACCCCCAGGCGCCGGGCCTGGCCGCGTACCTGCTCGTCCGGGCGACCGGTCTGGTGGTGATCGCGGCCACGCTGCTGGTCGTCGGCCTGCGTGAGCTCCGACGACCAGCACGCGCCGTCACACCTTGACCGGCACCGGGTTCCCGGACGCCTCGATCGCGCGCCGCACCGGCACGAAGATCATCAGCACGAAGCCGACCACGAAGAACACCACCAGCGAGATGATCGCCAGCCGGAACGACCCGGTCGCCTGGCCGACACCGGCGAACACCAGCGGCCCGAGCCACGACGTGGAGCGCTCGCCGACCTCGTAGAGCGAGAAGTACTGGGCCTCGCGGCCGGGCGGCACCATCTGGCTGAACAGCGACCGCGACAGGGCGTTGGTGCCGCCCAGCACGAGACCGATGCCCACCGCGAGCCCGTAGAACTGCAACTGCTGCCCGGCCTGCACGAAGTACGCCGAGGAGATCACCACCACCCACACGAGCAGGCTGACCTGGATGGTGCGCTTGGCGCCCCACCGCTTCGCGCCCCACCCGTGCAGCACTCCGCCGAAGAACGCGACGAACTGCACGATCAGGATCGTGGTGATCAGCACCGTCTCGTCGAGCTTGAGCTCGTCGCGGCCGTACTGGGCCGACACCCCGGCGACGGTGGAGATGCCGTCGGTGTAGATCAGGTAGGTGAACAGGAACGCCAAGGTCAGCGGGAACAGCCGCGCGGAGCGGAACGTCTGCCCGAGCTCCTTGAACCCGGCGATCAGGATGCCCGCGCCGCTCTCACCGCCGTGCGGGGCCTGGTGGCGGCGCAGCCGAGCCAGCGGGATGAGGGTGAACCCGGCCCACCACAGCCCCGACAGGACGAACGCGAACCGCACCGCGGTCGCCTCGCTGATGCCCACGGCGTCGTGGCCGATGAACAGCGCCAGCTGGATCGCCAACGCGACACCGCCGCCGAGGTACCCGAACGCCCAGCCGCGCGCCGACACCGCGTCGCGCTCGTCGGGTGTCGCGATCTCCGGGAGGAACGAGTAGTAGACGACCACCGACGAGCCCCAGCAGATGTTGCTCAGGATGAACAGCACCACCCCCAGCGACCAGTCCGAGCCGCCGACGAACCCCAGTGCCGCCGTGGCGGCCGACCCGGCGAACGCGAACCCGCCCAGCATCCGCCGCTTGTTCTGCGTGCGGTCGGCGATCGCGCCCATCACCGGCAGCACGAGGACCTGCACCACGGTCGCGATCGACAGCAGGTAGCCCCACAGCGACCCGGCCGGGAAGTGCGCGCCGAACGCGGAGATGTCGCACTGCTGCAACGAGCTGTCCGCGCACGCGTTCGGGCCGTTGCGGGCGACGTCCGCCTTCGCCTCGACCTTCGCGACCGCGGTGAGGTAGCCCGACAGGAACACCGTCCCCACCGAGGTGGGGAACACCGAGTTCGCCCAGTCGTACCAGCACCAGCCACGCTGCTCGCGACGCCGGTCCGGTGCGGTCCCCGCACTGTCGGGAGTGCTGTCCACCACGCTCATGACGGCGGACTGTACTGGTCACCCGACCGGATGATCGACGGTCACCCCAAGCTGTTGTCAACCCGCCATCGCACCGTCAGGAACCGGTCCACGTCCCGCGGGCCCGCAGCACGTCGCGCAGCACGTCCGGCCGGTCGGTGACCAGGCCGTCCACACCGAGGTCGAGCAACTGTCCCATCCACGCGGCGTCGTTCACCGTCCACACGTGCACCTCCACGCCACGCCGGTGCGCGGCGCGCACGAACCGCTCGTCCACCACCCGCAGCCTGCCCTGCGTCGCGGGCACCTGCGCCAGCGTCCCGCGCGCCGCCAGCCCCGCGACCGGCACCCGTCCCGACAGCCACAGCGCGCCCGCCGACCGCGGCCCCATCGACGTGAGCAGCCTCGGCCCGCCCAGCCGCCGCAGCCGCGCCAGCCGCGTGTCGGAGAACGACGCCAGGCACACCCGCCCCATCGCCCCACTCCGCCGCAGCACCGCCAGCACCGGCTCCACCGCGGCGTCGGCCTTCACGTCGATGTTGACCAGCGCGTCCGGCAACTCCTCCAGCAGATGGTCCAACCGGGTGATCTTCTCCCGCCCGCCGATCATCGCCCGACCCACCTGCGACCACGGCCGCGCCGCCACCGGACCGGTCAGGTCGGTCGTGCGGTCCAGCGTCCGGTCGAGGTGCACCACGACGACGCCGTCGGACGTGGCGTGCACGTCGGTCTCCAGGTAGCGGTACCCCTCAGCTGCGGCGCGGCGGAACCCCGACAGCGAGTTCTCCATGCCCGAGAGGTCGTCGAGGTGCCACCCCCGGTGGGCGTACGCCCTGGGGTGCGGCCCGTCCAGATACGGATGCGTGTCGCTCACGGCAAGCAGTGTGCCCTGGCGGCGTGGCGCTGGAGCTAACGGCGGGTGGCGGGCTACCGTCGCGCGCCATGGAACTGGTGACCGAGGCCGAGGGCGCCGTCGCCGTGATCGGCCAACGCCGCGAGGTCGCCCGGCATTGCGCCTGGTGCGGTCGGCGACTGCCCGACCACGGCCGGATCGGCCGACCCCGCCGCTACTGCGCCCAACCGTGCAGGCAACGCGCCTACGAGCGGCGCGCGGCCGTGCAGCGCGGGGGCCTGCCCGAGGATGCCGTGGTGCTCTCCAGCACGGAGCTGGCCGACCTGCAGGACAGGTTGTTCCAGCTGCGGTGCGCCGCGGAGGACATCATGACCGCGGCGGAGGACGGCGCGGGCGGCGACGAGCTGCGCGGCCTGGCCGCGGGCTTGGCCGACGCCGCACGAGGCTTGGAGCGGTTGCGCTGAACGGTCGCGGCTTGCCCACCGGCGGTGTACTCGACCATCATGGCGCCCAGGTGGCGAGGAGGATTGCGTGACCAGCAACAGCGCCTTGTTCAGCGAGGTGCTCGACCGGGCGAACGTCGGTTTCGGCGTCACGGACCCGCGTGGAACGCTGCGCTGGGCCAACCCGGCACTGGCGGCACTGCTCGGCGTGCCCGTGGAGCACGTCGTGGGACGCTCGCTGCCCGCGCTGCTGCCCGGCACCCCCGAGCGGCCCCGGTCCGGTCTGACGCTGCTCACCCCGAGCACCTGCGACCAGGGCCACCGGTGGCTGGAGGTGTCCTGCCGGCGCATCTCGCCCGACGAGCTGCTCTACCAGATGGTGGACGTCTCGGCGTGGCGCGACCGTGAGCTGGAGGCCACCCATGAGGCCGACGCGCTGCGCCGCGCGCAGGTGCTGGGCCGGATGGGCACGTGGGAGTGGCACATCGCCGAGGACCGCGTGGTCTGGTCGGACACGCTGCTCGAGATGTGGGACATGCCCAAGGGCACGCAGATGGGCTTCAAGGGCTACGCCGCGCTCGTGCACCCCGAGGACCTGCCGATGATCCAGGCGGTCCTGGCGGAGTCGATGCGCACCGGGGCCGGGTTCAGCTTCACCCACCGCATGCTGCGCGCCGACCCCGACACCGGGGCCCCCACGGACCGGGTGTTCGAGTGCTTCGGCGAGATGGTGCGCGCCGAGGACGGCACCCCGGTGCGGGCGCTGGGCACGGCCCACGACATCACCACCGCCCGCCGCGTGCACGACGAACTGCTGCTCATGGCCGAACAGGACCCGCTCACGGGCCTGTCGAACCGGCGCGCCATCACCCGCGAGCTGGAACGCCAGCTCGCGACCGGCGGCGACGGCGCCCTGCTGCTGCTGGACCTGGACAACTTCAAGGACGTCAACGACCTGCGCGGCCACGCCGTCGGCGACCGGCTGATGCGGTCACTGGCCGCTGCGCTGCGCTCCCGGCTGGAGCACCCGCAGCTCATCGGCCGCCTGGGCGGCGACGAGTTCGCGGTCGTGCTGCCCGGCCTGTGCGGCGCGGAGGCCGAGGCGGTCGCGAACCGGCTGCGCGACGCGGTGTCGTCGCTGCCGCTGGTCGGTGTCGCCCCCAACTCCCGCATCACCGTGAGCACCGGCGTCGCCGCCTACACCTCCGGCGACGCGTGGGAACTGGTGCTCGCCAACGCCGACCTCGCCCTGTACGCGTCGAAGGCCGCGGGCCGCAACCGGGTCACCGTCTACGAGCCCGGCCACTACGCCGACACCGTGAAGCGGGTGTCGGTCAACGACCGGCTGCGCACCGCGCTGGAGACCGGCGGCCTGGCGCTGCACGCGATGCCCATGGTGCAGCTGATCTCCGGCAAGGTCCTGGGCCACGAGATCCTGCTGCGCCTGGAGGACGGCCAGGAGCCCTACCTGGGGCCCGCGGAGTTCCTGCCGGAGGCCGAACGCTCCAACCTGGTGCACGACATCGACCGGTGGGTGATGAGCCGCGCCATCGACACCCTCGTGCAGCACCCCGACCCCGAGCTGCGGTTCAACGTCAACGTCTCCGGCCGCACCCTGGAGGACGAGGACTTCGCCGGGTTCGTCCTGGACCGCCTCGCGGGCGCAGGCGTCGCGCCGGGCCGGTTGGGGCTCGAGATCACCGAGACCGCCGCCGTCACCAACCTCGACGCCGCCCGCTCGCTCGCCCTCAAGCTGCGCGAGTTCGGCTGCCGCATCACCCTGGACGACTTCGGCTCCGGCTTCGGGTCCTTCGTGCACCTCAAGCACCTGCCCATCACCGGCATCAAGATCGACGGCGAGTTCGTGCGCGGCATCGACGAGCACAGCACCGACGCCGTCCTCGTTGCCGGAATAGTGGAGATCGCCCGCGGCCTCGGCCTGTCCGCCGTCGCCGAGTGGGTCGAACGCCCCACCCAGGTCGAAGCGCTGGTCAGACTGGGCGTACGGGTAGGCCAGGGCTTCCACCTCGGCAAACCCCGACCACTGGCCGACGTCCTCGCCGATCGCGCGCTGCGGCCGAATGGAGCATTGAAGTCGTCGCGGTAGGACCACATGATGGGGCCCGTTCGGGGATTGAATCACTGATGAACGGAACCACCACGTGCCCCAGTCCCACCCGGCCCGCGGGCTGCGTCGGATCGAGCTGACCACCGCCGCGCCAGAACCCACCGCCGACTTCTACGCCCACCTGCTCGGCTGGGCGGTCCTACCCGAACCCGGCGAGGTGTTCGGCGGCTGGGTCGGCGACCGCCTCGCCGTGCGCATCAGCCCCGGCGAGACCACGGCGTGGAACCTCGTGTTCGCCGGCACCCCCGCCCGCGCGCTGGACCACGGCGCCTCCGTCGACCGAGGCCGGGTGCTGCACGGCCCGTGGGCGCCCGAACCGCGGCCGGGGGAGCCGTGCTGGGTGGAACTGCACGGCGTCCCCGACGCCGACACCCACTACACCGACGAGCTGGGGTGGCGGGCGCGCGACCCGGACGAGCCGTTCACCCTCTACGACGCCGAACTCGACGGCACCGCCCGCCCGGTCGCGGGCAGGCTCACCACCGACACCGGGCTCGACCCCGGCTGGATGGTGTACTTCTCCGTCCCCGACGTCGACCAGGCCGCCGCGACCGCGACCGACCTCGGCGGCAGCGTCCTCGTGCCGCCCCGCGCGGTGCCGACCGGGCTCGTCACCGCGATCGCCGACCCCGGCGGTGCCGCCGTGACGCTGCTGCAAGCCCCCGCGGGCTGGGGCGGGGCGTGGGCGCACGTCCCGGAACCCACCGACTCCGGGACGCCGTGACCGCTGCTCAGCCGTCGAGTTCCGGCGGGAAGCCCCCGGTGGCGATCGGGCCCCACCGCTCGATCGTCACCCGGATCAGGCTCTTGCCCTGCCGCACCATCGCCGCCCGGTACTCGTCCCAGTCGGGGTGCTCACCGGCGATGCACCGGAAGTACTCGACCAGCGGCTCCACCGACTCCGGCAGGTCCAGCACCTCCGCCCGCCCGTCGACCTGCACGTACGGGCCGTCCCAGTCGTCGGACAGCACGCACATCGTCACCCGGTCGTCGCGGCGCGCGTTGCGCGACTTCGCCCGCGCCGGGTAGGTCGACACGACGATCCGGCCCTGCTCGTCGACCCCGCACGCCACCGGCGACACCTGCGGCCGCCCGTCGGCGCGCGCGGTCACGAGCAGGCCGCGGTGCCGCGGCCGGAGGAATTCGAGCAGGCGTTCCCGCTCCACGACATCAGCGGTGGCGATCTTCGGCATGCCGCCAGCCTAGTGCGGTGGCCGATCCTCGCCGGGTGTCGCGCGACCTCAGGCCGCGGGACAGATCGCGGTTTCGACGGTTTCGATGGCCGCGTGGATGACGGCACCGTCGTCGGCGGCGCTGTGGGTGACGGACACGGCGATCTGCTCGCGGCCGTTGGTCGAGGCGAAGGTCAGGGCGACGTAGCCCGGTGCGGAGCCGCCGAAGATCTTCAGGTCGCCGCACGGGCTCGTGCCCGTCCGCGCACTGGCACGGGGGCCGCCGGTGAGGACGTCCCGCAGCGACGACGGCAGCAACCGGCCCTGGTAGAAGGCCCGGTGGAACCGGCTGACGTCCTGGGTGGTCGAGACGACACCACCGGCACCGTTGCCCCAGCTGGCGTTGAAGCGGTCCACATCGCGCAGCGCACCACCGGCGTCGGGGTAGTAGCCGTGCCCGTGCGGGCCGTCGATGCCCTCCGGGGGCCCGGTGACCTGGTAGGTCCGCGTCATGCCGAGCGGGCGGAACAGCCGCTGGTCGAGTTCGCGGGCCAGTGCGTGCCCGGTCACCTTCTCGATGATCATGCCGAGGAGGGTGTAACCAGTGTTGGAGTAGGTGAACTTCTCACCCGGCTCGCCGGTGCGCGGCCGTCCCCGCGTCATCTTCACGATGTCGATGGGCCGGTGGTAGGCGGTGAAGTCGAAGACGTCGAACGCCGGTTCGGACGAGCCTTCCAGGGAGTACCAGTCGGGGACGCCGGAGGTGTGTTGGACCAGCTGTCGGACGGTGATCTCGCCTGCCCGTTCGACCAGTCCGCCTGCGGCCACCTCGGGCAGCAGCCGGGCGAGCTTGTCGTCCAGGCCGACCCGGCCCTCGTTGACGAGTTGGAGCAACACGGTGCCCACCATCGTCTTGGTCTGCGAACCGATGCGGAAGCGGGAATCAGCCGGGATCGTGCCACCGTTGCCCCCGAGCAGCCGCGACCCGGCGGTGCCCCGGCCGGCGGACTTGCCGTCCAGGTACACCCCGCCGACCGCGCCCACGACCCCTGGCGTCGCGGCCAGCTTCTCCATGGCCTTCTGGACGTCACCGATCACGGTGGTGGGGGACGGGACGGACGCCGCCGGTGAGGCGGCGGCCAGCAGGAGCGCCGCCGCGGTCGTGACGGTTACGGACAGGTGCCTCAAGACAGTTTCTCCTTCGAGGGGACGAAAAGCGGGTGGGCAAGTCCACTTTGCGCCGCCCATGTCCACGCCCGGTGCGCGTAGTGCGATGGGTGTGTCACGATCGGCCGGGCAGGTCCGCAGGGTTTGATCACGGAGAGAACCTTCGGTGACGGCAAGGAACGGATGGCGCGGTCGTGGCGGAATCGGTCTACACGCGGGTGTCCACGAACAAGCAGAGCACCCAGCGGCAGACGCAAACGGGCGGCGCCGACCAGGTCTCGCCACCCGCACGGTGCCGCGCCCTGGCGGCCCTGTTCCCGACCGCCACCTACCTCGAACAGCCCGACGCGGGCCACTTCCCGTGGCTGGACGACCCACAGTGGCTGGTCGAGCACCTCACCGCGTGGCTGACCACGACGTGACCCTCACCGCCGAGGCCATCGTCGACAGCCACGCCCCCTCCGCACTCGCCCTGTCCCCGGACGGCCGGTGGGTCGTCTTCGTCGTCACCCCCGTCGGCCACACCGGTACCCCGCCCACCCTGTGGATCACCGACCCGCACGGACCCGCCCGACCTCTCGCCACGGGCACCGCCCCGCGCTGGGCACCGGACTCGCGGCAGGTCTACTTCCGCTCCGCCGACGCGCAACTGCACCGGATCCACCACACCGGCGGCGACGTCGACGTCCTCACGGCGTGGCGGGGCGGCATCACCGGACACCTCCCGCTGGCCGACCTCGTCGTCCTGATCGCACCGGACGAACCCACCGACGAGGACGAGCAGCGGGCGGCGCGCGGCGACGACGCCCGCGCGTGGAGCGATCCGGGCCGCCCGGACCGGGTCCGGCTGCTCGACCCGCGCACCGGCCGCATCCGCACCCCGGACGTCGCGGCGGGCAGGCACGTCACCGAGGTCGCACCCCACCCCGACGGCGGGCCCCTAGCCGTGCTCACCCGGTCGACCCCCGACCTCGACCCCGGTCTCCTGCACCACGCACTGCACCTGCTCGACACCACCACCGGCGCCGCCCGCGACCTCGGCCCCGCCCACGTGGAGGCGACCTCACCGGTGTGGTGGCACGCCG
Organism: Umezawaea sp.; assembly: GCA_039922235.1. Lineage (GTDB taxonomy): Bacteria > Actinomycetota > Actinomycetes > Mycobacteriales > Pseudonocardiaceae > Umezawaea. Next base: position 20,863 of record JBDSAJ010000253.1, read on the forward strand.
ACACCGGCTGGCACCTGGCCTACCTCGCCACCACCCCACCCGGCCTCGTCGCGGGCACCGCCGTGTTCGACCTCGCCGTCCCCCCGACCGGCCCGGCGGGCGAACACCACAACCTCACCGACGCGACGACCACCTGCCCGCTCGAACTGGTCCAGGTCGACACCGGCCCACCGCTGGCCCTGGTCGCCGACGGCCTGGACACCGCGATCCACCGACTCGACCCCACCCACCGGCACTTCACCCCGCTGACCCACCTGCGCGGCTACGCGGGCTCCCTGACCGCGAGCGCCGACGGTGACCTCATCGCCGCCGTGCTGAGCACCGCCCACACCCCCAAGGACGTCCACGCAGGCCCACCACACGGACCACTGGTCCGCCTCAGCGACACCAGCCCCCACCTGCGCGACCAGCAGTGGGGCACCCAGGAACGCCTGACCTACCAGAGCACCGACGGCCTCACCCTCGACGGCCTGCTGATCCTCCCACCCGGCACCCACCGCCACGACGGACCGTTCCCACTCGTCACCCTCCTGCACGGCGGCCCCTACGACCGGTCAGCCGACCAACTGCACCTCGGCTGGTACCCCTCCGGCCAGTGGCTCGCCGCCGCCGGCCACGCCGTGTTCCTGCCCAACCCGCGCGGCGGCCAAGGCCACGGACACGCCTTCGCCGCCACCGTCGCGGGCGCAGTCGGCCTGGAGGAGTGGACCGATGTCCAGACCGGCATCGACCTGCTCATCGCCGACGGCGTCGCCGACCCCGACCACCTCGGCATCGCGGGCTGGAGCCACGGCGGCTTCCTCACCGCCTGGGCCATCGGCCACACCGACCGCTTCCACGCCGCACTCGTCGGCGCGGGCATCAGCGACTGGGGAATGCTCGCCGCCACCGGCGAACTCGGCCCCCTCGAAGCCGCACTCGGCGGCAGCACCGGCTGGGAGGGACCAGGACCCCACCCGCACGACCGGCTGAGCCCCATCACCCACGCCTCCCGCATCCGCACACCCGTCCTCATCGTCCACGGCGAGGACGACACCAACGTCCCCGTCGGCCAAGCCCTGTTCCTACACCGCGCCCTGCGCCACTTCGGCGTCCACCACGACCTCGTCGTCTACCCGCGCGAACCCCACGGCATCCGGGAACGCGCACACCAACTCGACCTGCTGCGCCGAACCCGAGCGTGGTTCAGCAGCCGATAGCCCCCCATCTGCGCGAGGATGACCCGATGCCACGGTTCACCTCCTACGACGGCACCACCCTCACCTACCACCTGCGCGGCGAGGGGGAGCCGCTGCTCTGCCTGCCCGGCGGTGCGGGCAGGCCCTCCCGCTACCTCGGCGACCTCGGCGGCCTGGCCGAACACCGCCAACTGGTGCTGCTCGACAACCGGGGGACAGGGGAGTCCGACCACCCCACCGACCCCACCACCTACCGCCGCGACCACCTCGCCCACGACGTCGAAGCCCTGCGCCGACACCTCGGACTCGACCTCATCGACCTGCTCGGCCACTCCGCCGGGGCCGGGATCGCCATGGCCTACGCCGCCGACTACCCCGACCACCTGCACCACCTGGTGTTCCTCACCCCCGCCCTGCGCGCCGTCGGCCTCACCCCGACCGCACAGGACTGGGAACGCCACCTCGAATCCCACCGCCACGAACCCTGGTACGCCGACGCCACCGCCGCCCTCGACGACTTCAACACCGACTTCGGCAGCGCCGAAGCCCTGTGCGCCGCCTCCCCGCTGCTCTACGGCCACTGGGACACCGAAGCCGAAACCCACGCCGCCGACACCGAACGCTCCATCCCCGCACTGCGCGGCTACTGGGCCGACGGCGCCTTCCAACCCGGCCTCACCCGCCGAGCACTCGTGGACCTGTCCACCCCCGTGCTCGTCTACGCCGCCGAACGCGACCCGATCTCCCCGCCCTACCGGTGCGCCGAACTCGCCGAACTCATCCCCACCGCCACCCTCGTCGTGCAACCCCACGGCGGCCACTACCCGTGGATCGACGACCCCGACCACCTGTGCCGCGAGATCGAGGCGTTCCTGACCTGACTACCCGATCCGACCCAGGATCGCCGTCACCACCTCGGACTTCGCGTCCGCGTACTCCTGCACGTACGTCCACGTCCGCGCGGCCAACTCCCGCTTCGTCCGCACGTACAACTCCCGCTCCTGCGGCACCGACCGCAACCGGTCCCGGAACCCCACCATCCGCCCGATCTCCGCACACCCCACCGAGTACACGTGCAGGTTGACGTCCGTGTCCGGCCCCTTGAACAACCGGTGCTCGTCCTCGGCCTCCCGGATCCGCAACACGTACCCGGCCGCCTCCAACGCAGGCACGTACGCGGCCTCATCCGTCGAATCCGGCACCCCCAGCACGACGTCCACGATCGGCTTCGCCACCAACCCCGGCACCGACGTCGACCCCACGTGCTCCACCACCACCGCCACCGACCCCAACACCGCCCGAATCCGCTCCTCCTCACGCCGGAACAGCTCAGGCCACGCCGGGTCGTACTCCACCAGCGTGATCGTCGAGTTCAGCTTCGGCGGCTCCGCGACGAACGCCCGCGCCAACCGCTCCTCCATGCTCTCCACCATGATCCGACCGTAACCCGGTCACCCCGGCAACCGCACCGGATCACCGTGCAACTCCGCGAACAGATCCCCACCGTGCGTCACCCGCTCCAGCACGTCCTCCGCCGTGAACACCAGGTCCTCCGGCCGCCCGCACGCCCGCACCTCGTCCCACGACACCGGCGTCGACACCGACGGCACCGCCCGCGCCCGCAACGAGTACGGCGCCACCGTCGTCTTCGCCGGGTTGTTCTGCGACCAGTCGATCAACACCTTCCCCGGCCGCGCCGCCTTCGCCATCGTCGACACCACCAACCCCGGATGCTCCCGCGCCAACCGCTGAGCCAACCCCTTCGCGTACACCGACGGCCGCTCCGGCGACGACACCTCCACCGCCGCGTACAACTGCATCCCCTTCGACCCGCTCGTCTTCGCGAACACCGACAACCCGTCGCGCTCCAACTCCACCCGCAGCAGCTCCGCCACCGCACAGCACTCCACGATCGTCGCGGGCAACCCCGGATCAAGGTCGAACACCAGCAGGTCGGGGGAGTGCCGCCCACCCCGCGGCCCCACCCCCCACTGCGGCACGTGCAACTCCAGCGCCGCCAAGTTCGCCACCCACACCAACGTCGCCAGGTCCTCCACCACCACGAAATCCGCGAACTCGTTCCCCTTCGCGCTCCCCGGCGTCTCCACCCGCACCGTCCGCACCCACTCCGGCGCGTGCCGCGGCACGTTCTTCTCGAAGAACGACGGCCCCTCCACCCCGTCCGGGTACCGCCGCAACGTCGCCGGACGCCCCCGCAGGTGCGGCAACAACACCGGCGCCACCCGCGAGTAGTAGTCGATCACCTCGGCCTTGGTGAACCCCGGCTCCCGGTACAACACCTTGTCCAGGTTCGACAGCCGCAGCAGCCGCCCCTCCACCCGCACCGTCGTCGTCTCACCCAAGCCGGCGCACCTCCGCCGGAGTCTTGTCCGGCCGCAACCCGCGCCACGCCGGATGCCGCATCCGCCCGTCCGACGTCCACTGCCGGTGCACCACCTCACCCACCAACTCCGGCCGCACCCACCGCGCCCCCTTCGCCCGCTCCCGCGGCACCTCCGTCACGAACGGCGACACCTCCTGCCCCATACCCGTCAGCCGCTCCGTCAACGCCACCAGCTCCGCGCCGGAGAACCCCGTCCCCACCGACCCCACGAACGCCAACCCACCCTCCTGCGGCACCCCCAGCAGCAACGCCCCCACCACACCCTCCCGCTTGCCCGCACCCGGACGCCACCCACCCACCACGACCTCCTGCGCCTCCCAGTCCGTCACCTTCACCCACAACGGCGACCGCACACCAGGGGAGTAGGGCGAATCCGCCCGCTTCGCCACCACCCCCTCCAACCCCTGCTCCCGACTCGCCGCCACCACCGCCGCCCCATCACCCCGAAACGACGGGGGAGTGAGCCAGTGCGACCCCCGCAGCTCCAGTTCCTCCAACAGCACCCGCCGATCCTCGTACGGCAACCCCACCGTCGACCGCCCCTCCAGGTGCAGCAGGTCGAACACCAGGAAACTCACCGGCACCGACTTCGCCGCCCGCCGCGCCTGCGCCGCCGACGCCACGTGCATCCGCTGCTTCAACGCCGCGAAACTCGGCCGCCCACCCGCGAACGCCACGATCTCCCCGTCCACCACCACCTGCGTCATCCCCAGCTGAGCACCCAACCCCTGCAACTCCGGATACGCCGACGTCACGTCATTGCCCACCCGACTCGACACCGACACCCGCCCACCGTCCACCCGCACCAACGCCCGAACCCCATCCCACTTGAACTCATAACACCAGTCCCCATCAGCCTCCGCCGACGGCAACGACCCCGCCGTCGCCAACATCGGCCGCAACCCCTCCGGCAACGACACCCAATCCGGTCGCACCGCCACGTGCCGCCGCCGCACCATCCAATCCCGACCCGACGACCCATCGCGCCGGAAGAACACGAACTCACCCTCGACCCGGTCCCCGTGCAACACCACGTCGACCTCGCGATCAGACCACTTCACCGTCTCGTACCGACCGCGATCCCACAGGAACATCTCCCCACCGCCGTACTCACCCCTCGGGATCACCCCCGAGAACCCCGCGTACTCCACCGGGTGATCCTCGGTGTGCACCGCCAACCGGATCACCCCCGGCTCCGGCGGCAACCCCTTCGGCACCGCCCACGACACCAACACCCCACCCCGCTCCAACCGCACGTCCCAGTGCAACGACGACGCGTGGTGCTCCTGGATCACGAACGTGTCATCAGCACCGTGGGGGAGCACCGCCGGGTCAGGCACCGGCTCAGGCGTACGACCGGGATCCCGCTTCCGCCGGTACTCCGAAAGATCCGCCATCACCACGCCCTCAGGCGGAACTGGCCTTCTTCTCCGACGACTTCTTCCCAGCCTTCACCGAAGCGGCCTTCCGCGACGACTTCGCCGCCTCCACACTCCGCTCCAACGCCGTCATCAAATCGATCACCTCACCCGACCCCTCCGGCTCCTCCGCCACCGGCAGCACCGCACCCTCTGCCTTCGCCGTGATCAACCGCTCCATCGCATCCCGATAGTCATCGGTGAACTCCTCCTCCTCGAACGACCCCGCCATGCTCTCCACCAACGACGCCGCCATCCGCAACTCCTGCGGACGCACCTCCACCTCACCACCCAGAAAATCGAACTCCGCCCGCCGAATCTCATCCGGCCACAACATCGTGTGCAACACCAACACGTCATCCCGCGCCCGCAACGTCGCCAACGTCTGCCGCTGACGAATCGTGATCTTCACGACCGCCAACCGCTCCGCATCCTCCAACGCCGTCCGCAACAACACATAGGGCCGCACCGCCGCCTTGTCCGGCTCCAAGTAGTACGACTTCTGGAAGTAGATCGGATCGATCTCCTCCACCGGCACGAACTCCAACACCTGGATCGACCGATCCGTCTCGATCGGCAACGACTCGAAATCCTCGCCGTCCAACATCACCACCCGACCATCACCCAACTCATAACCCTTGGCGATGTCCGCGAACGCCACCTCATCACCGCACACCGAACACACCCGCTTGTACTTGATCCGCCCACCATCCTCGCGATGCATCTGGTGGAACCGAAAATCATGCTCCTCCGTGGCCGAGAACAGCCGCACCCCGATCGTGACCAGGCCGAAGGAGATCGCACCACGCCAGATCGACCTCATGGCAACTTGCTACCCCCCAAATGCGGAAACCGCACCCCCGCGTCACCCACACGGGCTAACGCACCGGAGGCCGCTCACCCCGCTCCGCCCGCACCTTCTCCAAACTCCGCTGCAACGCCGTCAACAAATCCACCGCACCCGCCTCCTCCGGCGCCCGCGCCGCCGGAACCACCGCACCCGAACTCTTCGCCAAGATCACCGCCTCCAACGCATCCCGATAATCATCCGAGAACGCCGAATGATCGAACTCCGCCGCCATCGAGTTCACCAACGACAACGCCATCCGCACCTCCTGCGGACGCGACCGCACCACCGGCAACTCGAACCCCGGATCCCGCACCTCATCCGGCCACAACAACGTGTGCAACACCAACAAATCCCCCCGCGGCCGCACCACCGCAAGAGTCTCCCGCCGCCGCAACGTGATCTTCACGACCGCCAACCTCCACGACCGCTGCAACGCCTCCCGCAACAACGCGTACGACGGCACCGCCACCTCATCCGGCTGCAAGAAATACGCCCGGTGCAGGAAGATCGGATCGATCTGCTCCGCCGACACGAACTCCACCACGTCGATCACATGATCCGACGCCGACGGCAACCCCTCGAAGTCCTCCGGCTCGATGACCACCAACCGGCCATCCTCCAACCGGTACCCCTTCGCCATCTCCTCCGCGGGCACCTCCTCATCACAAACCGAACACACCCGCCGATGCCGAACCTGCCCACCATCAACCCGGTGCACCTGGTGAAAACGGAACCCGTGCTCCTCCGTCGCACCGAACACCCGCACCGGGATCGACACCAACCCGAACGAGATCGCCCCACGCCACAACGCCCGCATGAATCCTGCGTACACCCACCGAACGCCCGTGCGAACCCAAGTCACCCGCACGCACCAGCCACTACTCCGACTCGGCCATCCGACCCAACACCCGATACGTCCGATTGCTCGCCGCCGCAGACCGCCGTTCGCGCGCCGTCGCCTCGATGTAGTTCTGACTCGTCGCCAACGACGCATGACCCAACAACGCCATGATCTCCGACGCCGACGCTCCGTCCTCCGCCAACCGCGTCGCGAACGTGTGCCGCAACGCGTGCAGATTCGCCCCCGTCGGCACCCGATCGTGCAACCCCGCCCACCGGAAGCACGACTTCACCAGGTACTCCAACCCACCCCGCCCGATCGCCTCACCCGACCGATCCCGCAACAACGGCGACCCCCGATCAAACCCCGCCTGCGGGAACCGCGCCCGACACGACACCAGGTACTGATCCACGATCCGCTCCATCGACGGCTCGATCGGCACCGACCGATCCCGATTCCCCTTGCCCACCACGTGCAACCGCCGCTCACCCTCCCGCCCCACGATCGACGCCAACGTCAACGTCCGCATCTCCGCCGACCGCAACCCCGCCACCAGCCCCAACGCGATCACCAGCACATCCCGCTCCGGCCACGGATCACGCCCACCCCGCACCCCGCCGGCCGCCGCCGTCAACAACTGCTCCGGCGTGTCCTCACCCCGCAACGGCTTCGGCACCAGCGCAGGCGTCTTCGGCCGCGCCACCGCACCCATCGGATTACCCGGCAACAGGTCGTCCGCCACGCAGAACGTCAAGAACTGGTTCCACGTCGACCACGCCCGCAACACCGAACTCTTCGCGTGCGAATCCGCGAACACCCCGAACGCCGCACGCAGGTTCCCACTGGTCAAGTCCTCCACCACCAGCTCATCGACCGGAGTCGACAAGGAGTCGCCGAGCAGCACCGTCACCCCCGCCAGGTCACGCCGGTAGGCAGCCGTGGTGTGGAGGGAATCCTTCCTCGGCCGGCGAGCGAGGAAGAACGAGTCCTGGGCGTCGAGCACACGCATACCGATCTTGTACCCCACACCACCGACAGTCCCACGGCCAGGCCCACCGAGTTGATCACCATTCGGGTGGCGAGCCCAGCAGGGGAGTGGCACAGACTCCTTGTTCGGTGACACCACCAGACAACCCACAAGCGTGACGCACGTCACTTCATGCAGGGTCGAGGCACTCGACCCCTCGGGGAAAGGACGACGGAGATGCTGCGCAAGGCACTACTGGTAGTGGCAGCACTGGTCGCGATGGTCCTGGTCGCGCCCGCGACGGCCACAGCGGCACCGTACTGCGGCATCACCTGGGGATCGCTGGCCAAGTCGGCGACGCCCACCGTGACCGGCGAAATGATCGACCTGCGGGCGGGCAGCCACGACTGCTACGACCGGCTGGTGTTCGACTTCAACGACAACAGCAACGGCTACCACGTGCAGTACGTGGACCAGGTGTACGAGGACGGCTCGGGGAGACTCGTGCCACTCCGGGGCGGGGCGAAGCTGCGGATCATCACGAACTCACCCGCGTACGACCAGTGGGGCAACCCGACCTACACCTTCGCCAACCGCAGCGAACTGGTGAACGTGACCGGGTACCCGACGTTCCGGCAGGTCGCGTGGGCCGGATCGTTCGAGGGGCAGACGACGGTCGGGCTCGGCGTGCGGGCGCAGTTGCCGTTCCGCGTGTTCACGCTGCCCAACAAGCTGGTGATCGACGTCGCGCACCTCTGGTGAGCGGGTCGGTGTGGGCTGCCGCCTGGCAGCTCACACCGAGGCCTTCCGGGGGAGGGGAGCGGCCCTGGAGTGCGGTGCGGGGGACAGCGGCTACAGAGGTGGCTGAGCCATGGGGCAGCAGGGTGGCGGTCCGCTGTGGAGAGCATGGCGGTCGCCGCTGGGATTGATGCGTTCACGCTGGGGCTGATGCGCTGACGTGCCGTTTTGCGAGTTCGCAGGTTTCGCCGATCACCTTGGCATTTCATGCATAATAGCAATTATGCATGAAACAGCGGCCCAGAAGGGGTCCACTGCTCCGGGGGACGACCTCCTCCCGATGATCTTCAAACCCTGATTTCGACCCGTCGTGACACGCGGTTCGCGTTCGCGGGTCTGCGCACCGCCAGCGCTAGACGAAGGTGGCATCAGGAGGCGATCGCGGCTTCCAGGGAGGCCTAGGAGGCCGGATTTCGGAGCCGTCGAGGTCGTTCGGTCGACATCCGGTAACCCCAGCCACAAACGTCACAGTGACGTTTGACAGGTGGCGAACCAGGCGCCTTGAGGCTTGCCAGGGGTTCGGCGAACCCTCAAGGCGTCCGTCAACACCCTCGAGTCCGTCGATACGCTCGACTCGGTCCGGCGCGTCCGCTGATGCGACGCGCGGCAGCCGCCAGTCCGCCGGCTCGTCGCGCATGACGTACGCCGATGACTGTGTCGCAGTGCAACACACGATCCGACGGCCGGCAGGCCCTCTCGTGATCTTGATAATCCCAGGTCGCAAAACGCCGATAATCTACATTATGTTAAGTAACGGGTTTCGAGCCCTCCTCCGACGGCGTCTCGGCGATGACCGAGGCACTGGGTGACCGACGACCTGCGAGCCGCGTGCGACCGGTTCGCCGCGCGCATTCCGGGCTTCGTGATGCCGAGTGGCGTCCGTGCGCAGAGACGGGTCGCCGTCGTTCGGTCAGGTGAACTCGGTTGGCGTGGTGGTCTGCTCCCGCGTTGGCGCCGGTGCGGGCACGTCGGTACCTCTGCGGCCTGCTCCCCCGGTTCGGACTCGACTGAAGGTGATCATGGCGGGATGTTCGCCTGGACCGGTACGTTGAGACGGGCCGTACCGACTGGTCGGTACCTCAACGTGGAGGAGTTTCGTGGTGTTGAGCGCACGGGAGTTGTGGCGGGTTCTGGAGCCGTTGCACGGGATGATCTACTTCGCCCCGGAGGCCCAGGAGCGCTACGCGGCGCTGGGTTTGGACCGCATGGCGGGGTACTTCGCCTCTCGCGGGGCCGCGCTGGGTGCGGTGTCGGCTGAGGTCGTGGTGGCCACGTTCTACAACTTCAACCCGGTGATCGTGCGGGCCGCGATCCCGGCCGCGTGGTCGGTGGCGTCGCCCGCGGTGTTGCTGGAGGCGCGGTTGGAGGCGGCGGACCAGGCGTTGCGGCGGGGTTTGGGTGATTTGGTGGCGGATGTGTCGGAGTTGGCGGAGTTGACGCGGATCGCTGCGGAGCGGGCGTGCGAGTCGCCGCAGGGCAGGCCGTTGTTCGCGGCGCACGCCGCTCTCCCCTGGCCGGATGAGCCGTTGTTGGTGTTGTGGTGGGCGCAGACGTTGTTGCGGGAGTTCCGGGGTGACGGGCACGTGGCGGCGTTGGTGGTGGAGGGTTTGAGCGGGTTGGAGGCGTTGCTGGTGCACGCGGCGAGTGGTGAGGTGCCTGCGGAGGCCTTGCGTCGGAGTCGGGGGTGGTCGGAGTCGGAGTGGGCGGAGGCGGCGGAGGGTTTGCGGTCGCGTGGGGTGTTGGATGCCGAGGGCGGGTTGGGTGCGGTGGGGTTGGAGTTGCGGGGTCGGGTGGAGGGGCGGACGGACGCGTTGGCGGAGGTGGCGTACGCGGAGTTGGGTGAGGACAAGCGGGAGCGGTTCGTGGAGTTGGCGCGGCCGTTGAGCCGTGGGGTGGTGGAGGCGGGGATGTTGCCGTTCTCGAGGCGTTGAGGGGTTGCGGGGCGGGCGGCGTGTGTCGTCCGCCCCGCTGGTCCGAGGGGTCTTCACTCGGGGGTGCCCGTAGCCGTTCACGCGTGTTGGCTCCTCCCCTACGCTGGCGCCGTGGATCTTGGGGTGGTCGGGCGTGCGGTGGGGATGTTCGCGGTCACGAATGTGGATGATCTGCTGGTGTTGGCGGTGTTCTTCGGGTGGGCTCGGGGTGTGGTGCGGGTGGTGGTGGGTCAGCACCTGGGGTTCGCCGGGATCTTGGTGGTGTCGGTGGTGGGTGCGTTGGGGGTGGCTTTGTTGCCGGAGGCGGTGCGGCCGTTGTTGGGGTTGGTGCCGATCGCGTTGGGGGTGAAGGCGTTCCTGCGGCGGCACGATGCTGTTGACGAGGACGGCGTGTCAGGGCCGGGGGTGTTGGCGGTGGCGGGGGTGACGTTCGCGAACGGGGGCGACAACGTCGGGGTGTACGTGCCGGTGTTCTCGGCGTCGGGGCAGTTGGTGGTGTACGTCGGGGTGTTCTTGGTGTTGGTGGGTGTGTGGTGTGCGGTGGGGTGGTTCTTGGCGACGCGGCCGGTGGTGGCGCGGGTGTTGGCGCGCTGGGGGCATCTGGTGGTGCCGGTGGTGCTGGTGGGGATCGGGGTGTTGGTGCTGGTGGAGGGGTACGCGGGGTAGCCGGGAGGTGTTACGGGAGAAACCTGCTAGGAGACCGGATAAGGCCTGGTAGAGGGCAGCGGGGATCGCTGTGGACTCGCGTGGGTCGCCCGGCGCCGTCTCGGTCGGGATGCTCTGCGGGTCCATAGCGACCGCCGAACATCGCGCATACATCGATGCAGGATGGTTCTGATCGATGAGCGTCTCCTTGCCGAGATCGGGCATCCCGTCCGTTCCCGGCGCTGACTAGCACCGGCGCGTGCCGGTGCAACAGAGGAGCGCAGCATGCAGAAGACCATCGCCATCGTAGGAGCAGGCCTAAGCGGGCTGACGCTCGCACGGGTGCTTCAGGCTCACGGCGTCGCCACGACGATCTACGAGGGCGAGACTGCGGCGGCGGCCCGCGCGCAGGGCGGCCTGCTCGACATCCACGAAGTACGACGGCGCCGACCTGGCCGGCGAACTGGTCGAGCAACTCGACATCGAGGTCGCGCTCGCCGCCTACGAAGAGCGGCTGTTCCCGCGTAGTAGCGAGGTCGCCTGCCACTCGGCGCAGAACCCGGAGATCTTCTACGGCCGGGACGCGCCACAGAGCGTGGTCACTCTCTTCGATCACCCCTAAGCGGAAGACCATGGGTTCACCATCCGTGAAGCTTCCGACGTGGGAACCCCCGCAACCTCATGGCCGACCGTGCCGGGCTCGCTGCGGGCCCGGCACGGTCGTGCGGCCTGCTCAGCACGGCGACGATCAGGACGGCTCTCCCCGACCTGTGAGATCAAGACCGCAGCGGCGCTGTCGGCGACGTTGCAAGAGGCCGCCGCCGCACGCGGCAATCACGGCGGCCCGCTCCAAGGTGCTCGACGAGGACGACGTGCTCTTCGCCCGCGCTACGCGAGAAGGGCACCCCGATGCCCGACGTCGTGAAGAAGTTCACCATCAAGGCCGGCAAGAACGCCTGCCGGCATCCCTCAGTCGCCTCGCTCTACCGCGCCCTCGCCTACAACAACGCCTGAACAGGCATTGCTTGGCAGGTTTCTCCCGTATCCCGGCGGTCCCCCTCGCGGGGTAGCGGCTGCTGGTCGGTGTTACAGGGGGCCGTTGTAGAGGACGGTGCCTGCGGCGTCGGTGGCTTTGGTGGTGAGGCCGGTGATCTTGTCGCGTGGGAGTGGGACGAAGTAGGCGAAGGTCTCGGCGTTGGCGTCGCTGAGGAGCTTGGTGCCGTTGGGGAGGAAGATCTCGACCTTGGTGACGGTGGGGAGGGTGCGGCCGTAGCCGAGGAAGCCGGTGTCGGCGTCGATGCCGCCTGCTTTGGCCAGGACGCGGTTGGCGTTGCGGAGGGTGTTCTCGGTCATGGGGCCGACGCCGGAGCCGCTGCCGAGTGGGTGCACGCCGCACATGGCGATGGTGCGGGTGGTGCTGGCGACGACGAGTTTGTGGCCTTGGTTGTCGTCGATGAGTGCGCCGAGGGTGAAGTTGGCGGGGTCGAGTTCGGCGTTGCCGCAGGCGCGGAAGAGTTCGGCTTTGACGGCTTGGGGGTCTTTGGTCTTCGGTTCTTTCTGCTGTTGGCCCGCGGGTGCGGTGGGTGCGGGGGTTGGGGTGGTTTCGACGGCTGCGGGTTGCTCGTCGGGTTCCCAGAGGGTGTTGCTGATGACGGCGAGCAGCACTACTACAGCGGCGGCCACGGCCGCGGTGGCACGCATGGATCCGATCGGCACCGTCTTCCCTTCACTCCCAAGGTGAAAAGTGTGGCACGAGGGGTCGAGGAAGATCGACACGAGCCTCACTTCGGGGTCAACACGGTGGTGCGTTTGATTTCCGCGCTCTCCAGTGCGCCGTGCACGGGCACGTCGTAGGAGGCGAGCACGGTGAATTCGTGGTGTGGCAGGTGTGCTCGTTGTGGGTCGCCGACCAGTACCGTCGCGCCGCGGTCGGCGGCCGCGCGCAGGAAGGGCAGTACGCGGTGGGCCATGTCGCGGTCGTAGAAGACGTCGCCGGCGAGGATGACGTCGTATCCGTGGGCTGCTCCCCCGAGGAGGTCGCCGGTCGCGATGGTGATGGTGACGTCGTTGAGGTGTGCGTTGAGGGGGATGGCGGCGGTCGACAGGGTGTCGATGTCGTTCGCCGTCACGTGGGCTGCGCCTGCGAGTCGGGCGGCGATGGCGACGAGTCCTGATCCGGCGGCGAGGTCGAGTACGCGGTGGCCGATGACGGTTTCGGGGTGGTCCAGGAGGTAGCGGGCGAGTGCTTGGCCGCCTGCCCAGGGGAAGGCCCAGAAGGGTGGGGCGTGTTCGTCGGTGGCTTCCCACAGGGCGATCACGTCGTCGGCTCCGTGCAGGATGACTTCCGGTACGAGGGGTACCGGTTGGGGGTGGGTGTGCTCCAGCACGAACGCGGTGGGGTCCACCTAGGCGGTGAGGCGTTGGTCGGACGTGAGCAGCGTGCACAGTGCGTCGAGTGAGAGTCCGACGGCGGTGGCGACGGCGGCGACGGTGAAGAACGCCGGGGTGGGGACGCGGCCGCGTTCGATCTTGCGCAGCGTTTCGGCCGAGATGCCTGCGACGGCGGCGATGTCGACCATGCTGCGGGCGCCGCGGGCTCGGCGGAGTGCTTCTCCGAGTCGGGCGCCGCGGTCGTGCTCGGACCGGGTGAGCGGTGGTCGAACCATTTCGTGATACTAATACCGCTCCGACAGGCCTTGTCGATGGCCTCCGGTTCAGAGGCCTCCGGCGACGCGGAGCACGGTGCCGGTGGTGAACGCGGCTTCCGGGCCGAGCAGCCAGGCGATGGCGGCGGCGATGTCGTCGGGCTCCCCCGCGCGTCCCAGTGGGATGACCTTCGCCATGCGGTCCGGTCGGTCGGGGATGCCGGAGACGGCGTGGATGTCGGTGCGGACGGTGCCGGGTGCGACGCAGTTGACGCGGATGCCGCGTGGTCCGAGTTCCTTGGCCAGGCCGATGGTGAGTGCGTCGACGCCCGCTTTGGCGGCGGCGTAGTGCACGTACTCGTTGGGGCTGCCCAGGGTTGCCGCGGCCGAGGAGACGTTGACGATGGCGCCGCCTTCGGTGAGGTCCTGTGCGGCGCGGCGGGCGCACAGCAGGGCGCCGACGAGGTTGACGTCCACGACGTGGCGCAGGTCCTGCACGCCCAACTCGGCGAGTGGGCCCGCGGGGCTGGTGACGCCCGCGTTGTTGACCAGTCCGGTGACCGGGCCCAGCACGCTGGCGGCGGTGTCGAACAGCTCGTCGACGTCCGCCGGCGAGGTCGTGTCGACCCGGACGGCGACGGCTTGGCCTCCGTCCGCGCGGATGTCGCGGGCCAGGGCGTCGGCTTCGTCGAGCGCCTGGCGGTAGCCGATGGCGACGTGGTGGCCACGGGCGGCGAGGATGCGGACGGTGGCGGCGCCGATGCCTCGGCTGCCGCCGGTCACCACGGTCACGGGGGTCATGCGGCGAGCCTAGGAGACGGGTGGTGTGCCTAGCGGAGGGGCGACGCCACTCCCCCGTGGTGCCCCGGTCAGGTTTGGCTCTGTCCGGTGAGCACGAAGCGGTCCTCGTCGAGTTGGTCGAGGTCGATGGCCACCAGGTGGTCGTCCTCGGCGGTGATCAGCCGCCACCACTCGTCGGAGGACTCGTCGCTGGACAGCAGGGCCCGCACGCCGAATCGGCGGCACAGGGCGGCGGCGGTCTCGGCTTCGGATGGTCCGGTGACGGTGTCGTCGGCGCCGATGTCCAGGCGCCAGGGGAACTCGCCGCCGTCGAGGTCGATGTAGGTGCAGCTCACGGTCGCGGGTGGTCCTCCGGCGTCCTCGTACAGCCTGCCGACGTGCACTGCGGCCGGGTTCACCGCGAACACGTCGGACACCGTGCGGCGCAGGTCACCGGGATCGGGCAGGCGGTCCAGGAGGAAGCTGTAGCTGAGCATGTCCTTCGTCTACTTCCTGTAGTGCGAGTACACATCGCCTGCCTTGTCGAACGACCCAGGGGGAATCGACGGATCACGTGCGACGCTCGCTTTCGCGGCGTCGACGTCCCCATTGTGCCTGATCAGGGCTTGTAGGGCTTTGTACTCGGGCCTGTCGAGTTGGACGAAACCCGGTCCGTCCACCGGGAACACGGTCCCGTTGGACTCGACCTTGTAGCGGCGTCCGCCGTCGGTGACGTAGCTGTTCGTTTCCGGGTCCCAGCGTGCGTTGCCCGCCTGGATGTCGGCGATGTCCTGCCGGACGCCGTCCCTGGCCTCGGGCAGGATGATCGTGTTCTCGGCCTTGGGTGGGCTCTTGGGGCTGACGCGGTTGAGCTGGTGGCGGTCGCTCGGCGGGCGGAGTGCGATCTTGCCCGCGGGGCCTGCGACGTTCGGGTCGATCTGGGGGGTGGTGGTCGGTGTCGAGCCGGGGTTGGTGGGTTGGCCTGCCTGTTCGGCGGCGCTGATCGCCTCGTGCGCGCTGGTGATGCCCTTGCCGGCGTCGGTGGTGCCGTGCACCGTCGACGGTCTGCCCTTCTTGCCGTCGCCCGGTGTGCCGTGCCCGTTGTGCGGCGTCCTCGGTTTGGGGGTCATGGCGCCCTAGTCGTTGAGGAGCTTGCTGAGGTTGGTCAGGCTGGTGATCAGGGCGGTGACGTAGGTCAGGATGCGGCCCGCCCACTTGACGATCGCGGCCGCGATCTGGGAGGCGATCACCGGGATCGTGACCACGAAGATGGCTTCGACCGCCCACACGATGACCCGCGCGACGAGGTCCGCGATGAGGTCGCGCACGATCTCGCGGGTGAATTCCACCAGGCCCTGGTAGGAGTCGGCGGCCTCGCCGGTCCAGGACGGCAGGTCGTTGTCGAGGTGGTTCCTCAGGTCGGTCGACATGGCCGACAGCTCGGTGGCCATGTTGTTCCAGGTCGCCGCGTGGGAGCTGACGACGTCCGGTTTGCCGGTCAGCTCGTCGAGCATCTCGCGCAGCGGCTCGAAGTACTCCATGGCCCAGCCAAGGCCGTTGGCCGGCAGGGCGCTGATCGGGTCCATGACCGTGGCCGCGATCTCGACTCCCAGCCCGGCGCCTGCGAGGGAGTCGTCGACCCAGCCCTCGGTTTTGATCGCGTCGACCAGGCCCTCGGTGCTGTCCGCGAGGCTCGACCCGGTCCACACCTCGCGGGACGACTCGACCGGGGCGACCAGTGAGTCGTCGGTCATCGCGTGCCTGCTGACCGGACCAGTTCGGCGTTGTCCTCGTCGGTGTTCTGGTAGTGCTCGGCGGTGGCCCGCAACTGCTCGGCGACCAGTTTCAGGTTCTCCTCGACGCCCGCGACCAGTTCGTCCTGCCGGGTGTGCCTGCTCTCGAGGATCCCGGAGATCCATCCGCACAGCACCCCGTAGGCCTGGTCGTCCGCGGCGATGTGGGTGCTGGCGGATTTCACCGCCTCGAATCGTGCCAGGACCGCTTCCACGTTGGCGGCGTGGGCGCGGATCTGTTCGACGTCGACGTTGTACCCGGCGCCCGTGCTCAGTCCTCCTGCAGGTAGGAGTGGTCGTCGTAGTCCTCGTCGTCGTCACGGCGGGCGGGGGTGGCGCGTTCGGGGGCCGGGCCGCCGCGCAGGTGTCTGCCGATGTTCTCGGCGATCGCTCGTCCGGCGGGCGAGTCGGTGCCCACGGTGTCGGCGATGATGTCCTGGGACCG
This sequence comes from Umezawaea sp., assembly GCA_039922235.1. GTDB lineage: Bacteria > Actinomycetota > Actinomycetes > Mycobacteriales > Pseudonocardiaceae > Umezawaea. The sequence goes on from JBDSAJ010000253.1 coordinate 37,558, forward strand.
GTCGGCGAGCTTGGCCTTGGCGTCGCCGATGGTGGCCATGATCGTGCGGGCGACGACCGCGGGCGACACCTTCCCGATCTTGTCGGTCAGTCGCAGGTCCACCAGCGCGCCGGTCGAGTCCACCGTGACCTCGGTCAGCCCGCCGGAGTCGCTCGCGGTGACCCGGACGCCTTGCAGCCGTTCACTCATCGCTTGGGTGTCGGCGGCGAGGTGGAACGGATCAACCGGCCGCCGGGTGGTGTGTTCGGGTGGGCTGGGTACCCGGTGGTGATGCGCCAGCCGCCCAGAGGAGTCGACGCACCGGAAGTGGGCCCCGGGATCACCCGTTCAGCCCTGTGCGTGCAGTCTGATGCCGTGATCGACCCGCGCTGCTCCGCGTTCTCCGCGGTTCTCGCCGAGCCCCAGTCCGGCACCGCTGCCACCGCCACCGCGTGGGTGTGCCTGGAGCAGTCTGGGCCGTGGGGTCCCGACGCGCTGCTGCAGAGCCACCTGGACCCGGAGTTGGGGGCGGAGCTGATCCGTCGTTCCACCGGGACGGGGGTGCGGATCCTGTTGATCCGGCGGCCGGGCAGGCACGCGGACCGGCACGTGCCGCAGCGCCGTCGGGTGTACCTGGCCAGTTGCGCGCCGGGTGGGTCGTGGTTGGAGCAGGCTGATCTGGCCGCTCCGGAGGAGTTGTTGGAGCTGGATTTCGTCGCGCTGGGGCAGGGTCGTTCCACCGGGTTCGGGACGCCGGAACCGGGGCCGTTGCTGCTGGTGTGCACCAACGGGCGGCGGGACGTGTGCTGCGCGCTGTCGGGGCGGCCGATCGTGGCGGACCTCGCGGCGCGGCACGGTGACGCGGTGTGGGAGTGCACGCACACCGGCGGGCACCGGTTCGCCCCGACCGGGGTGCTGTTGCCCTCGGGGTACCTCTACGGGCGGCTGGACGCGGGTTTCGCGGCGGGTCTGCTGGATGCGCGGGATGTGGTGGTGGAGCGCTGTCGGGGCCGGTCGTACTGGTCGAAGGCCGGGCAGGCGGCGGAGGTCGCGGTGCGGGCGAGCCTGGGTGAGCGGGGCGATGTGCTGCGGGTGGAGCCGGAGCGGCGGCGGGACGGTTCGACGTGGACGGTGCTGGTGCGTCACGTCGACGGCCGGGAGTGGGAGGTCGGGGTGGCCGAGCGGCGGTTGCCGCCCGCGCGGCCGACCAGTTGCGGCAAGGAGCCCGCGGTGCCGACCGCGTTGGTCGTGACGAGCGTGGATCAGTTGGTGCCGGTCGCCTGAGCGTCGGGTTTCGCGGTCGTCGCGCGGGGCACGGCGGCGGAGAACAGGCCGAGGCCCAGTGCGTAGGGGTCGGCCAGGCCCACGGTGTGCAGTGCGTCGGGTGGCAGGGCGAGCAGGGAGATGGCGACGCCGAGGAAGTAGGCGTCGAGGACCCCGGCGTCGCGGGTTGTGCTGGGCAGTCCCGCGGTGCGGTGCAGTTCGGCGCTGGCGTCGGCGTTCGCGATGGCCATGCGGCTGAGCGCTTCGCGGATACCGGGGCGGCGCACGGCCTCCAGGTACAGCTCGACCATGGCGAGGAGGTGCGTCGGGTCGTCGGCGACCGCGCGCCGCAGCAGTGCGGGGTACAGCTCGGCGACGTCGGTGGCGGTCACGTCGGCGGGGGTGGTGTCGCGGAGCCTGCGCACGGCGGTGACGTGCAGGTCGGTCATGCGGTTCGCGGCGGCCTGCAGCAGTGCTTCCCTGGTCGGGAAGTAGTTCTTGGTCGTTCCCAGCGGCACGCCCGCCTGGCGGTCGACCGCGCGGTGGGTGAGCCCCCGGCCGCCTTCGGTGGCCAGTACCGAGATGGCGGTATCGCACAACAGTTCACGACGGAGCGTCACAATTTCGGACGATACTGGTTCCTTCGGGTGAGCGCAGCGCCGGGGTGGATCGTGAGGCGCCCACGGCGGTCACGAGTTGCCCACCTTGGAGCACCAGCCAGCCGCCGCACGCGCACCGCTGGTAGCGCACCTCGCCCGCGCCGCTGCGGTGGGTGGACGCGGGGGTGGTGGGGTCGTCGACGGGCCAGCCGCAGGAGGGGCATCTGGTGTTCACTCCCCCAGCGTGCTGTCATGGTTCAGTGCACTTCAACCCTTACGGCGGTCTGGCGGCCGAACTCGCCGCGGCCCTGGTCAACGCCGACCCCGAGTCCTCCCCCGGCGAGTTGCTCGCGCTGCTGCGCGCCCACGACTACCGCCACGCGGGCACCTTCGACGCGGCGGGCGCGGTCGAACTGCTGGCGTGGGCGCGGCGGCTGGAGGTGGTGTTCGCGGGCACCGGCGACCAGGTGGCGCTGCTCAACGGGCTGCTGGCGGAGTCCGCGACGCAGCCCTACATCTCCGTGCACGACGGCCGCTCCCCGCACCTGCACTTCGCCCGCGAGGAGGGCCCGACCGTGGGCCGGGTGAAGGCTTACACCGCCTCCGGGCTCGCGCACGCCTACTGCCAGGACCCCGGCAGGCTGGGCCGCTGCGACCGCGACGGCTGCGGGATCGTGTACGTCGACACCTCCCGCAACGGCCGACGCCGCTTCTGCTCCACGCGCTGCTCCAACCGCGTGCACGTCGCCGACCACCGCTCTCGCGGCAACGATCGGGTGGCGTCCCGGTGACCGGCGGTCAGGGGGCGCGGAGTTCGGTGAGCAGCCCGTACACCGTGGAGCGCGACACCCGCAGCGCCTCGACGACGACGGGCACGGCCCGGCGGACGGCGAACACCCGCGCGTCGTCCAGCGCCCGCACCACGGCCGGCCGGTCCTGGCGGGTCACGCGCTCCACGGGGCGGCCGGTGGAGCGGACGTGGGTGCCGATGACGTGCTCGACGTGCTGCGCAACGTCCTAGGCGGGGCCGGGTTCGGCGGGCAGCGGTGGCACCCGCCGCCCGTACAGGGTGCCGTCGAAGCTGGCGTCGGCGGCGAACAGCGCGCCGGTGATGTCGGTGCGGCCGCGGAACCACGTGTGGTCGAAGTGGGCGTCCTTGCCGAACACCGTGCCGGTGAAGTACGCCCGCCCGCCGAAGCGGACCCGGCGGAAGCCCGCGCTGTCGGCGAACTCCGCGCCGCGGAACGATGCCCGCCCGGAGAAGCGGGAGTGGCTGAACGTCGCCTCCGCGGTCACGCGCATCCCGTCGAAGGTGGCGTTGCCGGTGAAGCGGGCGCCCCGGAACGACGCCGAGCGGGCGAACAGCGCGTCGTCGAAGCTCACCAGCCTGCCGAAGCGGGCGCCGTCGAACTCCGCGTCACCGGTCACCGTCACCGCGTCGAACCGGCTGGTGCCCAGCAGTTCGGCGCCGCTGAACTTCGCCGCGCGGATCCGGCAGCCGCGCAGGTCGAGGTCGATCAGGGTGGCGGACTCGAACTGCAGGCTCATCCCCGCCCAGAACTCGCCGCCGGGCCGCAGGTGCCGCACGAGCGCGTCCTGCAGGGTGCGCCGCCACTGCTCGTCCACCCCCAGTTCGACGCCGCCGCGCAGGCCCGCGCAGATGGAGGTCACGATGTCCTGCCGCAGCCGGGACTTCTCCTGCCCGATGCGCTCCAGCTCCCGCAGGCCCTCCACGTCGCCGTCGCGCAGCCGCCGGTGGGCGTCGCGCCACGCCGACAGGTGCCGGTCGGCCTCGCCGCTGGTGCGCCTGCGGGCGTGGTCGTCGAGCAGGGTGTCGGCCTTGCCCTGCCGGTAGTGGCGGTAGGCGATCACGAGCGCCACCACGCCGAAGAACAGCGCGGTGAGCCAGGTCGAGGACATGTTCGCATCATCCACGATTCGCGTGTGTACGTCGTCAGGCGTACCCGCGATGTCCGCTTCTCGTACGACGCGGGGAGTGCGCGCGGCGGTGAGGATGGAGGGCACACCGCACAGCCACCCAGGAGGAAGCCATGAGCGTCGAACCGAACCCGGTGCGCGCCTCGGACGCCGACCGGGAGCGGGTGGTCGCCCGGCTCACCGCCGCCGTCGGCGACGGGACGCTCACCCTCGTCGAGGTCGAGGAGCGGCAGACGGCCGCCTACGCCGCCCGGTTCCGCCACGAGTTGGCGCCGCTGACCGCCGATCTGCCCGGCCCACCCGTGCCCGCGGTGCGTCGGGCCCGGCCGCCGGTGCGGGCGTTCGTGCCCGTCGCCGTGCTGCTGCTGGTGTTGTGGATCATCCCGGCCGCGCCGTTCTTGTGGCCGATCATCGCGCTCACGTTCATCGCGCTGCGGATCTCCGCGGCGAGCCGACACCGCAGGTGGCACACAGGCACCTAGCGGGTTTCGCGCGCCCCCCGCGTTCCCCGCCGCACTAGGGTTTCCCGCATGGACCTGACCGAGGTGTGCTTCGCCGGGGCAGCGCGCCAGGCCGAACTCCTGCGTGCGGGCGAGTTGACCTCCCGCGCGCTGGTGACCGAGTGCCTGCGCCGCATCCACCACCACGACCGGGAGCTCAACGCGTTCCGGGTCGTGTTCGACACCGCCGCGCTCGCCGAGGCCGATGCCGCCGACGCGCGCCGCGCGGCCGGTGGGGACGCGCCGCTGCTGGGGGTGCCGATCGCGGTCAAGGAAGACCTGGCCATCGCCGGGCTGCCCACCACCAAGGGCACCGACGCCGTGACCGCACCCGCGGACGCGGACTCCGAGGTCGTGGCCCGGCTGCGCGCGGCGGGAGCGGTCATCGTGGGCCGCACCCGGATGCCGGAACTGGGCCTGTGGCCCTACACGGAGAGCTCGTGGGCGGGGGTGACCCGCAACCCGTGGTCGCACGACCACTCCCCCGGCGGGTCCAGCGGCGGATCGGCCGCCGCGGTGGCGGCGGGCCTGGTCGGCGGCGCGATCGGCACCGACGGGGCCGGGTCGATCCGCATCCCGGCCGCGTGCACCGGACTGTTCGGCCTCAAACCGCAGCGCGGCCGGGTGTCGCTCGCCCCGGACGAGCAGGTGTGGACGGGGCTGGTCTCCGCCGGGCCGCTGACCCGGCACGTGGCCGACTGGGCGTTGATCGCCGACCAGATCAGCGACCACAACGGTCCCGCGCGGCCGCCGCGTTCCACGTTCACCGCCGCGGCCGCCGCCGATCCGGGTCGCCTGCGGATCGCCGTGTCGCTGCGCCCGTGGGGACCCGGTATCCCGATCTCCCGTGAGGTCCGCGACGTCGTGCTGGACACCGCGAGCCTGCTCGGCGACCTGGGCCACGACGTGGTGCGGGTGGACCCGGACTTCAACGACGTCGCCGGGTCGACCGCGTTCGCCGCCCGCTACCTGCACTGCGCCGCGCTCGGCCGCGACGAGCTGGAACGGCCGTCGCAGCTCGACCACCGCACCCAGCAGGTCGCCGCACTGGGCCGACGCCTGCCCGCTGGCTTGGCGCGCAAGGTGATCGAGCAGGGCGACCGGCAGACGGCCGTCGCCAACCGGATCTTCACCGATTGTGACCTGCTGCTCACCCCCGTGCTGACCCGTCCGCCGCTGCGCATCGGCGAGTGGTCCCGCTGGTCCACGGTCCGGGCGCTGCTCGCCGCGTCCCGCCTGACGACGTTCCTGCCGCTGTGGAACGTCGCGGGCAACCCCGCCGCGGCCGTCCCCGCCGGTCACACCCGCACCGGCCTGCCGCTGGCGGTGCAGCTGGTCGGCCGGTCGCACGACGAGTGCACCGTCCTGTCGGTCGCGGGCCAGCTGGAGCGGGCCCGCCCGTGGGCCGACCGGCGGCCGCCCGCGTTCTCCTGAAACCCGGTTGCCGCCCCACCGGGTGGTGATCGACGCTGGCCCGATGACCACCCGGATGCACGCCGACGAAGTGCCCGTCGACACCGCGCTGGTGGCCGAGCTGATCGCCGACCAGTTCCCGCGGTGGGCCGGTCTGCCGCTGGTCCCGGTGCCGTCGAGCGGCACGGACAACAGGATGTTCCGGCTCGGCGACGACCTCGTGGCACGGCTGCCCCGCATCGGCTGGGGCGCGGACACCGTGGCCCGCGAACAGCGCTGGCTGCCCCGCCTCGCCCCGCACCTGCCCGTCGCCATCCCCGAACCCGTGGCACTGGGCGTGCCGGGCCACGGCTACCCGTGGCCGTGGTCGGTCTACCGGTGGCTGCCCGGCGCCAACCCCACCTCCTCGACCGCGGGCCCGCTCGTCGAGGCGATCGCCGGGTTCGTCACCGCCCTGCGCGCGCTCGACACCACCGACGCCCCCGCGGCCAACCGCGGCGTGCCCCTGGCGGACCGCGACACCGTGACGCGGGAGGCCATCGACGCGCTCGCCGGGCGCATCGACACCGCGGCCGTCACCGCGGCGTGGGAGCACGCGCTGCGGGCCCCGGTCTGGGCCGGTCCGCCGGTGTGGGCGCACGGCGACCTGTCACCGGGCAACCTGCTCACCACCGGCGGGCGGCTGACCGCCGTCATCGACTTCGGCGGGATCGGCGTCGGCGACCCCGCGTGCGACCTGCTCGTCGCCTGGAACCTGCTGGTCGGCGACGACCGCGCGGCACTGCGGGCCGCCCTGGACGTCGACGACGCGCAGTGGGCCCGCGGCCGGGGGTGGGCGCTGTCGGTGGCCCTCGTCGCGCTCCCGTACTACCGGGTCACCAACCCCGCGCTGGCCGCGAACTCCCGGCACGTGGTCGCCCAGGTCGTGGAGGACCACATCACGTCCGGGTGACGTCCCCGCAGGGTGACGGCCTGCTGTCGGTCGGCCCGGTCGACATCACCCGTTAGCGCTCGGCCACACCACGGTGGGGAACCCCTTGTCGCTCGGTGATCACCCGTGCTGTGATCATGGACCCGGCGCGATGAGCAGCTTCCAGGCGTTGTCCTCCGACCGACGCCCCTGCCGGCCGCCCTGGGGGGACAGGCGTGAAGTACGTCGTCATCGCGGCGGCGGTCGCACTGATCGTGTCGATCATGCTGACCCCGTACCTCGTCAAGGTGTTCTCCCGGCAGGGTTTCGGGCAGGAGATCCGCGAGGAGGGACCGCGTCACCACCAGGCCAAGCGCGGCACCCCGACCATGGGCGGCGTGGCGATCCTGATCGCGTTGTGGGCCGGGTACTGGGCAGCGCACCTGGTGCGGTCGCTCAACACCCCCGACGGCGCGGGGAGCGGGGCCACGGCGTCCGGGCTGCTGGTGCTGCTGTTGACCACCGGTCTGGGCGTGGTCGGTTTCCTGGACGACTTCATCAAGATCCGCAAGCAGCGGAACCTGGGGCTGACCAAGACCGCCAAGCTCGTCGGCCAACTCGTGGTCGCGGTGATCTTCGCGATCCTGGCGGTGCGGTTCGTCAACGCCGCTGGTCTCTCCCCCGCCTCGGTGCACCTGTCCTACGTCGGGGACATCGAGGGGGTGTCCTTCGGCACCGTCGGGTTCGTGGTCTTCTGCTACATCGCGGTGATGCTGTGGTCGAACGCGGTGAACCTGACCGACGGTCTCGACGGCCTGGCGGGCGGGGCCTCGGCGATGGTGCTCGGCACGTACGTGCTGATCTGCTCCTGGCAGTACCGCTACCCGTGCCCGTCGAGCACGGGTGCGGGGTGCTACGACGTGCGCGACCCGCTGGACCTCGCGGTGCTGGCCGCGGCGGCCACGGCGGCGTGCGTCGGGTTCCTGTGGTGGAACGCCGCCCCGGCGAAGATCTTCATGGGCGACACCGGCTCGCTCGCGCTGGGCGGTCTGGTGGCCGGGTTGTCCATGACCACCCGCACGGAACTGCTGATGGTCGTGATCGGCGGGCTGTTCGTGGTCGAGGCGCTGTCGGTGGTGCTGCAGGTGACGGTGTTCCGCACCTCCCGGCGGCGGCTGTTCCGGATGGCCCCGTTCCACCACCACTTCGAACTCGTCGGGTGGGCCGAGACCGCGGTGATCATCCGGTTCTGGCTGCTGGCCGGGATCACCGCGATGTTCGGGCTCGGCCTGTTCTACAGCGAGTGGCTGACCAGCTAGGCCATCGTGGCCCGCAGGTCCGCGGCGTCCTGCGGGCGGCCGAGGCGGGTGTACTCGGTGGCGCCGAGGTCGACGAGCCGTCCGGCCGCGCCACGGCCGCCGGTGGCGGCCAGACCGCGCCGCACCCACTCGATCGCCTCCTCCGAGCGGCCCGCCTCCTGTAAGACGGTCGCGACCTGCAGGTAGTGCCAGCCCGACGACAGGTCCTTCGCGAGCACCAGCACCTTCAGGTCCACGTCGTCGGTGTGCTCGGCCAGTTCCTCCATGATCCGCAGCAGCGCCCACCGGGTGCGGTCGTAGCGGCCGGTCTCGCCGAACCCGATCACCGGGAGCGCGGCGAACCTCTCGACGGCCTGCTCCCGGTAGCGGGCGAGCCCGTCGGCGCCGAGCGCGGCGGCGTGGTCGGCGAGCCGCACCTCGGGCGAGTCGGGGAAGTCCAGTTGCAGCCGCAGCAGCCACGCCACGAGCACGGCGGGCTCGGGCGGGTGGGCGGCGCAGGCGACGGCGTGCGCGCCCAGCACCCGGTCGGCGAGGTCGCCGTGCGGGCGGGTGGAGAGCACCTCGACCAGGTGGGCGCACGCCTCGACGTGGTCGGGGGTGGGGTTGGCGCGGACCTCGCGGTCGAAGTCCACGACAGCGGACACCAGGTCCCCGCGGTCGGGGGCGGTCTCGGAGGCGGTCAGTGCGGAGACGACCGCGGCCGGGAGGGTGTCCATCGGAGCATCCTCCCCTACCCCGGACGTGGCGGTGCCCCGTGTGGCCGACC
>JBDSAJ010000254.1:0-11857 GCA_039922235.1 Umezawaea sp.
GTCCGTGCCCGCGACGATCCGCTCGGCGCCGTGGCCGATCAACAGGTGGGTCACCTCGACCAGCAGGTCGTAGGAGTAGTCGTGACCGCGCTGCTCGGGCACCACGCCGATGTAGCCGACGATCGACGAGGTGTGGTGGTGGCACGGCGCGGCGATGCCCACCAGCTCGCCGTCCGGCGTGTAGGCCAGCCGCCACCAGTCCCGCGGGCTCGGCATCCACAGCAGGTAGTCCAGGTCGTCCCGCGCCGCCGCCTCCACGCCGGACTCGTCGATCGTCCGCCGCGTGTGCGCGTCCAGGCTGCCCTGGTGGATGCGCCGGAAGACGTCCAGCACCACGTCGTCGTCCGGCTCCGGCCGGAACACCAGCCGGTTCGGCCGTTCCGGCACCCCGTTCTCGGGCGTCCACCGGTAGGTGAACCGCTCCACCAGGAACGTCATCCCCGCCGCGGTCGCCGCCGCCATCCTGGCCTCGGCCGCGGCCCTGACCGCGGGGTCGTCCCGCCACGCGGGCGGCAGCTTGATGTTGTACTCGGCCCGCAGGGGAGCGGTCCGCAGCAGTGCGACACCGGCGTCGAAGTCGCTGAAGTCGAACCAGTCCAACGTCAGCGGCGCCGGGTCGTCCGGTCCCGCCCACCACGCGGCGCGGGCCACGATCTCACCACCGCGCTCCGCGATCCACGTCCACTCCGGACGGTACTGCCCGGCGGCGGCCATGGCCGTGTACGTGTCGCCGAACGCGGCGAAGCCCACCAAACCGGGGTCGCGCAAGGATTCGAAGAGCTGTTCCTCACCCGCTGAGAGCGGGCGGATGACCAGATCGGTCACTGGGGGTCCTTCCGAAGGCGTGAAGCGCCCCCGTACCGGGACCCGACGCCCTGCGGACGAGGAGGGAGCGCATGATCGTCGAAGTGATCACGATTCCCACCTCCATCCAGTAGCCAGGGCGTGCGGTCACCGTAGTTGTCCTGTTTCCCGTGGACAACGGGTTTTCCGCCTCGACCCCCGGCAACCGGAAAGGGGTCGCCCACTGGGGCGACCCCTTCTCCTGGTGAGGAGGACTCTCAGCCGAACCGGGGCCGGGCGACGATCCGCTGGGCGGTCTTCCGCGTCGGCAGCCGACGGGAACGCCCGTCCCACCCCGGATGGCTGTCCGGTCCGGAAGCTGCGGCCCGGAGGACGAGCAGCACGCGCACGATCGTCGACGTGATCACCAGTGGAGCCTCCTCGCGTTCGGGGTTCCCAGCCACCGTAGTGACCACATCCCCACGCCCACAAAGGTTTTTCCAGGCAGGCCGTCAGGCCCGCATCACCGTGGCGATGGGGATCCGAGCCGCCCGGATCGCCGGGATCAACCCGCCGAGCACCCCGGCCACCAGGCCTGCGACCACACCCGCGACCCCGGCCTCCCACGGGAAGGCCACGTCCTGCAGGAACGGCTCCCGAGATCCCAGCACCACGCTGACGGCCTTGAGGCCGAGAGCGCCGAACCCGATCGCCGCCGCGGCCGTCAGCAGGCCGGTCAGCAGCGTCTCCGCGAGCACGATCCCCGCCAGCAGCAGCCTGGGCGTGCCCACCGCGCGGCGCAGCGCGAACTCCTCGATCCGCTCGCCCACGGTCGCCAGGCCGACGTTGAGGATGCCCGCGACACCGATGAGCAGCACCAGCGCGGCCATGCCGAGGAAGATCCAGCGCATCAGCGCGAGCTGGGACTGCATCTTCTTCAACGAGTTGATGGTCCGCACGTGGAGGTCGTCGGGGTTCATGCCCTCGGCGACCAGCCTGCTCTTCAGGGTTTGCTGCAGGTCCTCGGTGGTCCCCGGAGCGAACATCACCTGCATGCCGCCGCGCTGAGGATCGCTCAGGCTGTCGACCGGCATCCAGTTGAGCAGTTCGTCGGAGCGCACGTAGGCCGCCGGGCTCCAGTCGCCGTCGTCCACCACACCGATGATGCGCGGGGTGGCGTTGGCGATGGCGCCGTCGACGCGCATCTCCGCCGGGACCTGGTACTTGGCGAAGCCTTCCGCGGCCTTCTTGTTGATGACGATCCGCGGCGACAGCGAAGGGGAGCTGCTGGAGTCCAGCCACTCGCCCGATTCGGTGCGGAACGGGCGGAACTGGCGGATGTCACCGGTGACGGCTTTCAGGCTCAGTTCGATCGCCTGGCCTTTCGGCGCGCCGGCGTCGGGGTCTTCGGCCCGCTTGCACTGACCGCTGTCGTCGCAGATCATCGGGCTTCCGTATCCGCCGTATCCGCCGTTGCCGTCGAACGGACCGCCGCCCTCGTTGATGGGCTTCACGCCGGGCTCGCCGATGATCGCCTTGCCGGTGGTGAGGCCTGCGACGTCGGGTCGGCCCTTGATCAGTTCCATCGTGACCGGAACGGCTTTCGGGTTGGACGGCAGGTACATCTGCAGCGTCCCGTCCTTGCCCTCGCTGATCTCGATGTCCGACAGCAGCGCGCGCTGGGCGATCACCGACCCGGCCTGGACGGTGACCACGGCGAGCACGCCGAGGAACAGGCTGATCATGGACAGGAAGGTGCGCATCTTGCGGGCCCGGATGCCCTGACCGCCGATGATCAGGGACGACCGGAACCGCCCGGACAGCCGCATCACACGACCACCCGCTGGTGCGCCTGGTCGAACACGCCATTGGTCAACTGCAGGACCCGCCCCATCTTCGCCGCGTGGTCGTGGTCGTGCGTCACGAGGATGAGCCCGCACCCGCGGTCGGTGGCCGACCGCAGGGCTTCCACGACGAGGTTGCCGGTCTCGGTGTCCAGCGCGCCGGTCGGCTCGTCCGCCAGCAGGATCTTCGGTTCCCGCACCAGTGCGCGGGCGATGGCCACGCGCTGCTGCTCGCCGCCGGACAGCCGGGGCGGCTTGTGCTTGGCGAGGTGCCCGATGCCGACCCGTTCCAGCGCCTCCATGGCCCTGGCCTTGCGCTTGCGGCGGGGGAGCCAGCCCTGGCCGTTGACCAGCGCCATGGACACGTTCTGCACCGCCGTCAGGTGCTTGAGGAGGAAGAAGCGCTGGAACACGAAGCCGAACTCCTCGCTGCGCAGCGCGGCGGCCTTGCGTTCGGGGACGCGGGTGATGTCGTTGCCGTTCAACAGGTACTGGCCGCCGTCGGCGCGGTCGAACAGGCCGATCAGGCTGAGCAGGGTGCTCTTGCCGGAACCGGAGCGGCCGAGGATGGCGATGCTCTCCCCGCTGTGCAGGGTCAGGTCCACGCCGGCGAGGATCGTGCGCGGCTCGTCCTGCCCCTTCAACGTCTTGGTGAGACCGGTGATGCTGATCAGTGGCGTCATCACGGCCCCGTCTTGGGGGAGTTCTCGTTGTTCTGCGGCGCGGCGGGCAGGTTCGGGCCGGGCAGGCTCAGCGTCTCGTCGCCGGTGAGGCCGGACTTGATCTCGATGACCTTGCCGTCGGTCAGGCCGAGCACCACGGGCGCGATCACCTTGGTGCCGTCGGACTTCACGATCTCGACCTTGCCGTTGCCCTGTCCGCCCGCGACGGCCTCGACCGGCACGACGAGCGCGTTGACCGACGTCTGCGTCACGACCTCCAGCGTCGCCGCCGCTCCGTTGATGAGCTTCACGTCGCCGGGTGCCGTGCAGACCAGGCGCAGGCCGGTCGACTCGGACTTCTGGCCCCCGGTGTCGGGCTGCTGCTGTTGTTGCTGTTGCTGCGTCTCGGTGGTGGTGGTCTTGTCCTCGTCCTTCTTCTCCGCGGGAGGCGGTGCGGGCACGGTGCCCGCGGGCAGCGCGGCGATGGTGCCGAGCAGCGTGCACGGGAACGGGCCGGGGCCGTTCTTGATCTGGCCCTGCACCGACGCGGAGCCGTCCGCGATCTTGTACGCCTGCGCGCTGTCGATGTCCGCCGCGATGCCGTAGCCCGCCAGCTTCGCCGACGCGACGGGCATCCCCGTGGTCACCGTGGACTTGTCGTCCACCAGGCGGCCCGCGAACGTGGCGCCCGCGGGCACCTCGAACCACGTCGGCTCGCCGTCGGCCCACACCGAGCCGACCCTGGTCGCGACCGTCGGCGTGCTGGTCGGCTCCTTCACGTCCATGAACCGCACCTGCCCGGCGACGGGGGCGACGAGGCCGAACACCGGGTTCATCGTCACCTTCCCGGTCAGGCTCACCTTGTTGGTCAGGTCCTGGCGGGTGGGCTTGGCCGTGGTCATCGCGGTGCCCCTGTCCGCCAGACCGGGATTCGCGGGCGGCTCACCCGAAGAACCGCAGGCGGTCGCGGTGACGACCACGACGGCCAGCCCGCCAAGGCGGACAAGGACTTGCTTCAACACCGGGTATCCCCCCACTGACGAATTCTGGTCGGATTCGACCTAACCACTAGACGCCTATGAGACTGTCCAGGTTGCACGATCCGCTTCGGCAATACGGCCGAACAGGTTGTGGCCGATCGGCCGATTGCCGAGAATCCCGGATCGTGCACGCCTTTCCCAGCAGCGATTTCGTCGACGTTTTCCGCCGCTGTTCCGCCAGGGTGTGCAGGGTTGGCCATTCGACGTGGGGAGTTGCGGCCTATCCACTGGAATAGCGGAACCGCCCGTGCCCGAAGTGGGCACGGGCGGTTCCCGGACTCAGACGGTCCACTTCTGGTTGGCCGCGCCCGTGCAGTCCCACAGGTGGGTGCGCGTTCCGTTGGCGGAGTTGTTGCCGATCACGTCCAGGCACTTGTTGGCCGGGATGTTCACGATGTCGCGAGCCCCGCTCACGGCCCATTGCTGCGCGCCGGTCCCGTTGCAGTCGTAGAGCTGCGCCAGCGTCCCGTTGGCGGTTCCGGCGGCCGCCGCGTCCAGGCACTTGCCCAGCGCGCGGATGGTGCCGTCACCGGGACGGCTCCAGTTCTGCGCCGCGTTGCCGTTGCAGTCGGTGATCTGGATCGGCGTTCCGTTGGCGGTGCTCGCGCCCGCGACGTCGAGGCACTTGCCCGCGAGGCCGACGATCCGGCCGCCGGCGGGCGGGTTGCCGTCCGACGTGGTCACGCGGACGTAGTCGACCAGCAGTTGCTGCGGGAACTGGGTGCTGCTGTTGGGGTCGCCGGGCCAGTAGCCGCCGACCGCCAGGTTCATGATGATGAAGAACGGCTTGTCGAACACCCACCGGTTGCCGTTGAGGTCGGCGGGCGTGCGGGTCTGGTAGACGTTGCCGTCGACCGACCAGCGGATCTGGTTGGGTGCCCAGTCGATCGCGAACACGTGGAAGCCGTCGGAGAAGTTCGGGCCGCTGTAGCCCGCGCCGATGCCGCCCGCCCCGGAGTAGCCGGGGCCGTGCAGCGTGCCGTGGACGGCGTTGGGCTCGAAGCCGACGTTCTCCATGATGTCGATCTCGCCGCTGCCCGGCCACGGGTTGCCGCTGTTGATGTCGGCGCCGAGCATCCAGAACGCGGGCCACATGCCCTGGCCGCGCGGCAGCTTCATCCGCGTCTCGTAGTGGCCGTACGTCTGGGTGAACCTGCCCGCCGTGTTCAGCCGCGCCGAGGTGTACTCGCAGCGGCCGTACCAGCAGTTGTAGTTGGCCGGATTCTCGCGCCGAGCCGTGATGACGAGGTTTCCCGCGCCGTCGGTCGCCGCGTTGCTCCGGCTGTTGGTGTACATCTGGCGCTCGTGGTTGTTGACGTTGTCGCCCGTCTCCAACTGCCACTTGCCCCCGTCCACCGCGCCACCGGCGGGACCGTTGAACTCGTCCGCGAACGTGGTCGCCATGGCGCCGACGTTCGCCGCGGGAGCGCTGTTCGCGGGGGTGGACACGGAGATCGCGCCCAGGGTCATCAGCAGGGCGGCGCCCAGCAATCCGGCTTTTCGGGCACGCCGAAGAGGCACTCGTGTCGACATCGCAGATCACCTTTCAGCAGGGTGGCGGCTCGACGTCGAACCACTGATCGGCGATCTTCAGGGGGGATCAGCGGTAAATGGTCCGAACCACCTGGTGTGTCGCGGACGTTACCCGGCAGCTTGGTTCAAGTCACGATGAAAGAAGGCCCGCCTTGGTCGTCGCGTCAGTGCGGACCGAGGGGAAGCAATCCCCGATAGTGTGCTGACGAGGGCGCGACCCGCCTGCTTTACTGAACGAACGGTCGGTAGATCACCCCGGACCTTGGAGGACGACCCCGATGGCTCTGCTGCGCAGTTACGTCTCCGGCCAGTGGCACGTGCCGACCGCGGAGGGCGCGCCACTGCACGACGCCGTGACGGGGGAGGAGATCGCGCGGATCTCCTCCGCGGGCGTCGACATGGCCGCGGCGCTGCGGCACGGCCGCGAGGTCGGCGGCCCGGCGCTGCGCGAACTGACGTTCCACCAGCGCGCGGCGCTGCTCAAGGCGCTCGGCTCGACCCTGCGCGAGCACCGCGACGAGCTGTACGCGCTGTCCGCGCGCACCGGCGCCACCAGGAACGACTCGATGGTCGACGTCGACGGCGGCATCGGCGTCCTGCTGGGCTACGCCAGCAAGGCCAAGCGGGAACTGCCCAACGACACCGTGTACGTCGACGGCGCGGTGGAGCCGCTCGGCCGCGGCGGCACGTTCCTCGGCCAGCACATCGCCACCCCGCTGCGCGGTGTCGCCGTGCAGATCAACGCGTTCAACTTCCCGATGTGGGGCCCGCTGGAGAAGTTCGCCCCGGCGTTCCTCGCGGGTGTGCCGAGCCTCGTCAAACCGGCGTCGCAGACCGCGTACGTCACGGAGAAGCTGGTCGAGCTGATGCTCGGCTCCGGGCTGCTGCCCGAGGGCTCGCTCCAGTTCGTCTGCGGCAGCGCGGGCGACCTGCTGGACCACCTGACCGAGCAGGACCTCGTCGGCTTCACCGGTTCCGCCTCCACCGCGCAGCACCTGCGCACGCACCAGGCCGTGGTGCGCTCCAGCGTCCGGTTCAACGCCGAGGCCGACTCGCTCAACTGCTCGATCCTCGGTCCGGACGCGGTGTCCGGCACACCCGAGTTCGACCTGTTCGTCAAGCAGCTCGTCACCGAGATGACGGCCAAGGCAGGCCAGAAGTGCACCGCGATCCGCCGGGCGTTCGTGCCCGCGTCGCTGATCGACGAGGTGGAGGAGGCCGTGTCCGCGCGGCTGGCCCGCGTGGTGATCGGCAACCCGGCCAACCCGGACGTGCGGATGGGCGCGCTGGCGGGCCTCGAACAGCGGGAAGAGGTCCGGCGCTCGCTCAAGGGGCTGCTGGAGGCATCGCGGATCGTGTTCGGCGATCCCGAGCACGTCGAGGTCGTGGACGCCGACGCCGAGCGCGGCGCGTTCCTCTCCCCGGTGCTGCTGCGCGCCGACGACCCGGAACTGGCCCAGCCGCACGAGGTCGAGGCCTTCGGCCCGGTCAGCACGCTGATGCCGTACACCGACACCGAGCACGTCGTCCGGCTCGCCGCGCGCGGCCAGGGCAGCCTGGTCGGCTCGGTCGTCACGGCCGACACGGGCTTCGCCCGCGAGGTCGTGCTCGGCGCGGGCGCGTGGCACGGCCGGATGCTGGTGCTGGACCGCGACGACGCCAAGGAGTCCACCGGCCACGGGTCGCCGCTGCCCGCGCTCGTCCACGGCGGGCCCGGTCGGGCCGGTGGCGGCGAGGAGATGGGCGGGATGCGGGCCGTGCTGCACCACATGCAGTGCACGGCCGTGCAGGGCAGCCCGAAGGTGCTCGCGGCGATCACCGGCCGCTGGGTGCAGGGCGCGCCGCGCACCGAGTCGGACGAGCACCCGTTCCGCAAGTCGCTGGCGGAGCTCAGGATCGGCGACAGCGTCGTGGCGGGGCCGCGCACCGTGACGCTGGCGGACGTGGAGCACTTCGCCGAGTTCACCGGCGACACGTTCTACGCGCACATGGACGAGGAGGCGGCGAAGGCGAACCCGTTCTTCGGCGGCCGGGTCGCGCACGGCTACCTCGTCGTGTCCTTCGCGGCGGGCCTGTTCGTCTCGCCGGAGCCCGGCCCGGTGCTGGCCAACTACGGCCTGGACAACCTGCGGTTCCTCACCCCGACGTTCCCCGGTGACGAGCTGACCGTGACGCTGACGGCGAAGCAGATCACGCCGCGCGAGGACAAGGACTACGGCGAGGTCCGGTGGGACGCGGACCTGGTGAACCAGAAGGGCGAGTCGGTCGCGAAGTACGACGTGCTGACGCTGGTCGCGAAGACCAGGTAGGAAGAGGGCCTCCGTCCACACTGGACGGAGGCCCTCTTCTCCTGCTAGTTCACGGTGTAGGAGAGGATGTCGGGGCTGGTCCAGTCGCTGGACACGATCGTCGCCCCGATCGCGCCGAGCTGCCGGACCCGCGCCTGGGCGTCGGCGACGGCAGGCGTGTGGCCGTCGATGGCGGGCGGCACGTTGTGCGCGTCCGTCATGAGGACCAGGTACTTGCCGCCGAGGTAGGGCGCGCCGCCGAAGCCCACGAAGGACGAGGCGTTCCCGTCGAACACCACCATCCACGGCTTGCGCGCCCCGCCGCGGTCATCCGTGCGCGGGTCGGTCGCCGAGGCGCCGATGAGCGACGGGAACGACAGCGCCGAGGCGAGCGTCCCGGTGGAGTTCGCCGCGATCAGCCGGTCGACGACCTCGAGGTCGGTGTCGTAGCTGTCGAACGGGTTCCCCAGTTCGAACGTCCCGTTCTGCACGAGCACGACGAACTTGCCCGTCAGCGCCGACCGCGACGGCCACCCGTCCGCCTGCACCGCGGTGTCGAGATCGGCGTACCCGCCCTTGAGGTTCGCGGGCGAGAAGATGTTGGCCGCGCCGATCGTGCTCGCCAGCAGCGCGTCGAACCGCGGCACCCCGAACCCGCCGCGCCCGTCGAAGCCGTTCTTCATCTCGACCTTGACGACCAGCGGCGCGTGGTTCGGGTTGTGGTCGTGCCACAGCTTGAGGTTGCGCAGGCAGCCCGCGAGGTTCTGGTCGCGGTTGCCCGACCTCAGCCCCTCGTACGTCGTGGCGTTGGAGCAGTTGTTGGCGTTGCCGGGATCGTGACCGACCTGGAAGTCGTTGGAGAAGAAGAAGTTCGTCCACACGTCGAGCTCGACCATGCCGGGGTTCCGGTCGAGCACGTCGACCAGCCAGGGCGCGGTGGCCTGCACGTAGCTGTTGTGCAGCCCGACTGCTGTCGTTCCGGTGGCCGTCGGCGTCGCCTGGGCCGCCGCCGACGGCAGCACCGCCACTAAGAGAGCTGCCGTCGCCACCGCGGTCGTGAAGCGCTTCATCGAGACTCCTCGCACTGGACGTTCCCGTACGGTTGCGCAGCGTAGGAACGTGAAGGGTGTTCACGATGAACGCCTGATGGCCTCTCCGGGAACCGCTCGATGACGTCAACAGTTGACGGTTGCCCGCCGGATGTCGACCTTCAGCTTCGGCGCCCCGTCCACGGGAGCGGGCTCCTCCGGCGTCGGCAGCACGCCCGCGGCGGCGACCTTGTCGAGCGTCTTCAGCCCGTCCTCGCCGATCGTGCCGAACACCGTGTAGTTCGGCCGCAGCACCGAATCCGACGTGACCAGGAAGAACTGGCTGCCGTTGGTGTCGGGGCCCGCGTTGGCCATCGCGAGCGTGCCGCGCGGGTAGATCCGCCGCACACCGGTCGGGTCGGACGGCGCGGGCGGGAGGTTCGTGGGCAGCTCGTCCTTGTACTTGTAGCCCGGCCCGCCCTCGCCGGTGCCGCTCGGGTCGCCGCACTGCAGCACCTTCAGCGTCGGGTACGTCGTGAGCCGGTGGCACGTCGTGACGTCGTAGAACCGGTGCTCGGCGAGGTGCACGAAGCTCTGCACCGTGCACGGCGCCTGCTTCCGGTCCAGCGTCAGGGGAATCGGCCCCTGGCTGGTCTTCAGCAGCACCTCGACCTTGCCGCGGTCCGGCGTGTGCCGGGGGTCGTTCGGCAGCCGCACCGGCCGCGCGGCGGGCTCGTCCGGCGTCTTCGCGTACCCGCACGGTCCGCGCGTCACGTCCGGGTCGGGCGCGGCACCGGCGGCGGTGGCCGTGCCGACCAGGAACCCGGCCGCCACCAACGCGACCACGATCGTCTTGCCGTCCAACTCAGTCCTCCTCGCTAGAGCGGCCACCAGTCTTAGTGGAGGGCGAGATGAGCCCACAAGGGCCGGTAGTCGGGCCCGCACGTCATCTCCTGGGCTGATGCCCGCCCGAAACGGGCGTTCCATGATCTTCCCCGTAGCGGTGATCGAAGGGGAGAAGAAGTTGCGACGGGTTTTGGCACTGGCGTTGACCACGGCGTTGGGACTGGGGGCGGTGGCCGGGCAGGCGACCGCCGACCCGGTAGAGCGGCCGGTCTGGGCGTCCTGCGGCGACCACGGGGCCGAGTGCGGGGAGGTACGGGTTCCACTCGACTGGGCGAGACCGGGCGGCGACCGGATCACCCTGGCGGTGAGCAGGCTCCGGGCCGCCGACCCCGACCGCCGGATCGGCGTCCTGCTGGTCAACCCCGGCGGTCCGGGCGGAGCGGCCGCACCGCTCGTGCGGGACGTGCCGGAGCTGTTCCCGCAGGACCTGCGCGACCGCTTCGACATCGTCGGCGTCGACCCGCGCGGGGTCGGCGGGAGCGTCCCCGCGATCACCTGCGAAGAACCGCCGATGGACCCCGCGGTCGACCAGTTCCCCAGCACGCGGGCGGAGTTCGACCGCCTCGTCGCCTACAACCGCGAGGTGGCCGAGGGCTGCCGCCGGGCCACCGGCCCGCTGATCGACCACGTCGACACGGTCAGCGCGGCCAAGGACTTCGACGTCGTGCGCAAAGCGCTGGGCGAGAACCAGGTCTCGTGGCTGGGCCTGTCCTACGGCACCCTGCTCGGCGCCACCTACGCCCAGCTGTTCCCCGGCCGGGTGCGGGCCGCCGTGCTGGACGGCGCCGTGGACCACACGATCGGGTCACGACGGCTGGCGCTGGACGAGGCCGTGGTCACCGAGGACCTGTTCACCCGCTTCGCCGACTGGTGCGCCGAGGACCCGGCGTGCGCCCTGCACGGCCGGGACGTCGTCGCGGAGTACCGGGCACTGCTCGGCCACACCCCGACCCCGGACGGCATCAGCGCCGCGCAGATCGGCTACGGCACCTACTCGGTGCTCTCCCTCCGCGACCAGTGGCCCGCGCTGGCGGAACTGCTGGTCCCGGCACTCGCGGAGCACCCCGACGCGAGCGCGTTCGCGGGTGTCGGCTCCGACGCCGCCTACCGCGTGATCGCCTGCCACGACTTCCCGTCGACCGTCCGCGGCTACCCGGACCTGGCGGCCCGCGCGCACGAGATCCGGCGGACCGCCCCGACCACCCGCGGCTACGTCGAGGGCTGGGACGTCCAGGCGGGCTGCCTCGGCTGGCCGATCCGACCGGCGAACCCGTGGGCGCCAACGCCGGTCCGCGGCGCGCACCACGTGCTGGTGGTCGGCGGCGAGCACGACCCGGCCACCCCGCACCAGTGGGCGGTGGGGCTGGCGGCGCAGATCCGCGGGTCGCGGCTGCTGACGTGGAGCGGCGTCGGGCACACCGCCTACTTCAACGACCCGGACACCCAGCGTGAGGAAGTGCGGCACCTCATCGAACCGCGCTGGGCACCATCGCGATGACGAGGCCGGAGACGGCCGTGCGGAGGTACACCAGCGCTTCCGCCGTCGGCAGGTCGAACAGCAGCGTGGACGGGGTGGCGAAGGCCAGCTGCCCGTAGACGAGGGCGAGGGCGACCCCGTACGAGCGGGCGAGGCCGTGCTTGCGGCACAGGACGACGCCGAGCAGGCCGGTGCCGATCTGCAACGCCTGGGCCACCACGGGGATCGGCAGCAGCTGCGTCGCGCCCGAGGCGACCTGCCACAGCCCCGCGACGAGCGCGAACACCTGGGCTCTG
>JBDSAJ010000255.1:0-3859 GCA_039922235.1 Umezawaea sp.
CGCTTGTCGTCCAGCAGGCGCATGTCCACGGCGTCGCCGAAGCGGACCTTGCTGAACGCGGGCACGTCGCGGTGCATCCCGACGTAGGCGTCGAAGATCGTGTCGACCGCGTCCCACCAGTGTTCCAGTGGTGTCTTGGCGAACTTGGCGGTGATGGTGTCCATGAACTTGTCCAGGTTGCGCATGGTCAGGGCTTGCACCACGGCGCGCTTGTCCGGGAAGAACTGGTACAGGGAGCCGACTGCAACGCCCGCGCGTTCGGCGATGAGTGTTGTTGTTACCCCGTCGTAGCCGACTTCCTCGATCAGCGAGGCGCATGCTTCGAGCATCCGCTCTACGCGTTTTGCGCTCCGTTGCTGCACCGGCTGGCGGCGCAGCGGGGTGGAACTGGTCACGGCGACTCCAGGCGACGACGTTGGGACTCTCATACTGCCCGTTCGACGTGGTTCGCACTTCCCTGTGAGCCCCAACACGCTTACGATCCGAATCGGTTTCACGTTTGAAGCCTGCAAAAACCACCCGGAGGCGTTGCATGCCGTTGCCAGACGAGTTCCAGTGGGGTGTGTCCACCTCCGCCTTCCAGATCGAGGGCGCCTTCACCGAAGGTGGCCGCGGTCGGTCCGTTTGGGACGAGTTCTCGCCCGTGAAGGACGACGACAGCGCCGAGGTCGCGTGCGACCACTACCACCGGTACGCCGACGACATCGCCCTGATGAAGGACCTCGGGGTTGGTTCCTACCGCTTCTCCATCGCCTGGCCACGCGTGCAGCCGGACGGGAAGGGGCCCGCGAACAGCGAGGGCCTGGACTTCTACGACCGGCTGGTCGACGGGCTCGTGGAGGCCGGGATCAACCCGGTCGCGACGCTGTACCACTGGGACACGCCGCAGGCGCTCGAGGACGAGGGCGGCTGGCTGGAGCGGGACATCGCCGCGCGGTTCGGCGAGTACGCGGCCCTGGTGGCCGACCGGCTCGCCGATCGGGTGAAACTCTGGATTCCGATCAACGAGCCCGTCGTTCTCACACTTTCGGGTTACGCGATCGGCGAGCACGCGCCGGGCAAGTCGCTGCTGTTCGGCGCGCTGCCCGCCGCCCACCACCTGAACCTCGCCCACGGCTTGGCCGTCGAAGCGCTCCGGGCCAACGGCGCCAACGCGGTCGGCACGGCGAACAACCACTCGCCCGCCTGGCCCGAGTCCGACTCGCCGGAGGACCAGTTCGCGGCCGGCTTCTACGACACCATCCACAACTGGATGTTCGCGGACCCGCAGCTCACCGGCGCGTACCCCGAAGAGGTCATCCCGTTCCTGCCGATCGTCGACGGCGACCTGGAGAAGATCGCCGCGCCGCTCGACTTCTACGGCATGAACTACTACAACCCGACCCGGCTGCGGGCGACCGCCGAGGGTGCGCCACTGCCGTTCGAGCTGGTCGAGATCGACGAGTACCCGAAGACGTCGTTCGGCTGGCCGGTCGTGCCTGCGGGGCTGTCGGAGATGGTGACGACGCTGCAGGAGCGCTACGGCGACCGCCTGCCGCCCGTCTACATCACCGAATCCGGGTGCAGCTACCCCGAGGACATCGCCGACCAGGCGCGGATCGACTACCTCGACGGGCACATCAAGGCGGCCCGCGAGGCCGGTGTCCGCGGGTACTTCGTGTGGTCGATCCTGGACAACTTCGAGTGGGACTCGGGCTACTCCCAGCGCTTCGGCCTGGTGCACGTGGACTACAAGACGCAGGAACGGACTCCTCGTGACTCCTACCGGTGGTACCGCGATGTCATCGCCGTCGACAACTGAGGCGCTCGGCGAGCCGGTGGTCCCGGTTCGCCGCAGCTGGATGACGTGGCTGTTTCTCGCCAACCTCGGCCTGTGGCTCGGGGTCTACGCGCCCATCCAGGTGTTGCTCCCGCAGCAGGCGGAGCTGTTCGACAAGGCGAACAAGGAGCTGGTGTTCGGCCTGGTCACCGGCGCGGGCGCCATCGCGGCACTGGTCGCGAACCCGTTGATCGGCCTGCTCTCGGACCGCACGACGTCCCGGTTCGGCCGACGGCACCCGTGGACGCTCGCGGGTGCGCTGCTCGGCGCGACCGGGCTCGTCGTGCTGGCCAACGCCCCGAGCATCACCGTGATGACCATCGGCTGGTGCCTCGTGCAGGCCGGTCTGAACGGGATGCTCGCCAGCCTCACGTCCGTGGTGCCCGACCAGGTGCCGGTCGGCCAGCGGGCGACGGTCGGCGGCCTGGTCGGGATCAGCCAGATGCTCGGCACGGTGCTCGGGGCGGTCGTCGTGACGCTGCTGGTGACCGGTATCCAGAACGGCTACCTGGCGTGCGCGGCGATCGTCGTGGCCGGTGCGCTGCTGTTCGTCTCGGTCACACCGGACGTCCGGCTGCCGAAGGCGCTGCGCCCGTCGTTCGTGCTGCGGGAGATGTGGATCTCGCCGAAGGAGCACCCCGACTTCAGCTGGGCGTGGGGCTGCCACTTCATGATCAACCTCGGCAACGCGTTCGGCACGCTCTACCTGCTGTTCTTCCTCGCGGACGTGGTCCACTACCCGTCGCCCGAGGACGGGCTGCTGATCCTGATGGGCCTGTACGGCGCCGCGCTCGTCGTCGGCGCGGTGGTGTTCGGCGCGATGTCGGACCGGTCGGGCAAGCGCAAGCCGTTCGTCTACGTGGCCGTCGTGATCATGGTGGTCGCGGCACTGGTGCTGGTCGTCTGGCAGACGTGGACGGCTGCGCTGATCGCCGCTCCTCTGCTCGGCGTCGGCTACGGCATCTACATGGCGGTCTCGCTGGCACTGCTGACGCAGGTGCTGCCCGCAGCGGCCGACCGGGCTAAGGACCTGGGAGTCATCAACATCGCGAACTCCCTGCCGCAGGTCGTCGCGCCGCTGTTGACCACAATCGTGCTCGCCAACCTCGGTGGCTACCGCGGCCTGTTCGCCGTCTCGGCGCTCGCCACCCTCATCGCCGGGGTACTGGTGGCGCGCGTCAGGTCCGTTTCCTAGTGCTGTGGAGGTAGTTCGTGCGGTTGGACGGCAAGACGGTGCTGATCACCGGGGCATCCCAGGGGATCGGCGCCGCCACCGCCGAACTCGCGGCAGCGAGGGGCGCACGGGTCGTACTTGTGGCCCGCAGCGCCCAAGGGCTGTCCGAACACGCTGAACGGATCCGTGCGACCGGTGGCAGTGCGGTGGTCCACCCGGCCGATCTCGCGGACGGCGACCAGATCGTCTCGCTCGCCGCTCGGGTGCTGGAGGAGTTCGGGCCGCCGGACGTCCTGGTGAACAACGCGGGTGTCGGCAGGTGGCTGTTCCTCGACGACACCGAGCCGGACGAGCTGAAATCCATGACCGCGGTGCCGTTCATGGCCGCTTTGCTGCTCACCCGCGAGTTCCTGCCCGCGATGCGCGAGCGCGGCAGCGGCAGGCTGGTCATGGTGAACTCGCCGGTCTCGCGGCTGCCGATCCCCGGAGCCACCGGTTACGCGGCCGCGCGCTACGCGTTGCGCGGACTGACCGCGTCGCTGCGACTGGACCTGCGGGGCAGCGGAATCGGGGTGAGCGAAGTGATTCCGGGCAAGGTGACCAGCCAGTACTTCGTCAACAACCCCGGCGCGGAGGAGCGTTTTCCGGCCATCGCGAAGCTCATCCCGGCCGTCACACCGGAAAAGGTGGCCGCCGCCATCGTGTCGGCCGTCGAACGGGAGCGCTCCGAGATCGTGTTCCCGTGGCAGCTCAAGGCGTTCGACCTGAGCGGCAGGCTGTTCCCCGGACTCACCCAGTACCTCGCCTGGCGCACCGGCACCCACCGCTGAGAACTGAAAGCTGAGAAGTGAAATCGGCCCCGATGT
>JBDSAJ010000256.1:0-18279 GCA_039922235.1 Umezawaea sp.
CACGGGAACGCGACTACGGGGTGGTGGTGATGCGGTTCAGCGCCGGGGGCGCCTGGTTCGGGTGCGCGGCCAGGTACGCCGCGAAGGCGTCCAGGTCGATGCCGCCACCGGTGATCGCGGTGCCGACGGTGAAGCCGGGGAACCCGTCACCGCCGCCCTGCAGGAAGCTGTTGATCGTCACGCGGTAGCTCGCCGCCGGGTCGACCGGCGTGCCGCTGATCGCCAGCTTGGAGATCTTCGAGCCGATGGCAGCGGACGTCGACCAGCTGTAGGTCAGGTTCGCCGACGGCTGCAGGATGATCTGCCGCGACGCCGACCACTGCTGCTCCAGCACGGCCTTGAGCTGCGCGCCGGTCAGCGTGACCGTCTGCAGGATGTTGCCGAACGGCTGGACGGTGAACGCCTCGCCGTAGGTGACCACGCCGTTGCCCTCGCCCGCGGGCGAACCGGTGTAGGTGAGGTCGGCGCGCACGCCGCCGGGGTTCATCAGCGCGATGACCGCGCCGTTGCCCGTGGTGGCGGCGAGCTGCGAGTCCGCGATCAGGTTGCCCAGCGGCGACTCACCGGTCGGGGCCTGCGCGCGCACGATGTCCGCGGAGACCGTGCCGATCTGCTTGTTCGCGATCGGGCCCGACTTGGTCTTGGCCTTGTCGATGACGGCCTGGACGGCGGGGTCGGGCGTGACGTCCTGGGTGACGACCTTGTTGTCGGCCTTGGTCGCCGAGCGGACGACGTCGCGGGTCTTGCGGTCGATCTTCAGGTCGACGACGGACAGCTCACGGCCGAAGGCGAGGCCCTCGATGAACGGGCGGGGGTTGCCCGCCGGGTCCTTCACCGTGCAGTTGTAGTGCTGGTGGCTGTGGCCGCTGAACACGGCGTCGATCTTCGGGCTGACCTTCTCCGCGATGAGCTGACCGGGGCCGGGCACGTTCGTGCAGCCGTTGGGGCCGCCGTTCGCCGCGGTCTGGTCGCCCTGGTGCACCAGCAGCACGATCGACTTGATGCCGATCAGGTTCAGCAGGTCCGCGTACTTGTTCGCGGCCTTGATCTCGTCGCCGAACTGCAGTTCCTTGATCCCGTTCGGGTCGACCAGGATCGGCACGTCCTTCAGCGGCATCCCGATGAAGCCGATCGGCATCCCGTCGCGGATCTCCACCCAGAACGGCGGCAGCGCGGGCAGCCCGGACTTCCCCAATGTGACGTTCGCACCCAGGATCGGGAACTTGGCGCCGGTGTAGGTGTCGTTGAACTGGCAGCCGTCCACCGGGTGGCAGCCGCCGTGCTGGATGCGCAGCAGCTCCCGGTAGCCCTCGTCGAACTCGTGGTTGCCCGCCGCGGTCGTCTCCATCCCGACCTTGTTCAGGATGTCGATCGTCGGCTCGTCGTGGAACAGCGCCGACACGATCGGCGAAGCGCCGATCAGGTCGCCCTGGCCGACGACCACCGAGTTCTTGACCTCGGCCTGCAGCTTCTTGATGTGCGTCGCGTTGTACGCGGCGCCACCGGCGGTCACCACCGTGCCATCGGCGAGCGTCACCCGGCCGGACGAGCCGGTCGGCGGCTCGATGTTCCCGTGCAGGTCGTTGATGCCGATCAGGCGGACGTCCACCGTGCGCTGCGCGCGCTGGGCGTCGACGTCGGCCTGAGCCGGGTTGCCTGCGAACGTGATCGCCAGTCCAACCCCGGCGGTCGCCACGAGCGCGGCGGTCCGTCTGAACGAACTCATTTTTCCTCCTGCTTGGCGCCTGAGTAGGCAGGCGCGCTACGGCGGTGGAGTTTGCCTGGCCGGGCTGCCAGAAACCAGATGCGAAAGGCGATCGTCGGTGAATGGAGATGTCACGTCTTCACAGGATTAACCTGGCGGGCGTGACGGATGCCGGACAGGAGCCGCGTTGGCTCGACCAGGACGAGATGCGCGCGTGGCGCCACTACGTGACCGCGGCGGCGATGCTGGAAGACCGCCTGCACCGCGAGTTGCAGACCGGGCACGGACTGTCATTGGCCGACTACGAACTGATGGTCCGGCTCTCCGAGCAGCCGAACTGCTCCATGCGCATGTCCCAGCTGGCGGAAGACGTCGCGTCGTCCAAGAGCCGCGTGTCCCACCAGGTCGCCCGCATGGAACGCGAAGGCCTCCTCGTGCGCCGCGAATGCGACCAGGACGGCCGCGGCGTGCTGGCCGAACTGACCGAACGCGGCCTGCGAGCCCTGCAAACCGCCGCCCCGACCCACGTCAACGGCGTGCGCGACCACATGATCGACCTGCTGACCCCCGAGGAGCAGGAGGTGCTGGCCAAGGTGTTCGACCGGGTCAAGGCACACCTGCGGTCCCTGGACGGGTAGCCTGAGCCGCGAAGGGAAGCGTGGCAGAGCGGCCGAATGCATCCGCCTTGAAAGCGGAAGACGGGAAACCGTCCGGGGGTTCAAATCCCTCCGCTTCCGCAATTCGTGGCCTGGCCTGCGGAAATGCTGGTCAGGCGCACTCTTCGGAGTGCGCAGTTGAGCGAGTACGGCGCCTCCAGTGCACACGCTTCCAGATCATCCAGCCGTATGTCATCCGAGGTTCGTCGCCATTCTTCCCATCCGTCGACACTCGTGTTGCTGAGCGCGGAACATGCACCGGACGGGGATGTGTCCATGCGGTCGTCTGCCATGCGGAACCCGTGGCGGGCACGACGGCTCGACGAACCCCGTCAAGTTGGGTGCGGCACGTTGCACGTCACGGATGACCAGCGCGAACGGGCTTTCTAGTAGAAGTTTTGTTAATATGGCCTCATGGCAGACGAGCTGCTCCCTGGCGAAGGTCCCACCACCGTCGTCTCGGTGTCGATGCACAGCGGCACCATCGGTGCTGTTCGCGGCCGAACCGGTCACCGCGGCGTCTCCGCCTACATCGAGGCGGCGGTTCAGCGTCAGATCGAACACGACAACCTCGACGAACTCATCGCGGCCGCCGAGGCCGAACACGGGCCGATCACCGCCGAGGAGGTCGAAGCCAAGCGCCAGCAGCTCGCACAGCTTCGCAACGAACAGCGTGGTTCTGGCGCGGGCACGGCCGCATGACTCTCGTTCTGGACAGCGAGGGGTTGGCCAAGGCAGTACTTCGTGATCGTGAACTGACAACCTGGCTGGCCGTAGCGCGTGCGGCTGACGAACGGGTGATCATCAGCGCCGCGACCTTGGTCGAGGTGATGCACCCGCGGATCAATCGACCTGCCTTCGACTGGGTGATCTCCCGCTTGTCCATCGAGCCGGTCACGGCTGAGATAGCCAGGCAAGCAGGTGTTCTCCTGGAACAAGCCGGATGCCACGGGCACAAGTACGCCATTGACGCGATGGTGGCCGCCACAGCGCTGTCTGCTCGTGGACCTGCAACAGTTCTTACCTCCGACCCTGACGACATCGCCATGCTCTGCGGTCACCGGGTAACGGTCGTGAAGGTGTGACGGCATCCCAGCACGCGAACATGATCAGACCTGGTGCACACGCTTCGGCGACTTGCACTCGCCGGTAGCCCGCGTATCGCCAGATGGGCACAGCGCTCACTCGCTCTCAGCTTGAAAGCGGAAGACGGGAAACCGTCCGGGGGTTCAAATCCCTCCGCTTCCGCTCATGACAAGAGGTGCGGTCACCAGTGGCCGCACCTCTTTTCCGTTGCCGGTCCGGAATCCGACAACGTGCCGGACCGATTTCCGCCCGCTGTCGGTGACCCGTGGTCACGCACCGGACGTGCGTCCAGGACACTGCGGCGATGTCCGACTGGCTCATCGTGATCGACGTGCACGTCCTGCTGGTCCGCGGTGACGAGGTGCTGCTGTCCAAGCGGCGCGGCCGCTACGGGGACGGGATGTGGCACCTGCCTGCGGGGAAGTTGGAGGCGGGTGAATCGGTGCTGGCCGCCGCGGTGCGGGAGGCCGAGGAGGAGGTCGGCGTGCGGATCGCGGAGGAGGACCTGCGGTTCGTGCACACCTTGCACGCGCGGGGTGACGGGGTGGGGTCGCGGATGGGGCTCTTCTTCGAGGTGCGCCGGTGGGTGGGCGAGCCGGTCAACCGGGAGCCGGACAAGTGCTACGAGGTGGCGTGGTTCCGGCGGGACCGGTTGCCCGACAACATGATCCCGTACCCGCTCGCCGGTGTTCACGGCTATCTGGACGGCGTGCCGTTCGGTGTGCTCGGGTGGTCGTCGTGAGCAGGACGCGACCAGGTAACGGGCGTGAGCACAATCGGAATCTCGGCGCTCTTGTGCTCGCAGGTGGAGCCGCTACCGTGATCGTCGTTCACCGCCGCCGGGACCGAGTCCGGCGCTGAGCACCGTCCCGTGGGGGGAAGCACCGTGTCCGCTAGATCAACGGCGTCGGCCGCGCTCGCGCTGCTGCTGGCCGGGTCGTTCACCGGAGTCGCGTCCGCCGAACCCGCCAAGGACCAGGCAGACCTGAGGCTGACGATCGCCTACGAGCAGGCCGAGTACGAGCCGAACGCCGATCTCAAGGCGACCGTGACGATCGAGAACGTCGGCAACGCCACCGCCAAGGGCTTCAAGTTCGTCTTCAACGACAACTACTCGATGCCGCTCACCGAGTACGCGAAGGTCACCGATTTCGAGCAGCTCGACCCCGGCAAGAAGCACTCCGCCGTGGTGGTCGGCAGGCAGCGCAACACCAACGAGGTCACCGGCAGGATCTTCGGCAGGGTGTTCCTGGAGGGCGTCGTCGACCCGACGCCCGCGGACAACGAGTTCACCGCGACGACCAAGATCGTCCAGCCGACCGGTGCGGTCAACGGGACCGTCTACGTCGACGCGAACCGCAACGGCAAGTTCGACGAGAACGAGGGCAAGGCGGGCATCGAGTTCCACAGCTACGGCGGCGTGCCCGCCAAGTCGCTGGACGGCGTGACCAACGAGAACGGTGACTTCTCCTTCCGCAACGTCCCCTCGGGCACCCACCGGCTCTACTTCGGCGGTACCGAGGGTTTCGTCGTGAAGCCCGGCGGCAGCGAGTTCACCGTCGAGTCGGGCAAGGAGACGCTGCTCGAACTCGCGGCCGTCCGCCCGGTGTCCGAGGTGCTCAAGGCCACGCTCGCGTTCGACAAGGACACCTACGGCAAGACCGACCCGGTCAGCGTCGAGGTCACCCTGAAGAACACGGGCACCGAGGCGCTGACCGGCGTCGTCGCCGTCTGCCAGTCCGACGAGCCCGACCTGCTCCCCGGCACGGGTCCCGGCTGGGCCGCGCTGGCGCCCGGCGGCCCCGGCGTGGTCATCGGCGCGGGCGAGACCAAGACCGTCAAGGTCGCCGACGTGGTGCCGGACGGCGCGTACCTGAACGGCAGCCTCACCGCCCGGTGCGAGTTCGGCAACAACGGCAAGTTCGCCAACGGCTACGCCGAAGCCACCGACCGGGCCGCCGTCGTCGGCGCGCTCGGCAGCGTGAAGGGCAACGTCAAGAACGACGGCAAGGCCCTCGTGGCCGCCACCCTCGTCGCGCTCAACACGAAGACCCGCGCCGTGCTCGGCCGCGCGACCACCGACACCAACGGCGAGTGGACGATCACGGGCCTCCCCGCGGGCAGCGTCAACGTGGTCGTGCTCGGCCCGTGGAAGGACCGCTACTCGGGCGGCATCGACCACCTGGTCCGCATCGTCGGCAACTCCGAGGGCCGGACCGGCTTCGAGGTCGTCCCCGGCCCCGAGGTCCCGGACCCCGCGGCGGTACCGAAGCTGCGCGCGTTGGTCGAGTTCACCGCGGACACCTTCGAAGCGACCGCCGACGCCACCCTCAAGGTGACCCTGAACAACGACACCGGCGCGCCGGTGACCGCCATCGCCCGGTGCGACACCGCAGGCGACCTGCACAACGACACCGACGGCTGGGGCGTGCTCAAGCTCGACGGCCCCGGCGTCGAACTCAAGGTCAACGAGACCAAGGTCATCGCCATCACCGCCCCGATCCCGCAGGCGGCGAAGAACCGCGGGCAGGTCGCGGTCGAGTGCGCCGTCGGCCCGAAGGTGGGCACGGCGTTCGTGACCTCGAAGGACACCGCCGCGGTCGTCGGCGTCCTCGCCTCGCCCAGCGGCTCGCTGCTCCAGCCGGACGGCAAGGCCGTGGCCAACACGAAGATCGTCCTCGTCGACCAGGACACCGCCAAACCGGTCACCCGCGCCACCACCGACGCCGACGGCAAGTTCACCTTCATCAACGTCCCGGTCGGCCGCTACCGCCCGGTCGTCGTCGGCCCGTGGAAGGTCGTCGACGAGGGGCTCTACCAGGTCGTCCGCGGCTCCGGTGAGAAGCACGACATCCACGTCGAACCCGGCCCGGACGTCACCGACCCCGAGGCCACCACGCCGCCCGTGACCACGACCACCACCACGCCCCCGGCCGACGGTGGCGGGAACGAGCAGCCCGCCCCCGATGACCTGGCCTACACGGGCGCCAGCGTCATCGGCATCGCACTGCTGGGCGGCCTCGTGCTCGCGCTCGGGCTCGGCGCCGTGTTCATCGGTCGGCGCAGGGGGAAGGCCGACTAGCTCTCCGCTCGTCCGCAGGGGTGGTGCCGCGCGCACGGCGCCACCCCTCGGCGTCTTCGAAACACAATTTGGGGGAACACTTGCATTCCACTGTGCTGGCCAGGATCGCCGCGGTCTCCGCTGCGGTCGTACTGGTCACGACGGGCGTCTCCACCGGCGCAGCGTCGGCTGATCCGCTGCCCTACGCCGAACTGGAGGCCTCGGCGGCGTTCGACAAGCCGTCGTTCGACGCCGCCGAGACGGTCGTCGCGACGATCACGATCAGGAACGTCGGCGGCGTGGCCGCGTTGAAGGTCAAGGCGGACACCGGGTTCGGCTCGACGTTCAACCCCAGTTCGTGGGGCGCCATCGCACCGTTCGGCTCCGGTGTCCGCATCGAAGCGGGCGAGACGCTCGTGACGAAGGTGACCGGCAGGGTGTACTCGGGGACGCAACTCGTCTTCAAGGGGAAGGTCACCTCCAACCCCTTCGACGGCAACCAGGCCAACAACGCGTTCGAGGCCACCGCGGGTGTCACGTACGGCACCGGCAGCGTCGCCTACACCGCATACGCCGACGGCAACGGCAACGGCCAGGCCGACGCCGGTGAGGGCATCCCCGGCGTCCGGGTGGACCTGTGGGGTTCCGGCAACCACCAGCGGATCACCGGGTCGGACGGGACGGCGCTCTTCACCGACGTCCGCTCGGGCGCGTACAGCGTGGTGGCGGAAAGCCCGGACGGCTGGCTCTTCCCGGGCAACGCCGGCATCACCGTCACGACCGACCAGCGGCTGGACGTGGTTCGCAAGGGCGTGCGGCCGCTGTCGGACACGCTGGCCGCGACGGTTGAGTTCGACCAGGACACCTATGCGGTGGGTGACACCGCGAACGTCACGATCACGTTGACGAACACGGGCACTGACCTGCCGGTCGTGCACGCGCGCTGCGGTGGTGACGGCGAGAGCTACGACCTCTACAACAACACCGCGGGCTGGGGTGCGCTGAAGTACGCGGCCGAGGGCGTGCCGCTCGGGTCGGGCGAGACCAAGGTCCTCCACGTCTCGGCTCCGCTCACCGCCAGGGCGGAAGCGCACGGGTTCATCCGCGCCTACTGCTCCTTCGGCCCCGAGGTCGAGCCGCAGCGGGGCGCTCCGCTCGCGGTCGACAAGGCGCGGATTCCCGGAGGCGTCTCGGACGCGACCGGCGTGGTGCTGCACGACCACGACGGCGACGCGTCCACGCCCGGTCAGCCGGTCGTCGGCGTCGAGATCGGGCTCCTGGACGTCGACTCCGGTCAGCGGGTGGCGACGGCGGTGACCGACTCGACCGGCTCGTACTCGTTCACCGGTGTCCCGGTCGGCTGGTACACCCCGGTGCTCGACGCCCAGTGGCGGCTGGTCCTCGACGGCAACACGACCATCCGGATCGTGACCGGTGCGGTCCACCGGTTGCGGCTGACCGCGGTGCCCGCGACCTGACCTTCCCGCTCGTCCACAGGGGTGGTGTCGCACTGCGGCACCACCCCTGCCATGTTTGGGGCTCGGACTGTCACACGTGCCACACATCCGACGTCTCGACGGACCTGCGGGGCATAGTGCTGGCTGAACCGACTGATTCAGGGGGAGTGCAGCGTGACGCCGCTCGAGATGCTCGCCGTGGTGGTCGCGGGCGTGCTCGCGGGTGGGATCAACACCGTGGTCGGGTCGGGCACGCTGATCACGTTCCCGGTGCTGCTCGCGGTCGGCTACCCGCCCGTGGTCGCGAACGTCTCCAACAGCCTCGGCCTGGTGCCGGGGTCGCTGAGCGGGGCGTTCGGCTACCGCGAGGAGCTGAAGGGCCAGGGGCAGCGGATCAAGCGCCTGCTGCCCGCGTCGATCCTCGGTGCGATCGTGGGCGCGATCCTGCTCGTGACGCTGCCGGAGAAGGCCTTCTCGGCCATCGTGCCGGTGCTGATCGTCATCGCGCTGGTGCTGGTCGTCGTGCAGCCGTGGCTGAACCGGAAACTGGCCGAGCGCACCGCCGACCGCCCTGCCGACGGCGGGCTGCTGCTGTGGTTCGGGGTGTTCGCGGGCGGCATCTACGGCGGCTACTTCGGTGCGGCGCAAGGCGTCCTGGTGATGGGCATGATGGGCGTCCTGATCACCGAGCACCTGCAGCGCCTGAACGCGCTGAAGAACGTGCTGACCGCGTTCGTCAACCTGGTCGCGGGCATCCTGTTCATCTTCATCGCCGACGTCGCGTGGCTGCCGGTGCTGCTGCTCGCGCTCGGCTCGGTCGTCGGCGGCCAGATCGGCGCGAAGGTCGGCCGCAAGCTGCCGCCGACCGCCCTCCGCACCATCATCGTGGTCGTGGGCCTCGCCGCGATCGCGAAGCTCCTACTCGGCTGACCAGGCCCTGACTGCGGCGAGGAACGCGTCGTTCTCGTCCGGCTCGCCGACCGTGACCCGTGCACCGTCACCGGCGAACGCGCGCACCACGACCTTGTGCGCCAGGCAGTGGTCGCCGAACTCCACCGTCCGCTCGCCCAGCGGCAGCCACACGAAGTTCGCCTGCGACTCCGGCACGTCGAACCCGGCTTCGAGCAGCGCGCCGCGCACCCGGCCGCGCTCGGCGACGATCGCGCGGCACCGCTCCAGCAGCTCGTCCTCGGCGTCGAGCGACGCGATCGCGGCGACCTGGGCGAGCGCGTTGACGGCGAACGGCACGATGACCTTGCGCAGCGCCTCCACGACCGGCTCGGACGCCACCGCGTAGCCGACCCGCAGGCCTGCCAGGCCGTAGGCCTTGGAGAACGTCCGCAGCACCGCGATGTTGTCGCGGCCCTTCGCCCACTGGCCCTTGGCGAACTCGACGCCGTCCGGCACGTGCGGGTCGTCGACGAACTCCCGGTAGGCCTCGTCGATCACGACCAGCACGTCGTCGGGCACCTCGGCGACGAACGCCTCCAGCTCCTCGGTGCGCACAGCGGTGCCGGTCGGGTTGTTCGGGTTGCACACGAACACCAACCGGGTCTTCGGCGTGATCGCCGCGGCCATCTCGCGCAGGTCCAGCGCGTGCCCGCCGGTCAGCGGCACGCGCACCTGCGCGGCGCCGACGACCTGCGTGAGCAGCGGGTACGCCTCGAACGAACGCCACGGGAACAGGACCTCGTCGCCGTCGGCGCAGGTGGCCTGGATGAGCTGCTGGCACAGCGTCACGGACCCGCTGCCGGTCGCGACGCGGCCGGGGGGCACGCCGAGCTTGTCCGCGAGCCGGTTGACCAGGTCGGTGCACCCGGCGTCCGGGTAGCGGTTCATCGCGGTCGCAGCCTCGGCGACGGCACGCACCACGCTGGGCAGCGGCCCGGCCGACACCTCGTTGCTGGCGAGCTTGATCGCGCCCGGCACGGTCTTGCCGGGGACGTAGGACGGCAGTGCGTCCAGGTCGGCGCGGGTTCGCACGGTCATCGGGAAGAACTCCTTCCGGCCGGCACTCGTACCGGCCTGAGCTGGACGTTATCCCGTCAACCGGGGACGGGGGACACTGGTCCGTCTGGTTGGTCACGTTGACGCGCGTTCACCTCGGCGTGGAAGGGTGGACCCATGACTGAGACCCGGACCGAGACGATCGCGCTCACCGACGGACGCGAACTGCGGTTGACCGTGGCCGCGCCGGAGAACGCCGTCCGCGGCGGACTGGTCGTCCTGCACGAAGCCCGTGGTGTCACGGCCACCGTGCGCGGTCTCGTCGGCACGCTCGCGGACGAGGGGTGGCTCGTGGTCGCGCCCCACCTCTACCACGACGCCGACGAGGTGACCGACGGCGAAGTGCCCGGCCAGGTCAGCAAGCTGTCCGGCGACGCGGTCCTCGCGGACACCGACGTCGCGTTCGTCTGGCTGGGCGAGCAGGGCGTCCCCGCGGACCGGATGGGCGTGCTGGGCTTCGACCTCGGCGGCTCGGTCGCGATGGTCGTTGCGGGAAGCCGAACCATCGGCGCGGCCGTCACGATCGGTGGCGGCGGCATCCTCACGCCCCTGTCGGACGGCCTCCCGTCGCTGGTGGAGGTGGCCGCGGAGCTGACCTGCCCGTGGCTCGGCCTCTACGGCGACGAGGACGGCGAGATCGCACAGGCCGACGTGGAGAAACTGCGCGACGCGGCGGCGTCCGGCGAGGTCGCGACGGACGTCGTGCGGTTCGCCGATTCCAGCCACCGCTTCGACACCTCGCCCGCCGCCAGCGCGGAAGCGTGGCACCGGGTGCTGAACTGGTTCGACTCGCACCTGAGGTAGAACCTCTTTCCGGCGGATTGGAACCGAACGGTCACGCGGGTACATCTAAGACATGTATCCGCACCGGAGGTGCGGGCACTTGCCGGGCAAGGGGGTAGTCGATGCCTGAGGAAGACGCCGTGCCATCGGGGCAGCCGGTCCCGATCGCGGACACGGTCGTGCTGCAGCAACCCAACTTCACCGCCATCGCGCAGGCCGACCTGGTCAGCGCCCACAGCGCGGTGGCCGCGGTCGACCAGGCCGTCGACAAGGGCAAGGTGCAGCTCGACAAGGGTTCGGCCGCCGACCTCATCAAGTCGATCGCCGCCGCGCGCGACCGCGTGCAGGACCTCTACGACGCCGTGCGCGACCAGCTCGACATCCCGCTGCAGTTCGGCGACAACTGGGTCGGCCGCTCGATCAGCCGCCGGTTGCGCGACGTCGCGGTGGGCGACCAGCAGTCCGCGGTGTTCGTGATCCGCGAGTTCATGGAGGTGCTGGAGGACGTGGAGGAAACCGTCCGGCAGGCGTCCAAGAGCACCGAGGACCTCGACGACGACCTCGCGCACACGATGGGCGGTAAGGGCTGATGCCGGGCGACCACCAGGACAACCCGCCGAACCCATACCCGGAGCACCAGTCGACGGAGCCGTCGGGGCTGGGCGACAAGATCGACTGGATGACCTACACGCACCAAGAGCTCTACGACATGGTGCACACGGGCGTCGACCTCACCAGCGCCGCCTCGGTCAAGGACAACTGGAGCAAGCTCGGCACCACCCTGGCCGAGGTGAAGGACGAGCTCATCAGCGCGATCTTCGCGTCCTCCAGCGGGTGGGAGGGCGAGTCCGCCGAGAAGGCGCGCGACGGCCTGCTCACCGTGGTGAAGTGGGCGGAGAACACCAGCGGCCACGCCGCGAACGTCGCCGAGTGCATCAGCCTGGAGATCGAGCACGTGGTGACGGCGCGCGAGCAGATGCCCGCGCCCGTCCCAGCTCCCGCGCCCGTCCCGCCGGTCGATCGGCTGGCCGCGCCGACCGTGTTGCCGGTCGGCGGCTTCGGCGCGCTGACGCCCGTCGAGTCGCCGGTCCCACCCACTGCCGTCGGGCAGACCACGGGCGCGTCGCCGTTCACCGGCATCGACCTGGTCGGCGCACCGGTGATCTCCGCGACCACGGCCGCCGACGCGGGCCACCGCACGGCCGCCGAGGTGATGGCCGCGTTCCAGCAGGGCTCGTTCGCGGTCGACCAGACCGTGCCCGCGTTCAGCCCTCCGGTGAACCCGGTCGCGCCGCCGGAGGTCAAGCCGGTCTTCGGCATCGAGCGCGGCGCTTCGCCGTTGACCCGCCTCGACGGCGCTCCGGTCGTGCTCGGCTCGGCTCCCCTCACGTCGCCGCCGGTCGAGGGGCGCACCTCGACGTCCAGCCGCGGCGGTTTCAGCGGTGGCGGGTTCGCCCCGGCAGCCCGCGGCGGGTACTCGGAGGGCGGCTACTCCGCCTCGCCGCCGTCGTCCGGTGGCAGCGGTGGCGGTGGCGCTGGCCCGTCCGTCTCCGGTGGGGCCAGCGGCGTGATCGGCGGCGCGGACTCCCGTGCCGCGGCGGCCCAGACCTCGAACTTCCAGGGGCCCAAGGTCGCCGGGGGCGCTGCTGCCGCGGCGGGCGGCATGATGGGCGCCCCGATGGCCGGCGCCCCGATCGGTGGCCGCGACGACGAGCACGGCCACCAGCGCGCCCGGTACCTCGAAGAGGACGACAACCTGTTCGGCGTCGAGAAGAAGGCCGCGCCGCCGGTGATCGGCACGTGACGGATCCGGCCCCCCGCGTCTTCCGGCTCGCCGCGCAGGAGTTCTTCACGCTGTGGCGTTCGGTGCACGGCGACCGGTACCCCGTTCCGGTCGGCGCCAAGCACTACGGCCGCACCGGGGCCGACCGCGCCGAACTCGTGGCGACGTGCTCGCGCACGCTGTCCGCCCGCGGTCTCGGCACGGTCCAGCGGCCCGACGGCGACCTGCACGCGCTGCTGCGCGGCCTGGCGGAGTTCGAGGTGGGACTGGAACTGGTGTTCTCCCGCCGCGGCGAAACGGCGCGGGGTCTCGCGACGGCGGGCTGGCACGGGGCTTTCGTCGCACGGGTCGGCGAGCAGATCCAGCTCACCGCGTTCCGGCCGACCGCGCTGGCGTCGACCACGGTGGCCACCCTGCCCGCCGCCCAGCCGGGCTCCGGGCGCTCGGTGAACGTCCGGTGGGACGACTACCTCGCCGCGGGCCAGGCGGGCGAACGCGACGGCGTGGAGGGCTTCCTGGAGACGCTCCGGTACGCCGGGGTGCGCGAGCCGGAGGCGAACACCCTCGTGCGCGCCGTGACGACCCGCAGCGGTGGCGGCCAGGTCGGCGTGATCTCCCGCAACCGCGCGGGCTACCTGCACCCCACCGGCCTGACCCTGTCGTGGCTCGACAGCCGGGAGGGCCGCTACCTCGTCCGCCAGGACAGCGGCTGGTTCGTGCTGGCCCCCACCGACCCCGTGCGGCTCACGTCCGCGCTGGAGGACCTGGTGGCGGCCGCCAGCCGCGGCTGAGCGGATGTGTGGACGTCTGCTGTGGTTCTCGGCCGTCGGATCGGCTAGGAACTGGGTATGACCGACACGCACGCCGAGGCCGAGCTCCTGTGGCGACCCGACCCCAACCGGGTCGCCGACAGCCGGATGGCCGCGTTCCGCGACTGGCTGCGAGCCGAACGCGGACTCGACTTCGCCGACTACGACGAGTTGTGGACGTGGTCGACGAACGACCTCGAAGCGTTCTGGAGCGCGATCGCCGACTTCTTCGACGTCGCCTTCCACACCCCGCCCACGCGCACGCTGGGGTCGTCGTCGATGCCCGGCGCCGAGTGGTTCCCCGGCGCGACGCTGAACTACGCCGAACACGCACTCAGGCCCGGTCCGGGGCGAGCGGACGACGACCTGGCGGTGATCTTCCACCGCGAGGACGGCCTGGCGGCCAACCTGACCTACGCCACCCTCCGCCGCCGCGTCGCCGCCGTCCGCGCGGGACTGCTGGCGCTCGGCGTGACCCGTGGCGACCGCGTCGTGGCGCTCGTGCCGAACTCGCCAGAGGCCCTGATCGCGTTCCTCGCCGCCGCCAGCATCGGCGCCACCTGGTCGTCGTGCTCGCCGGACTTCGGCGCCCGCGCCATCTCCGACCGGTTCACCCAGATCGAGCCGACCGTCCTGATAGCCGTCGACGGCTACCACTACAACGGCCGCACCTTCGACGTCCGCCCGACCGTGGACGAGCTCCGCACGGAGATCGGCTCGCTGAAGGCCACCGTGCTCATCGACTACGTCGGCGGCACCCTGCCCGACACGATCGACTGGGCCGCGTTCCTGGCCAAGCACGACGGGGCGCCGCTGGAGTTCGACGCGGTCCCGTTCGACCACCCGCTGTGGGTCCTGTACTCCTCGGGCACCACAGGGCTGCCCAAGGGCATCGTCCAGGGCCACGGCGGCATCGTCGTGGAGCACCTCAAGATGCTCGGCCTGCACGGCGACCTCGGACCGGGCGACCGCTTCTTCTGGTTCACCACCACCGGCTGGATGATGTGGAACTACGTCATCGCCGGCCTGCTCGTCGGCTCCACCGTCGTCCTCTTCGACGGCAGCCCCGCCTACCCGGACCTGAACGCCCTCTGGCACCTGGCCGAGCAGCACCGGGTCACCTACTTCGGCACGTCGGCCCCGTACATCCAGTCGTGCCTCAAGGAAGACCTCCGGCCCGCCGACCGCTACGACCTCACCGCGCTCAGGGTCGTCGGCTCCACCGGCGCCCCGCTCACCCCGGAGGGCTTCCGCTGGATCGCCTCCGCGCTGGGCGCCCACGTCCAGATCGCCAGCGTCTCCGGCGGCACCGACCTCTGCACGGCGTTCGTCTGCGCCGCCCCGGACCTCCCGGTGTGGCTGGGCGAACTGTCGTGCCGCGCCTTGGGCGCCGCCGTCACCGCCTACGACGAGCAGGGCCACGAGGTCGTGGACGAGGTGGGGGAGTTGGTCGTCACCAAGCCCATGCCGTCCATGCCGGTCTTCTTCTGGGGCGACGAGGACGGCACCCGCCTGCACGAGGCCTACTTCGACGACTACCCCGGCGTCTGGCGCCACGGCGACTGGATCCGCATCACCCCAAGGGGTTCGGCCGTCATCTACGGCCGCAGCGACTCCACCCTCAACCGCGGCGGCGTCCGCATGGGCACCAGCGAGTTCTACCGCGTGGTCGAGGCTCTCCCCGGCGTGGCCGACTCACTGGTCATCGACACCTCCGGCGCGGCCCAACCTGACGGCGAACTCCTCTGCTTCCTGGTCCTCGACGACGGCACTTCGCTGGCGGACCTGGAGAAGGACCTCCGCACCGGCCTGCGCACCAGCCTCTCGCCCAGGCACGTCCCGGACAGGTTCATCGTCGTCACCGAGATCCCCAGAACCCTGAACGGCAAGAAGTGCGAGGTCCCGGTCAAGAAGATCCTGGCCGGAACCCCGCCGGATGAGGCGGTCAGCCGAGACGCCCTGCGCAATCCCGAGTCACTGCGCCCATTCCTCGACCTGGCTCGGAAGTAGTTGGGGAGACGAAGATCACGAACATCCGCGTTACGTGCTGTTCATGTGCCCCGGCCCGTGCGGGGACATTGCTCTGACCAGGAGGTTTGGCCCCTCTGGCGGCTCTGCGAGGCCGTTGGAGGGGCCGTTTTGCTACCCAGGCTGGGGTGTGTGTAATCTATGCGTCGTAGCCGAGGGCTCCGGGAGGCTTCGCCTAGTCTGGTCTATGGCGCCGCACTGCTAATGCGGTTTGGGTTTATCGCCCATCCCGGGTTCAAATCCCGGAGCCTCCGCAACACCCGGCTTCGGCCAGGTGACAACTGAATACACGCGCCCGTAGCTCAACGGATAGAGCATCTGACTACGGATCAGAAGGTTAGGGGTTCGAATCCCTTCGGGCGCATCGAGGTCAAGGGCCCCTGTGGAGAAGTTTCCACAGGGGCCCTTGACCTATTTCTGTTGTCCGCCCGTGCAGGCGTGTTGTGTCCGCTAGCACCCCGTCCAGTCCAGGTGACGACGAATCCTCAGGTTCTGTGGCAAACCCCAGTCATGAACCCCGTGCGCCGAAGTCCTTGTAGTTGCAGCCGCAGCGAGAGGAGTTCGGTGATGAACACCGACACCAGGCAGGCCGTCGCCGCCGTTCGAGCGGTCGCCGGTGGTGCGGCGCTGAGACCCGTGCCCCGGCAGGGGAAGGGTGACCTGGGGAGGGTCCTGGTGCACAGTGGATTAGGGGAGCGGCTGGAGCGGCAAGCGCAGCTCGCCGCACGAGGTGATCGGGCCGCGGTCGAGGAACTGCTCGCCGCGACGAGGCCTGTGGTGGTTCGGTACTGCCGGGCCGGGGTCGGGCGGGTGGACGGGTCTTTTGCCGTGGCTGACGGGGTGGCGCGGGGGGTTTGCCTTGCGGTGCTCGGTGGGCTGTCCGGGTATCGGGCCGCTGGGAGTTCCTTCCTGGCGTTCCTCTACGGCGTCGCCGTGCGCGAGGTGGGGAAGGCTCGGCGGAGTGGATCGACCGTGCGGACGGAGGGTTTGCCCGCGGAGCTGGCGGGGTTGGTCGAGGTGCTTTCGGTGGGGCAGCGGGAAGTCCTGCTGCTGCGGGTCGGGGTCGGGTTTTCGGCGGAGGAGACCGCTGACGCGATTGGGATGACCCCTGGCGCGGTGCGGATCGCCCAGCACCGGGCCATGAACGAACTCCGGCGGCTCGCCGGCACCGGATCGGATCGGGAGAAGGTCTGAACGCACCGTCGAACCACTTGGCGCGAACGTGAGAACGTTGTGGGGTTCGTCGACCATGGCGGGGGTGTGGAGTGGCTCGGTCCGTGACGATCACCGGGGCTCGGGCTGTGGCTCACCTGTCCACCGAGGAGCTGGTCGAGTTCTTCGTGGCGTACGTGCTGCCGTTCGCGGTGGCGGAGGCGGAGTTCTACGTCGGTGGAGCCATCGGGGTCGACACGGCCGCGTTGGAGTGGCTGGCGGAGGAGACCAAGGCCGCTGTGACGGTGGTGGTGCCGCGGACCGTGCGGGACCAGCCGGACGTGGCGTCGCGGGCGATCGTGAAGTGGCACGAGGCCGGGCGGTTGAAGGACCTGGTCGAGCTGGACATCGACGAGGTGGGGATCGACGGGTACCTGGCGCGGAACCGGTGGATGGTGGACCGGAGCGACCTGGTGATCGGGTTCCCGCGCTCCGGGGACCAGGGGAGCGGGACCGGCTACACGCTCGGGTACGCGGCTTCGCAGGGGAAGGCACTGCTGGTCGCGCCCATCTAGCCAGGCATCCGATCGGTGGATCTTGGTCCCCCAGGGCACGAGCCTAGGGCTGAGCGGGTGTTATTCCGCCCCGTTCGGGCCCGCTGGTGGGATCGTTCGGTCCATGCGCAACGAGGAGATCATGCAGCGGGCCATCGGGGTGCTCACGCTGATGCACGGTGGGGACGGGGAGGCGGATGATCTGCGCCTTGCGCTGAAGCTGCTGCAGGAGGACGTGTTCAGCTACTCGGTGGCGGTGCCGGACAGCGCCACCGATGACGTGGCGGAGTTCGTGCGAGTCGCGCTGGAGCAGGTGATGGCTCGGGTGGCGGCGTTCACGGCCGGGCTGACGCTGGGGTTCCAGGCCGTCGCGCACGCGTACGAGGAGCAGTGCGAGGACGCCGACGTGTCGTCGGTCCTCCAGCAGCTGGCGCTCCGGCTGGAGCAGAGGAACGACGAACGGCCTGCCTGACGAGCGGGCAGGCCGTTCGGTCCGAACTGCTAGAGCTCGCACTCCAGCAGTTCGGCGAAGGCCGCCTGGCCCGCCTTGCTGGGGTGGAGGATCGCGACGGGACCTTCCTGGCCGGGGGCCAGTGCGTCGAAGCCGCGGTAGAAGGGGACGCCGCCCTGGCAGACCGAGTGGCCCTCGAACTCGGGGCGCAGGGTGCCGTTGTCGGTGTAGGCGCTGGCGTAGGTCGCGTTCACGCCGCGGTAGCGGGCGGCACGGACCCCGGAACGGATGGCCTGGTCGACGCCCTGGGAGACGGTGGCGCCTTCGGCGCGCTCGGGCAGGGTGAGGATGCCGTCGCCGCAGATCGGGTCGAGCGGCACGTCGGGCGCGTTGGCGTCGGGGGCGAAGGCGCGGCCGTAGCCGCCCAGCACGACGCGGGCACGGGGGCTGCGCTGCTTGATGTCGACGAGCAGCGCGGTGAGCTTCGTGGTCATGGCGGGCAGCTGGCTGATGACGAGCTGGGCGCCTGCGCCGGTGCAGTCGGACTGGATGCAGAAGCCCGCGTAGTCGGCGAAGCTGACGTCGTTGCCGCCAATGGTGAGGAAC
This sequence comes from Umezawaea sp., assembly GCA_039922235.1. GTDB lineage: Bacteria > Actinomycetota > Actinomycetes > Mycobacteriales > Pseudonocardiaceae > Umezawaea. The sequence goes on from JBDSAJ010000256.1 coordinate 18,139, forward strand.
ACCAGATCAGTGGACTTCGACAACGAGTCCAGCTGGGGCGGCTGTTCCTTGAAAGCAGTGCTCAGATCAGGAATAGCGGCACCGCTGCACATCACGTTGGTGAAGTCCACCTTCTTTCCCCGTGAACGAAGGTCCGCCACG
>JBDSAJ010000257.1:0-5186 GCA_039922235.1 Umezawaea sp.
CCTGACGGCAGAGCAATCAAGAAGGTCAGACGCCCTCGTTGCCGGGGGTGGTCTTGGCGACCTGCATGAGGAACTCGATGTTCGTCCGGCTCTTGCGCAGCCGGTCCAACAACAGCTCGATGGCCTGCTGGCTGTCCAACGCGTGCAGCACTCGCCGGAGCTTGTGCATGACTGCCAGTTCATCCGGCGACAGCAGCAGGTCTTCCTTGCGGGTACCCGACGGGTCGACGTCCACGGCCGGGAAGATCCGCTTGTCGGCGATCTTCCGGTCCAGCTTCAGTTCGGCGTTGCCGGTGCCCTTGAACTCTTCGAAGATCACGCTGTCGCCTGCGGAGCCGGTCTCGACGAGCGCGGTGGCGATGACGGTCAGAGACCCGCCGCCTTCGATGTTCCGTGCCGCGCCGAGGAAGCGCTTCGGCGGGTACAGAGCAGTCGAGTCGACACCACCGGACAGGATGCGGCCGGAAGCCGGTGCGGCCAGGTTGTAGGCGCGCCCCAGCCGGGTGATCGAGTCGAGCAGCACGACGACGTCGTGACCCATCTCCACGAGGCGCTTGGCGCGCTCGATGGCCAGCTCGGAGATGGTGGTGTGGTCCGACGGCGGCCGGTCGAAGGTCGAGGCGATGACCTCGCCCTTCACCGAGCGCTGCATGTCGGTGACCTCTTCCGGACGCTCGTCCACCAGGACGACCATCAGGTGGCACTCGGGGTTGTTCGTCGTGATCGCGTTGGCGATCGACTGGAGCACCGAGGTCTTGCCGGCCTTCGGGGGCGACACGATGAGTGCGCGCTGGCCCTTGCCGATCGGCATCACCAGGTCGATGACGCGCGTGGTGAGGATGTGCGGCTCGGTTTCGAGGCGCAGTCGCTCGTTCGGGTACAGCGGCGTGAGCTTGGTGAAGTCGTCCCGGTTCTTGAGCTGGTCCGGATCCAAGCCGTTGATCTTGTCCACCCGCACGAGCGGGTTGAACTTCTGGCGCTGCTGTTCGCCGTCGCGCGGCTGGCGGACGGCGCCGATCAGGGCGTCGCCGCGACGCAGGCCGTACTTGCGGACCAGCGAGAGCGACACGTAGACGTCGTTCGGGCCCGCGAGGTAGCCGGAGGTGCGCACGAAGGCGTAGTTCTCCAGCACGTCGAGGATGCCCGCGACGGGCAGCAGGACGTCGTCGTCGCGGACCTCGGTGTCGGGTGCGCCGGGGGCGCCGCCCTCGACCCGGCCACCACGGCGGCGGCGGTCGCGGAAGCGACGGCCGCGACGGCCGCCGTCCTCGTCGTCGTCCTCGACCACGGTGTTCGAACGGTCGTTCTGCCGGTTGTCCGGCCGGTTGTCGTTCTGCCGGTCGCCCCGGTCCTGGCGGTTGCGGCCCTGGCCGCGGTCGCCGCGCTCACCGCGGTCGCCCCGTTCCTGGCGGTCACCGCGCTCCTGGCGGTTGCCGCGCTCGGGACGGTCGCCGCGGTCCTGGCGCTCGCCGCGCTCGGGACGCTGCTGCTGGTCGCCGCGCTCAGGGCGCTCGCCCTGGTTGCGGTCCGGCTGTGCCGCCCGCTCGGGCTGTGCCGCCCGGTCCGGCTGTGCACGGTCCGGCTGTGCACGGTCCGGCTGGGGGCGGTCCTGCTGCGGCTGCGGACGCTCCACGGCGGGTGCCTCGGCGGGAGCCGCCACGGCGTTCTCCGGGCTGCCCGCGGCGCGACCGGAGGACCGACGACGCCGGTTGTTGCGACGGCCGCCCTCCTCCTCACCGCCGGTGGCCGGGGCCTCGGCGACGTCGAGCTGCTGCTGGACCGGCTTCTCGACCGGAGCCGGAGCCTTCGCGGGCTTCTCGACGACCCGAGGAGCCTCTACCGCGGGCGCCTCGGCGACCTTCGCGGCGGGCTTCTCAGCCTTGGCGGGCGGGGTCGAGGCGCTGCCCCGACCGGAGGTACCACCCTGCTTTTCCTTGATAGCCGCGATGAGGTCGCCCTTGCGCAGACCCGCGGTTCCGTTGATGCCGAGTTGGCCCGCGAGCTCACGAAGCTCCGCGAGCACCATGCCGGACAGACCAGCCCGCTTGCGCGTGGCGCTGCCAGTGGAAGGGGTGGACAGGGCGTTCTCCTCGGCTCCAGAACTGGCAGCGGCGTCAGGAGCAGCGTTGCTGCTCAACAAATCGGTGTTGCTCACACAAGTCCTTCCTGACCGGACCCCGCCTCCTACGCGGCCCAGCGGACCTGCCGTCCGACGGAACGCGGAACAGCAGTTCGTCCAATGAAGACGGATTCGACGCGGCGGGTTCGCACTTGCGACGACATCCGTCGGCACGGGACTTCTCGGTCACACGGCGATCGGGTGCCTATTCAGCCTCGACCCCGCCCTTGCGGCACAGGGTCACCTGGCTGGCTGGAATGCGACCCGGAACGAATGTCCGGGCACGGCACCGGCGCCCGTGCGCGCGGTGACTGATCGCCTCCGAGGGTAGACGCAGGCCGGTGCGGGTGCAACAACCGGGTACCCCGCGTGGCGTCGTCAGCCAAGTGGACGAACGCGCACACCGACCACGTCCACGGCTGATCGGCGCACGTCGAAGCCCGTGACGTCGACCCCGACCGGCAGTTCGCCGTCCTTCGGCAGGGCCAGCACCGACGGTCCGGCGCCCGACACGGCCGCAGGCACTCCGGCACTCCGAAGGTCGTTCACCACCCGGATCGTCGAAGGCCACGCGGGCTCCCGGTACGGCTGGTGGAGTCGATCGTCCATAGCGGCGAGCAGCAGCGAAGGATCGCAGGTCAGGGCATGCACGGCGAGCGCGGAACGGCCTGCCGCGAACGCCGCGTCGACGTGCGGGACCACGTCGGGCAGCAGGCCCCTGGTGGTCTTGGTCGACGACTCCTCCGACGGCACGAGCACGACCGGTCGGAGATCGGTGTGCGGGTCGAGCCGCACCGCCCGGTACCGGTCGCCCTCCGACCAGGCGATCACGACACCGCCGAACAGGCTGGCGGCCGCGTTGTCTGCGTGGCCCTCGAACTCGGACGCGAGTTGCAACGCGGCCGTGTCCAACTCGCGATCCGCGAGGCCGTACGCGGCGGCCACCCCGGCCACGATCGCGGCGGCCGACGAGCCAAGTCCACGCGAATGGGGGATCGCGTTGCGGCAGTCGAACTCCACCCCGGACGGCGCGAAGCCGATCAGCTCACAGGCCGCGCGGAACGCCCGCACGACCAGGTGCGTCTCGTCGGTCGGCACGTTCTCGGCACCCTCGCCAGTCACGCGCACGACGAGGCCGGAGCCCACGACGCGGACGTCCACCTCGTCGTGGACGTCCAGTGCCATGCCGAGCGCGTCGAACCCGGACCCGAGGTTGGCGGACGATCCGGGCACGATGACCCGGACGGCCGTCGTCACGCGAGTTCCAGCGCCGACGCGACGGCGCCGGGGTCGACCGGCACGGGCTCCATGGCGGGCATGCCGAGCAGCGCGGTGTCCGGGTCCTTGAGGCCGTGCCCGGTGACCGTGCAGACCACCACGGAGCCCTTGGGGAGCCTGCCGTCGGCGGCGGTCGCGAGCAGGCCCGCGATGCTCGCGGCGGACGCGGGCTCGACGAAGATTCCCTCGCGCCGGGCCAGCAGCCGGTACGCCTCCAGGATCTGCTCGTCGGTCACCGCGGCGATCAGGCCGCCCGACTGGTCGCGGGCCGTGATGGCGCCGGTCCACGACGCCGGGCTGCCGACGCGGATCGCGGTGGCGATGGTCTCCGGGTTCGCCACCGGCTCGCCCAGCACGAGCGGGGCCGACCCCGCGGCCTGGAAGCCGTACATCTTCGGCGTCGACGTCGTGACGCCGTCGTTGAAGTAGTCCTGGTAGCCGCGCCAGTAGGCGGTGATGTTGCCCGCGTTGCCGACCGGCAGGCAGTGGAAGTCCGGCGCCCGGCCGAGCACGTCGCAGATCTCCCACGCGGCGGTCTTCTGGCCGATCAGCCGCACCGGGTTGACCGAGTTGACCAACGTCACCGGGTACTCGGCCGCGGTCTTGCTCGCCAGTTCGAGGCAGTCGTCGAAGTTGCCGTCGATCTGCAGGATCTTCGCGCCGTGCATGACGGCTTGGGCCATCTTGCCGAGCGCGATCTTGCCGCTGGGCACCAACACCGCGGCGGTCAGGCCGGCCTTCGCGGCGTACGCGGCGGCCGAGGCGGACGTGTTGCCGGTGGACGCGCAGATGACCGCCTTGATGCCACTGGCCAGCGCGTACGTCATGGCCACGGTCATGCCGCGGTCCTTGAACGACCCGGTGGGGTTCGCGCCCTCGACCTTGACGAGCACGCGGCTGCCGGTCAGCTCGGACAGGTACTCGGCCTCGACCAGCGGCGTGCCGCCCTCGTGCAGGGTGACGACCCGTGCACCCTCCGGCAGCTCGATGCGGTCGCGATAAGCGTTGATGATGCCCGGCCAGCCGGGTCGCACGCCTGCCTGAGTCGTCACTGTTCTTCGCCTTCCACGCGCATCACGCTGACCACGTCCCGGACCACCGGGAGGTTGCCGATCTTGTCCACTGTGGACCTCAGTGCCGCGTCGGACGCGGCGTGGGTGACGATCACCAGGCTGGCGTCGTCGACCCTGCCCTCCTGCCGCACGGCCGCGATGCTCACGTCGTGCTCGGCGAACACGGCGGCCACCTGGGCGAGCACGCCCGCGCGGTCGGCCACGTCGAGACTGATGTGGTACCTCGTCGGGGTCTGGCCGATCGGCCGCACCGGCAGGTCCGCGTAGGCGGACTCGCGGGGACCGCGACCGCCGACGACCCGGTTGCGGGCGACGGCGACGAGGTCGCCGAGCACCGCGCTCGCGGTCGGCGCGCCACCGGCGCCCTGGCCGTAGAACATCATCTCGCCCGCCGCGTCCGCCTCGACGAACACCGCGTTGAACGCGCCGTTCACGCCCGCGAGCGGGTGGCTGCGCGGGATCATCGCCGGGTGCACGCGGGCAGCGACCGACTCGGTCGTGGTGCCGTCCTCGGCGGTCGTGGTCACGCGTTCGCAGATGGCGAGCAGCTTCACCGTGCGGCCGAGGCCCTTGGCGGCGGCGATGTCCGACGCGCTGACCGCCGAGATGCCCTCGCGGTGCACGTCCGCGGCCGTGACCCTGGTGTGGAACGCGAGCGAGGCGAGGATCGCGGCCTTGGACGCGGCGTCGAAGCCGTCCACGTCCGCGGTCGGGTC
>JBDSAJ010000258.1:0-7341 GCA_039922235.1 Umezawaea sp.
CCGCCTCATACAACGACCAGTCGACAAACGAACCCAACGCCGCAGCGCACTCCCCAAAACGAGCCGCGAACACCGGCGACGACTCCAACAAACCCGACGCCATCCCAACCCACTGCGAACCCTGACCGGGGAAGACGAACACAGCCGATCGATCGCCGTGTGCCTCACCGCACACGAGACCCGGCGCTGAGCCGTCCTCGGCGAGCGCCCGCAGGCCATCCAGCAGCTCGTCGCGATCCCGGCCCGCTACTACAGCGCGGTGTGCGAATCGCGCCCGCGTGGTGGCCAGGGAGAAGCCGACGTCGGCGACCGCCAGTTCAGGCCGTTCAGCCAGGAACTCGTGCAGCCGCAGCGCCTGTGCGCGCAGCGCGGGTTCAGTGCGTGCGGACAGTACCCACGGAACCTGCTCGTGCTGTTCCGGTTCGGTGGCACGTTCCTCGTCGGTGTGTTGCTCGTCATCGACAGCTTCCAGGATCACGTGCGCGTTCGTGCCGCTGACTCCGAACGACGACACACCCGCGCGGCGCGGCCGGTCGTGTGCGGGCCACTCCCGCACCTCGGTCAGCAACCGCACGGATCCCGCGGACCAGTCGATGTGCGGCGACGGCGCGTCCACGTGCAGCGTCCTCGGCAGCACGCCGTGCCGCATCGCCATCACCATCTTGATCACCCCGGCGACACCCGCGGCAGCCTGCGTGTGCCCGATGTTCGACTTCAGCGAGCCGAGCCACAACGGCTCCGAACGGTCCTGCCCGTACGTGGCCAGCAGAGCCCCGGCCTCGATCGGGTCGCCGAGCGCCGTTCCCGTGCCGTGCGCCTCCACCACGTCCACGTCCGAAGTGGACAAACCAGCATTGGCCAGCGCCGCGCGGATCACCCGCTCCTGCGAAGGACCGTTCGGCGCCGTCAACCCGCTCGACGCGCCATCCTGGTTCACCGCGGACCCGCGGAGCACGGCCAGCACGCGGTGACCGTTGCGCCTCGCATCCGACAACCGCTCCACCATCAGCATGCCCACGCCCTCGGACATGCCGAACCCGTCCGCCTGCGCGGCGAACGCCTTCGACCGCCCGTCGGCCGCGAGACCGCGCTGCCGGGAGAACGTGACAACGCCCTCCGGTGTCGCGAGCACCATGACTCCACCGACGAGTGCGGCGCCGCACTCGCCGCTGCGCAGGGACTGCGCAGCGAGGTGCAACGCCACCAGCGAGGACGAGCAGGCCGTGTCGACAGTGACGGCCGGCCCTTCGAGGCCGAGCGCGTAGGCGATCCGGCCTGACGCGACGCTCGCCGCGTTGCCCGTGACGAGGTAGCCCTCGAGCTCCTCCGACGCACCGGCCAACAATGACGAGTAGTCCGGACCGCCCACCCCGACGAAGACACCGATCCTGTTGCCGCGCAATGAATACGGGTCGACGCCAGCGTGTTCGACGGCTTCCCACGACGCTTCCAGCAACAGCCTCTGCTGCGGATCCATCGCGAGCGCCTCACGCGGCGAAATCCCGAAGAAGCCGGCGTCGAACTCGGCCACACCGGAGAGAAAGCCGCCTTGCCGGACGTAGCTCTTGCCGGGAGCATCGGGGTCGGGGTCGTACAACTCCTCGAGATCCCACCCGCGGTCGATTGGGAAGTCCGAAATCGCGTCGCCGCCCGAGGCGACCAGCTGCCAGAGGTCGTCCGGCGATTCCACGCCACCTGGCAACCGGCAGCTGAGGCCGACGATGGCAATCGGCTCGCGATCTTTGATCTCAAGTTCGCGCACCCGTGCGCGTGTCCGATGCAGATCTGCGGTCACTCGTTTCAGGTATTCAACTACCTTGTCATCCTGACTCATTCCGCACCTTTACTGGAGACCGAAAACCGGAACAGCCGAAATCAATCGCTCCAGAGAATCACCGTATTGATGCGCACCCCTTAGCATCACCCCTATCCACCCCTTAGAACTCCAAAAAGCACCCGGAGCCACCCGTATCGGACACCAACAGCCCCAACAGCACTCCACCAAATTGTTGCGATAAGCGTACTAGATGTCACACACGGTAATATTTCGAAGCCCTTCCGCCAGCAAACATCCCTTTTGGTCACTTCATCCCTTTTGAGACACAGGGAACTCTCGCTACTTAGCGTGCACGATCAACTACCCCATTAGAGTGAACTTGCATCTGAGACGAGCATTCCACCTGGCCGGTCAGGATGATTGACTTAACTTGCTCCGGGGGGACAAATGCGCATTTCCGAGAGAGCTGAAAAGTTACAGAAGTTTTACAGGGCATTTCAGGCGGAAGACAGCTCCAGAGGGTCCATAACCCTGCTTCAAGGTCCCATGACATCCGGTAAGACCAGTTTTCTTTTCACCCTCGGCAACAGTCGCCGCGACGTCGGTGACCTGGTGCTGACGGCGACCACGTCTCCTGGGGAACAGCAGCTACGACTAGGGATCATGAGCCAGCTGCTGCACCGTGTGCCCCTGTCCGGTCAGGCGCACGAGAACGTGACGACGCTGCTCGCGGAGCCCTACGGTGGGAACTCAGCCGGGGTCGCGCGCTGGTCGACGCAAGCGCGCCACGATTCGACGGCGATCCGCGAACTGGGCGGGGTGCTGCTTCGGTTGGCCGAACGCGAGCCGGTTCTCGTCCTCGTCGACGATGTCGAGAACAGCGACCCCTTGTCCCTGCAGTGCCTGGCCTTCGCCGCTCGTCGTTCGCACCGCGACCGGCTGCACATGGTGCTCGCCACGGACGGTTCGGAGACACCCGACTTCACTCGGTTCGAGGCCGAGGTCGGCAGACTTCCCCACTTCCACCGGATGCGCATCACAACGCAGGACGTAGTCGGCGTCGAGGACGTGTTGCGCGACCACGCGACGCAGACGAGGGCCGCCGAACTGGCACCCTCCTACCACGCGATCACCGGCGGGAACCTCATGCTGCTCAACGCGGTGATCGCGGACTCCGCGACGACCAGCGGACTCGGGGAGCCCGTCACGGGCGCGACGTTCGAGGACGCGGTTCGCATCTGCCTGCGCCGTTGCGACGAGGACATGGTGCTGGTCACGAAGGCCATGGCGGTGCTGGGCGGGGACGCAGGCTCGACCAAACTCATCAGCTCCGTGTCCGGTCTGAGCGTCGAGCAGGTCAACCGCGCACTGGAAGCGCTGCGGGAGATCGGTTTGCTCGACGCTTGCAGACTCCAGCACCCGGCGATAGTGCTAACGGTGTTGGAGAGCCTCACCCCAGCCGAACGCGCGCAGAGCCACGGCCGGGCGGCCGAACGCCTGCACGAGACGGGTGCGACCGCCGCGACCGTCGCAGACCACCTGATCGCAGCGGGAGGCACGGTCGACGCGTGGGGTGTCGCCGCACTCAGGAAAGCGGCCGACCAGGCGCTCGAGGACCGGCGTCCGGAGATCGCCGTGAAGTACCTGGAGGTCGCCCGCCAGCTGAGCGCGGACCAGTCGGAGCGTGCGGCCATCACGACGAAGCTCGCGACCGTGGAATGGCGGGTCAGCCCGGCCACCGCGACCCGTCACCTGCCGAAGTTGATCGCCGCGCTGCGTGCGGGCACCCTCACACACACCGACGCGACCACCATGATCCGGTACCTCCTCTGGCACGGAAGGCTCGACGACGCCGAGGACGCCCTCGAGCACCTGGTGTCGTCGGTGACCGAACAGGACACGCACAGCGCCGCCGAACTCAACCTGTTCCGGTTGTGGCTCATGTACTCCTACCCGACCCTGCTGGAACGGGTTCCCGCCGCACACCACGCGCTGAACACCGAAACGTCCCCCGCGGACATCGCGGCCGCGCCGCAGCTGCAGGCCGCCACATTGCTCAACACCGTGCTGAAATCCGGGACCTACGACAACATCGTCGTGGGCGCGGAACACCTCCTGAAGACGTGTCAGCTCAGCGATACCACGCTGGAACCGTTGATGACGGCGGTCGCAGCGCTCATCTACGCCGACCGCCTCTCCCTCGCCGCCAGCCGCACCGACGCGTTGCTGGACCAAGCGCTGGAGCAGAACGCCGCCAGCTGGCAGGCGGAGCTGTCGTCGCTCCGATCAGTCGTCGCGGTGCGCGCCGGTGACCTGAACACAGCCGCGGACCTCGCGACGGCCGCGCTGACGCATGTGGAGCCGAGCCTGTGGGGCACACGGGTCGGCGCCCCGCTGGCAAGCCTCGTGCTGGCCCACACCGGGATGGGAAACCACCACGCCGCGGAGGCAGTGCTGGAGTTGCCCGTGCCTGCGGAGATGTTTCAGACGGGGTTCGGACTCTACTACTGGCAAGCGCGCGGCCACCACTACCTGGCGACCGGGCGCACACAGGCCGCGGAACGCGACTTCGAGGCGTGCGGCGAGCTGATGACCAGGTGGGGCACCGACCTGCCCGGCCTGGTGGCGTGGCGCAACGACCTCGCGATGCTGCACCTGCGGTGCGGCGCGCGGGATCGCGCGCGCGAACTGGTCGAGGACCAGCTCGCCAGGCTGCCGCAGATCCCCAGCCGCGCCAGGGGTGTGGCGCTCCGGCTGCTCGCCGCGGCGGGCCCTGAGCAGTCGAGGCTAGCGTTGCTCGAGGAGTCGGCGGAGGTGCTGGAGGTCTGCGGCGCCGAGCTGGAGCTGGCATACACGCTCATGGACCTCGGTCGCGCGCACCAAGAACGCGGCGAACTCGACCGGGCGCGCACGACTGAGCGCCGCGCTTGGCAGTTGGCCAAGCGGTGCGGTGCGAGCCTGCGGCTCAAGTCGCAGTCGCCGCGCAGGCTGTTGGTGGAAGCGGACCTGGGCGACACGCGTCAGTCCGAGGCCGCAGGTGCGTTGAGCGAAGCCGAACTCAACGTGGCCGCGCTCGCGGCGCGGAGACACACCAACCGCGAGATCGCGCGCAAGCTCTACATCACGGTGAGCACCGTCGAGCAGCACCTGACCAGGGCGTACCGCAAGCTCCGGGTCAACCGGCGCGAGGACCTGCCGACCGAACTACAGCCGGTCGCGGCGGAATCAGCCTGACCGTTTCACCGCCGATGCCGCGGCCCCTCCAGGTGCAACCTCGCCAATGACGCCGAGGTTGCACCTCCCGTGATCTCTCGTCCGCTTCGAACGGAAATCCGCAGCAATGGATCCATTCAGAACCAAAGAGGTACGCAAAAACGGAAACCGTCACGGATGAAACTTTATGACTTCTCTACCGGCACGCGAAGCCCCTGTCGTCCCGTTTTCGTCAGTTGTTCAGAAGGCGCTTTGTTTCGCGGTAAAGACGTTCAGCATCCTCACGATCGCCATCGGTGGCGGTGTGGTCCTGCTTCTTCGCGGCCTTGTAGAACGACAGTTCCTGCGCGGGCGGGTGCTCGATGAGTTCGACGACCGGCAGGATGCCCTTCTCGACCGGTTTCGCGAAGAGCTTGCCCAGCACGCCAACGACGAACCGGACCGGCTTGGGGAACTCGCCCGCGAAGCTCGAGCGCACGTACACCGGGTTGACCATGACGTACTTGATCTTGCCGAGGCCGTGCTCGCGCGCGAAGCCGACGGCGAGCAGTTCGTTGGCCCTGCGGGTCTGCGCCCACACCTTGGAGCCGACGTGCTTGGCGGTGAACTGGAGGTCGTCCCAGTTCATGGCCTTGGCGCCCGCGCCGATGACGGCGAGGTTGACGATGGTAGGCGCCTTGGCGTCACGCATCAGCGGTGCGATCCCGGTGCTGAGCAGGAACCGGCTCAGGTAGCCCAGCGCGAACGAGTGCTCGAAGCCCTCGCTGGTCACGACGCGCTTCATCCGGAGATACGCGGCGCACAACACCAGAACATCGACGTGGCCGAGCCGATCGGCGACCTCAGTGATCACCCGCCGGTTCTCGGACACCAGCGTCAGGTCGGCCTTGATGAAGTGGAAGCGGTCGCCCGCGTCCGCCTCGCGTTCCAGCCGCGCGCCCTTCTCCGCACTGCGGCCGATGACGACGACCCGGTCGCCCGCCCGCAGACGATGCAGCGCGAGCGCACGGCCGATCCCGTCCGTGCCGCCCGAGATGACGATGTTCCTCATGCTTCCCCTCCCCGCCGAAACGGAGCACATGCTCCCTTACCTGCCAAGCGTAGCAGAAGCGGAACATTCGCTCCGCAAGACCTATGCTGGACATGTGACCACCCCTACGAACCCGCCCCGGCGTCAGCGGCGCGACGCGGCGAACAACCGCAGGCAGATACTCGAGACCTCTACCGCTGTGTTCGCCGAACGCGGGATCTCCGTGGACGTGCGGGAGATCGCCCGACGCGCCGGCGTCGGCATGGGGACGCTGTACCGGCACTTCCCGACGAAGGACAGCCTGCTCGACGCGGTACTGGAGGACGACTTCACCGCCTGGGCAGCCGCTGTGGACAACGCCGCGACCTCGCCCGATCCGTGGCAGGGCCTGTGCAAGTACATGGAGGACTCGCTGGCACTGCTGGCGAAGCACCGGGCATTGCTCGACGGGCTCAGCAACCCGCTCATCAGCACGCCCGGCTTCAAGGAGTGCCGCGAGTCCATCGGCCCGATCATGACTCGGATCGTCGAGCGAGCCAAGGAGGCAGGCGTCGCACGCGTCGACATCGGTGTCGACGACGTGTCGTTGCTTCTCATGGGCCTCGGGCGGATCATCCAGCTCACCGAGGAGAGTGCGCCGGGCACCTGGCGGCGCCAGTTGGCTGTCGTGCTCGACGGCTTGCGCGCTCAGCAGTGACCACTCCGCCAGTGGCTACCTGGAACCGACCCAGATCACAACCCCTATTCACGATTAGGGGTTGGCGCACGGAAATATAGTGGGCCGACTTCCATTTCCATATTGCTAACGTGAGGTCATGACCACTTCGGCAATTCAAATCGTGCGGCTCGCGGCACTACTTGAGGATGACGAATCCGCTGCGGATTCGGTCCGCGCTGATCTCGACCGCTATCTTGGACTGCTGGCTTCGGCCGACGACCGGCCGCTCGCGTTCGCCCTGCTCCACCTGCTGGCCCATTTCCCGTCGGAGCGCGCCCGCATCCTGAATGTGGCGTCCGGGCTCGAATTGGAACCCGATGACCTCACCCGCCTGGACCGCTCGCTGGCCGCGTTCGACCCGTCCGACCCGCGGTTGGGCCGGGTGTGGCCCTCCCCCGCGGCCTGGGATCTTGACGAGGAGGCGCGGGAACACGACCGGCGGTGGATGGACACGCTGCCCGCTGAGCGCGTGGCGGAGATGTGGGCGGCCGACACCAGCATGTTGCTCGCCTACTCCGGCGCGAAGGCCTCGTGGGCTGCCGAGCACGGCTGGTCCGTCCGGGCCGCGGAGACACCCGACGTGGCGATCAGCGGACCGCCTCC
>JBDSAJ010000259.1:0-5880 GCA_039922235.1 Umezawaea sp.
GGCGGTGCTGCCGGAGTAGCGCCGCGCCGCCGGGTCCACTGACCCGACGGCGCGGCGCGGTCGTCTACGCCTTGGAGTAGTCCACGCCCAACGCGGCGAGCGCCGTGGTGAGCGTGCGCATCACGGCCAGGGTGTCGTCCAGCGCCATCTCCGGGCTCTCGGTGTACCCGCCCGCGACCCGCTGGGTGACCTCGACGAGCTCGTAGGTGTAGCCCGTGCCCACCAGCTCGACCCGTTCCTCCTCGCCGTTCACGACGATCGCGGACGGGGTGAAGAACGGCGCCGGGATGTCGATCCGGCCCGCGCTGCCGACGACGGCCGCGCGCCCCTCCGGGGTGCTGGTGAGCGAGCACGTGAGCAGCGCGTGCGCGCCGGAGGTGTAGGCCAGCAGCAGTGCCACGTCGGCGTCGACACCCGTCGGCGCGAGCGACCCGTGCACGGTGATCGACTCCGGCTCGCCGAGCAGCATGTGCGCGAACGACACCGGGTAGACGCCGAGGTCCAGCAGCGCGCCGCCGCCGAGCGCCGGGTTCCACAGCCGGTGGCCGGGGTCGTAGGCGGCGGTGAACCCGAAGTCCGCGTGCACCGCCCGCACGTCACCGATCGCGCCTTCCGCGACCAGCGCCCGCACCCGGCGGATCAGCGGGTTGAACCGCGTCCACATCGCCTCCATCAGGAACAGCCCGCGTTCCCGCGCCAGGTCGACGAGGTCCTGCGCGTCGGGCAGCGTCAGCGTGAACGCCTTCTCGCACAGCACGTGCTTGCCCGCCAGCAGGGCCGCCCGCGTCACCTCGTGGTGCTGGGCGTGCGGCGTCGCCACGTAGACCACGTCCACGTCCGGGTCGGCCAGCAGGTCGTCGGTGCTGCCGTAGGCGCGCGGGATGCCGTGCTTCGCGGCGAACTCCTGCGCGCGCGGCAAGGCCCGCGACGACACGGCCAGCACTTCCGCACCCCGGACCAGCAGGAGGTCCGAGGTGACGACGTCAGCGATACCACCGGGGGCGATCACGCCCCAACGCACGGGTTTGGTCACAGCACGGCAGCCTAATCAGGCAAGATCGAGGTATGCGCCTCATCCTGAATCTGATCTGGCTGGTCCTCTCCGGGTTCTGGTTGGCGGTGGGCTACGCGATCGCCGGGATCATCTGCTGCGTCCTGATCATCACCATCCCCTGGGGGCTCGCCTCGTTCCGCATCGCGAACTACGCCCTGTGGCCGTTCGGGCGCACGGTGGTGGACAACCCCGAGGCCGGGGCCGCCTCGCTGCTCGGCAACATCATCTGGATCGTCGTCGCGGGCATCTGGCTGGCCATCGGCCACGTGGTCTCCGGCATCGCGCTGTGCGTGACGATCATCGGCATCCCGCTGGGCATCGCGAACTTCAAGCTGGTCCCGGTATCCCTGATGCCGCTGGGCAAGGTCATCGTCGACGTGCCGTGACCACCTCGTGCACGCAGAGGACGTTGCCCTCGGAGTCGTGGAACCACGCCGCGCGCTCGTCACCCATGACCGCGATGTGGTTCTCCGTCTTGAGGTCCGGCAGGTCGTAGTCCTCGAACCGCACGCCGCGCCCCTCCAGGTCGACGACCTCGGCGTCCAGGTCGGGGACCTCGAAGGTGAGCACAGTGTGCGCGCTCTGCGCGCCGGTCTCGGCGGGCATCAGGCCTAGGCCGTCGCCCTGGCCCAGTTCGAACATCCGGGTGCCGTCGGGCTGGACGCCGAGCGCCTTCAGCCCGAGCTGGTCGGCGTAGAAGCGCCCCGCCCGCTCGGGGTCGGTGACGGGCAGCATGGTGGTGGTCCTGGCAGCGGTCAGCATCATGTCTCCTAGCTGCCCCCTCGGCGCTCACCATCGTGCGCCCGCCGGTGCCACCGGACCATGGGCCGGAAGACCCCCCACGGGTTCCGGGGAGTGAACCCTCACTCCACCTGGCGGCGGATGTCGAGCAGGTGGTGGCGCACCTCGTGCACGGTGTGCACCGCGACCCACCGCAAGGACCGTTCGACCGGTTCGGGGTAGGGGTACACGACGACCCGCGACCAGGCGGTGGGAGCCAGCCGGTCGAGCAAGTTGGTGAACAGGCGCGCGGCGTCGGTGAGCTGGCGAGCGACGTCGACCGGGTCCTGCTCCCCGTAGCCGTCGTGCTCCACCCGCTCGTCCCGGCCCATCGACGCGCAGACCGGCCGATCGGCCCACAACGCGGCAAGGACCCGCTCGCGCTGCACGAGCAGCACGTCGCGCAGGTGGCAGGCGTACTCCAGGGGTGACCACGTGTCCGGTTGCCGCCGCTTCGCGAGGTCGTCCGGAGCACGGCCGAGCAGGACCTCGTCGACCGTGGCGGTCCCCTCCCGGATCGCCGAGGCGGCTTCGGGGGCCTCGGCGGGGACGTAGGTGAAACCGCACTCCAGGCACTGGTCCATCGCCCGACGATAACGCGGCGTGACCCTCAGCTGTACGGGAGTTCGACCACCAGGCACGGGCCACCGCTGTACAGGCCGGCGTCGATCGCCAGCACCCGGTCGTCGGCGTAGCGGAGCGGTCCGTCGATCTGCTCCGGGGGCACGCCGAGCTGGTCGGCGATGACGCTGTGGCCGTGCACGACGACCTGTCCGCCGAGCTGTTCCAGCATCTGGTCAGCGGTTTCCGCGCCATGGGAGCCGCGGAAGGCGTAGCGCGTGGTCATCTTGCGCCAGCACTCCCACCACTCGGACAGGTCGTCCTCGGCGACCACCTCGCGGACGGCGTCGTTGACCTCGTCGATCGTGTCGCCGTACTCGAGGTACGCCAGCGTGTCGGAGTGCATGAGCAGGTGGTCGTCGACGAGCGTCAGCACCGGCCTGCTGGTGAGCCACTGGATGTGCTTGTCGGTGAGCCGGTCCTGGTCGCTGCGCAGACCACCGTTCATCAGCCAGCTCCGCTCGAAGCTGCGCGCACTGGGAGCGCCGGGCACGGTCCGGTCGCCGAAGCGGCGCATCCCGAGCAGCAGGACCTCGTGGTTGCCGAGCAGCGCGTTCACGCTGCCGCCCGTCTCGGCCGCCTCCTCGGACAACCGCATGACCAACTCGATCACGCCGATCCCGTCCGGGCCCCGGTCGACGAAGTCACCGAGGAACCACAGCTCGGACTCCCCACCGCACCAGTCGCCGTCGGAATTGATGAGATCGGCGAGGTGCAGGGACCGAGCGAGTTCCGCGAGGTGCCCGTGCACGTCGCCGACCACGAAGAGCTTGCGCTGGTCGGTGTCCACGGGCTCTACCTTATGGTCGCTGCTCCGCAGACTCCGGCTCGGCCGCCATGAGTCGGCCTCGCGTGGGAGGCAAGCAGGTGGGGATGCTGGGTCGGTCACAGATGGTTAGAAGGGGTTTGCGGAGTTGCCGACCAGGTCGGCGATGGAGTTGATGACCTTGGTGGGGCGGAAGGGGTACATCTCGGCTGTGGAGTCGGCGGAGATGCCGGAGAGCACGAGGATGGTTTGCAGGCCGGCTTCCAGGCCGGCGCGGATGTCGGTGTCCATGCGGTCGCCGATCATCAGGGTGTTGGCGGAGTGGGTGCCCAGTGCGCGTAGTGCGGAGCGCATCATCAAGGGGTTGGGTTTGCCCACGAAGTAGGGTTCGCGGCCTGTTGCGCGTGCGATCAGGGCGGCTACGGCGCCGGTTGCCGGGAGCGAGCCCTCGCGGCTGGGGCCGGTGGCGTCGGGGTTGGTGGCGATGAACTTCGCGCCCTCCTCGACCAGCCGGATGGCCTTGGTGATCGCGGTGAAGCTGTAGGTGCGGGTCTCGCCGAGCACCACGTAGTCCGGGTCGCGGTCGGTCAGCACGTAGCCGATCTCGTGCAGCGCCGTGGTCAGGCCGGCCTCGCCGATCACGAACGCGGACCCGTTCGGGCGCTGCGAGTCGAGGAACCTGGCGGTGGCCAGCGCCGACGTCCAGATCGCGGTCTCCGGCATGTCCAGCCCGGTCCGCGCCAGGCGGGCCCGCAGGTCGCGCGGCGTGTAGATCGAGTTGTTGGTCAGCACCAGGAACGGGATGTCGTTGCCGGTCAGTTCGGCGACGAACTCGCTCGCACCGGGGATCGGGTGCTCCTCGTGCACCAAGACGCCGTCCATGTCCATGAGGTAGTTCCAGCGCTCCGGCATGGGCACATGATTCACCCGAGCGGGTAGCCGGGCTACTCAGCCCTGGTACATGCGGGCGCGGAACGTGTCGATGGACGCCTTGTTGTAGCGCTCCAGCACCTCGCGCTCGGCCGGGGTGAACTGCGAGAGCACCTCCTCCACGCTCGCCAGCGCGCCCTCGAAGAGGTACGCGAACTTCTCGGCGTTCTGCGGGGTGATCTCGACCAGCACCTTGCGCCGGTCGTGCGGGTCGCGCACGCGGCGGACGTACCCGGCCCGTTCGAGCCGGTCGATCACGCCCGTGACGGCGCCCGTCGACAGCCCGGACAGCTCCGCGATGCGGCCTGCCGTGAGGGCTCCCTCGGCGCGCATGGCCAGGTCGAGGCACTTCTCGTCGGTCGACGACAGGCCCATCCGCTCGGCGACGCGGCTGTGGAACATCACCGTCAGTGCACTCATTTCACGGGCGTACCAGGCGAAACGCTCCAGCACGTCGGACGGCACCTCGGCCATGACCACACTCCTCTTGGCTTGGACAACATCTTAGCCACTAAGACAGGAGGGTTCACGTCGACCTTGTGGGTGACTCCAACTGACCCGTCCGTCACAGCGGGCCTCGTGACACCACCCACAAGGGTTTCGGCACTACCCTGGCGGAGGTGACAGCAGTCGAACTCGGGTTGCCCGTTGTGCGCGGCACACCGGACGCTTCCACTCGTCCGAACACACCGGAACTGGTCGACCGCTTCGGCCGGGTCGCGACGGACCTCCGGGTGTCGCTGACGGACCGCTGCAACCTGCGGTGCACCTACTGCATGCCCGCCGAGGGCCTGGACTGGCTGCCGAAGTCCGAGGTGCTCAGCGACGACGAACTCGTCCGGCTCCTCGCCATCGCCGTGACCAAGTTGGGCATCACGGACGTCCGCTTCACCGGCGGCGAGCCGCTGCTGCGCCGCGGCCTGGAGGGCGTGATCGCAGCCACGGCGACGCTGGCCCCGCGACCGAAGATCTCCATGACCACCAACGGCCTCTCGCTGGCCAAGCGCGCCGCAAGCCTGGTCGAAGCGGGCCTGAACCGGGTGAACGTCTCGCTGGACACGCTCGACGGGGCCCGGTTCCACGAGCTGACCAGGCGCGACCGGATCGACGACGTCTTCGAGGGCATGGCCGCCGCCCGCGCAGCGGGCCTGGACCCCGTGAAGATCAACTCGGTGCTGCTGCGCGGCGTGAACGAGGACGAGGCCGTGCCTCTCCTCAGGTTCGCCGTCGAGCACGGCTACCAGCTCCGGTTCATCGAGCAGATGCCGCTGGACCCGCAGCACGGCTGGGACCGCACCAGCATGGTCACCGCCGCCGAGATCCTCGCCTCGCTCAACGCCGAGTTCACCCTCACCCCTGAACCGGTGGCCCGCGGCGGCGCCCCCGCCGAACGCTGGCTCGTCGACGGCGGGCCCTCCGTGGTCGGCGTCATCGCCTCGGTCACCAGGCCGTTCTGCGCCGCCTGCGACCGAACCCGACTCACCGCCGACGGCCAGCTCCGCAACTGCCTGTTCAGCCAGTCCGAGACCGACCTGCGGGCCCCGCTGCGCGCGGGCGCGACCGACGACGAGATCGCCGACCTGTGGCGCGCGACGATGTGGGCCAAAGCCGCCGGGCACGGCATCAACAACGCCGGGTTCCACCAGCCCGACCGACCCATGAGCGCCATCGGAGGATGAAGTGCCCCAGCTGACGGTGCGGTACTTCGCGGGCGCCCGAGCAGCCGCCG
>JBDSAJ010000260.1:0-25313 GCA_039922235.1 Umezawaea sp.
ACAGCGGCCGGGCTGCACGCCACCGAGGGCGGACCGATCTCGTACTGCCTCCCCTATGGGCGGGTGCCGGTCCGGGACTCTGTGCACGAGTGGGCGCGTGGTTCCGAGCTATTGGTCGAGCTTTGCCGGGAGATCGGGCAGGAGGCCCACCTGGAGACGTTCGGCGGCTGCATGATGGGCCAGCTCTGCCCGCCGAGCGAGCTGGTGGCGCTGTCCGTGCTGGAGGCGTTGTTCTTCTACCGCAAGGGGTTGCGCAGCATCTCGGTGAGCTACGCGCAGCAGACGAACATGGCACAGGACCAGGAGGCGGTCTCCGCGCTGCGCAGGCTGTGCACCGAACTGCTGCCCGAAGCCACCTGGCACGTCGTGATCTACGCCTACATGGGCATGTTCCCGCGGACCTCAGGAGGCGCGCGGGGCCTGCTCGGGAGGGCGGCCGAGCTGGCGGTGACCACCGGTTCCGAACGGCTGATCGTCAAGACCACCGCCGAGGCGCACCGGATCCCGACCGTCGCCGAGAACATCGCGGCGCTGGAACACGCTGGTGCGACGGCGAAGTCGGTCACCGGGAAGGTCGCGGTGGACAGCGACAACCAGGTCTACCGCGAGGCGCACGCGCTCGTCGCCGCCGTGCTGAACAGCCACGCCGACCTGGGCCGCGCGATCGTGATCGCGTTCAAGCGCGGCCTGCTCGACGTCCCGTACTGCCTGCACCCGGACAACGCCGGACTGGCGCGCAGCTACCTCGACCCGGCGGGCAGGCTCTGCTGGTCGGAGCTCGGGTCGCTGCCGCTGCACGGCGTGGTGGAGAGCCGCCGCGCGGACGGGATCACCTCGTCGACGCTGATGTCGGCACTTTCCCACGTACAGAAGACCTATGACGCCGAAGCACTGGAGCGACCGATGACCGCGATTGGGGGCGAGTCGTGATGAGTTCACGCCGGACAGTCCGCGCGTACCCGTTCGACATGCACGAGATCTCCGTTTCCGAGCAGTACCAAGTCCTGCAGCGCGACGAGCCGATGAGCCGGGTGCAGATGCCCTTCGGCGAACCGGCTTGGCTGGCCACGAAGTACGCCGACGTCAAGATGGTGACGACGGACCAGCGGTTCAGCCGGGAACTCGCGCAGGGCCTCGACCAGCCGCGGATGCGCCGCCAGCAGATGGGCGACGGCATCATGGGGATGGACCCGCCGGACCACTCCCGGCTGCGGCGCCTGGTGGGCAAGGCTTTCACCGCCCGCCGCCTGGAGCAGATGCGCGAGGGCGTGCGGGACCTGGTGAACCGCCTGATCGACGACATGGTGGCGCAGGGCGACAGCGCGGACCTCGTCGAGGAACTCGCGCGGCCCCTGCCGGTGACCGTGATCTGCGACCTGCTCGGTGTGCCGCGGGAGGACCACAAGATCTTCAGCGAGTGGACGCAGGCGCTCGTCAGCGACGCCACGGCGAAGGGCGACGTGCTCGACGTCTACGGCGACCAGCTCGACGACTACGTCGCGGGACTGGTGGCCCAGCGCCGTGAGGAGCCGACCGACGACCTGCTCGGAGCGCTCGTCTACGCCCGCGACGCCGGGGACAAGCTGACCGAGAACGAGCTGATCTCGATCGCGGGTGCCGGACTGCTCACCGGCGGGGTGGAGACGGTGTCCACGGCGTTGCCCAGCTTCGTCTTCACGTTGCTCACGAACCCCGAACTGCTGGCCCAGCTGCGGTCCGATCCGGACCTGATGCCGACGGCGATCGAGGAACTGCTGCGGTACGTGCCGATCAACACCGCGGCGATGTTCGCGCGCTACGCGACCGAGGACGTCCGCTTCGGCGACGTCGTGGTGCGCGCGGGCGACCCGGTGCTGCCCGCGCTGCACGCGGCCAACCGCGACCCGGAGGTGTTCGCCGACCCGGAGCGCATCGACCTGGCGCGCAGCCCCAACCCGCACCTGGCGTTCGGGCACGGCCCGCACCACTGCATCGGTGCGCAGCTGGCCCGGCTGGAACTGCAGGAGGCGCTCAAGGCGATCCTCGCGCGGTTCCCGGAGATGCGGTTCGCCGACGGGCGCGAGGGCGTGAAGTGGGAGTACGGCGTGATCGTGCGCGGGCCTTCGCTGCTGCGCGTCACGTGGTGAGAAGTCCCTCCCCCTAGCCGTTTTTCAGGGGATCCGGCCGCGACACGGGCCGACCTACGATCGATCAAGACGACCATGAGTGCTGGCTCGCTACAGCGGTGGAGTGCGGAATGCGTGAGTTTGAGACCGAAACGAATCGGGTGACCGGGTTCGCGGAACGGCTGACCGAACTGCCATCCGCCGACCGCGCGGCCTTCCTGGCGGACGTCGTCCACGACGCCACGCGAGCCGCGCTGCGGGCGGCACTACCGGACGTCACGGCGGTGGTCGACCCGGAAAAGGCGTTCTCCGACCACGGGTTCGACTCCCTGGCGGCGGTGGAGCTGCACGCGCAGCTCACCGACGCCACCGGTCTCGACCTGCCGGTCACCCTGGCCTTCGACCACCCGACCCCGGTCGCGGTCGCACGGTTCCTGCACACCGCGGTGTTCGGTGCCGAGACCGTCCAAAGTGGACCGATCGTCACGGGCGCGATGGACGAGCCGGTGGCCATCGTCGGCATCGGCTGCCGCTACCCCGGCGGCGCCGCCTCGCCGGAGGAGCTGTGGCGGCTGGTGGCCGAGGAGGTGCACACCATCACCGGCTTCCCGACCGACCGCGGCTGGGACCTCGACGGCCTCTACGACCCGGACCCGGACCGCCCCGGCAGCAGCTACGTCACCTCCGGCGGTTTCCTGCCCGACGCCGGGGAGTTCGACGCCGACTTCTTCGGCATCGCCCCGCGCGAGGCGTCCGCGATGGACCCGCAGCAGCGACTGGTGCTGGAGACGGCCTGGGAAGCCCTGGAGCGCGCCAAGATCGACCCGACGACGTTGCGCGGCACGCCGACGGGCGTGTTCATCGGCGCCGAGGCACAGGAGTACGGCCCGCGCCTGCACGAGGCCCCGGACGGCCTCGACGGCTACCTGCTCACCGGCAACGCCCCCAGCGTCGTCTCCGGCCGCGTCTCCTACGCGCTCGGCCTCGAAGGTCCGACGCTGACCGTCGACACCGCGTGCTCCGGCTCGCTCGTCGCGCTGCACCTCGCGGTACAGGCACTGCGCCGCGGCGAGACGCCGCTCGCGCTCGCGGGCGGCGTCGCCGTGATGGGCTCTCCCGGTACCTTCACCGCGTTCAGCCGCCAGCGCGGACTCGCCGAGGACGGCCGCTGCAAGGCCTTCGCCGCTGCCGCCGACGGCACCGGTTTCGCCGAGGGCGTCGGTGTCCTGGTGCTGGAACGGCTTTCCGACGCCATCGCGAACGGGCACACCGTGCTCGCCATCGTGCGCGGCACGGCCATCAACTCCGACGGCGCCTCCAACGGCCTCACCGCCCCCAACGGCCCGTCGCAGCAGCGCGTGATCCACCGGGCGCTCGCCGACGCCCGCCTGCGTCCGTCCGAAGTGGACGTCGTCGAGGCGCACGGCACCGGCACCCGGCTGGGCGACCCGATCGAGGCGCAGGCACTGCTCGCCACCTACGGCCAGGACCGCGGGACACCGCTGCTGCTCGGCTCGATCAAGTCCAACATCGGCCACACCCAGGCCGCGGCAGGCGTGGCAGGCGTGATCAAGATGGTCGAGGCGATCCGCCGCGGCCACGTGCCGAAGACCCTGCACGTCGACGCGCCGACGCCGAACGTCGACTGGACCGCGGGCGCCGTCGAGCTGGTGACCGAGGCTCGCGAATGGCCCGCGGTCGAGCGTCCGCGCCGGGCCGCCGTCTCGTCCTTCGGCGTCAGCGGCACCAACGCCCACGTCATCATCGAGCAGGCGCCCGCCACCGCGGACGACGGCGTCACCACCGAGCCGGTCCCCGTTGTGCCACTCGTCGTCTCGGCCCGCAGCGAGGAAGCCCTGCGGGCACAGGCGGCCAAGCTCGTGTCCACAGTGGAGAACGCGGTCCTCACCGAGGTCGGCTTCTCGTTGGCAGGCACGCGCGCCGCGCACGACCACCGCGCCGTGATCGTCGCCGAGAGCACCGAGGCCGCGGTCCGCGGCCTGCGCGCGCTCGCCGCGGGGGAGCACGACGCCGCCGTGGTCACCGGCACCCGCACGCCGGGCAAGCTCGCGATGCTGTTCACCGGCCAGGGCTCGCAGCGGCTCGCCATGGGCCGGGAGCTCTACCTGGCCCACCCCGTGTTCGCCGAGGTCTTCGACGAGGCCATCGACCACCTCGACGTGCAGATGGACCGCCCGCTGCGCGACGTCCTCTTCGGCGACGACGCCGAGGAGCTGAACAGCACCGAGTACGCCCAGTGCGCGCTGTTCGCGATCGAGGTCGCCCTCGCGCGGCTGCTCGAGTCCTGGGGCGTCAAGCCGGACGTCCTGCTCGGCCACTCGATCGGCGAGCTCGCCGCCGCGCACATCGCGGGCGTCTGGACGCTGCCCGACGCCTGCATGATCGTCGCCGCGCGCGGCCGTCTGATGCAGGCGCTGCCCGGAGGCGGTGCGATGGTCGCCATCGCCGCGACCGAGAGCGAAGTCCTGCCGCTGCTCAACGACGCCGTGAGCCTCGCCGCCCTCAACGGCCCGACTTCGGTGGTGATCTCCGGTGAGCGCGACGCGGTGGAAGCCGTCGTCTCGGTGTTCCGGATGCAGGGCCGCAAGACGAGCGAGCTGAAGGTCTCCCACGCGTTCCACTCGCCGCTGATGGAGCCGATGCTCGCCCACTTCCGGGAGGTGCTGGAGGTCGTCGAGTTCACGCCGCCGACGATCCCGGTCGTCTCGAACGTCACCGGCCGCCTGGCGACGCCCGAGGAGCTGTGCTCGCCCGGCTACTGGCTCTGGCACGTGCGGCAGCCGGTCCGGTTCGCCGACGGTGTCGCGGCGCTCGCCGCGGCCGGGGTCACCACCGCGATCGAGGTCGGGCCGGACGCCGTCCTCTCGGCCATGGCCGCCACCGGCCCGCACGCCGGGGACATCGCCTTCACCGCCGCACAGCGCCGCGGCCACGCCGAGGTCCCGGCGCTCGCCGTCGCGCTCGGCAGGCTGCACACCAGGGGCGTGCGAGTCGACTGGACCGCGTTCTTCGGCCAGGCACGCTTGGTCGACCTGCCGACGTACGCCTTCCAGCGCAAGCACTTCTGGCTCATCGCGCCGTCGGGCCACAGCGACGCGGCCGACCTCGGCCAGCTCGCCTCCAGCCACCCGCTGCTGGCCGCCGAGATCGGCATGGCCGACCACGACGGCCTGGTCCTGACCGGCCGGATCGGCCTGCGAACCCACCCGTGGCTCGCCGACCACACCATCGCGGGCACGGCTCTGCTGCCCGGCACCGCGTTCGTCGAGATGGCCCTGCACGCCGCCGAGCAGTCGGGCTGCGACGTCGTCGCCGAGCTGACCCTGCAAGCGCCCCTGCCCGTGCCGGAGAGCGGCGGGGTCGCGGTGCAGGCCGTGGTCGGTCCGGCCGTGGACGGCCGCCGCGCCATCGAGTTCTACTCGCGGTCCGAGCAGGACGTCGCCTGGACCCGCCACGCCGTCGGCGTGCTGGCCGAGGCCTCGGCCGAGGAGCCCGCCCCGATCACCGAGTGGCCGCCGTCCGGCGCCGAGGTGGTCGCCACGGGTGAGCTGTACGAAGAGCTGGCCGCGAACGGTTACGGCTACGGTCCGCTGTTCCGCGGCCTGCGCACGGCGTGGAAGCGCGACGACGTCGTGTTCGCGGAGGTCGCCCTGCCCGCCGCGGAGCGCGACGCCGCGTTCGGCATCCACCCCGCGCTGCTCGACGCCGTGCTGCACGCCACCGACTTCGCGCCGGGTGAGGCGCGGGAGGCCGACGAGATCCGCCTGCCGTTCGCGTGGACCGGGGTGCGGCTGCACGCCTCCGGTGCGACCGAGGTGCGGGTGCGGATCACCTCGCCCGCCACCGGCGGCGTCTCGCTGGAGGTCACCGACGCGGCGGGGACGCCGGTGCTGTCGGTGGAGTCGTTCCGCTCCCGCCCGGTCCGCGGCGCCGACCTCGGTCCGCGGGCGCAGGACCTGCTGCACACCGTCGAATGGACGCCGGTCGCGGCGTCGGACGCGCGGTACTCGGTGGCCGAGGTCGACTCGCTCGCCGAGCTGGACGAGGTCCCGGAGGTCGTCGTCGTGCGGGTTCCGGGCGGTTCCCACCGCCCGGAGCGCTCCCGGATCCCCACCACCTCCAAGCGGACGGCGTACCACGTCCTCGCCCTGCTGCAGGAGTGGCTCGGTGACGAGCGGTACGCGTCGGCCAGGCTCGTGGTGCAGACCCGCGGCACGCTCGCGGACTCCGCGGTGCGCGGACTGGTGCGTTCGGCGCAGGCCGAGCACCCCGGCCGGATCGTGCTCGTCGAGGGCGAGTTCTCGACGGCCTCGCTGGCCACCGCGCTCGCGTCCGGCGAGCCGGAACTCCGGATCGACGGCGACCGGGTGCGGGCCGCGCGGCTCGTCCGCCTGCTCGCCGACGCCGACGGACCGGCGTGGCGCCAGGACGGCACCGTGCTGATCACCGGCGGCACCGGCGGCCTCGGTGCGCAGGTCGCGCGCCACCTGGTCACGACCCACGGCGTCCGGCAGCTCCTGCTGCTCAGCCGCCGCGGGATGGACGCGCCGGGCGCGGCCTACCTGGTCGCGGAGCTGACCGACCTCGGCGCGACCGTGCGGGTACTGGCCTGCGACGTCACGAAGAAGCGGTCGCTCTCGGCCGCACTGAAGAAGATCCCGGCCGAGCACCCGCTGTCCGCCGTCGTCCACACCGCCGGTGTGCTCGACGACGCGATGGTCGGGTCGCTCACCGAAGCCCGGCTCGACGGCGTCCTCGCGCCGAAGCTCGACGCCGCCTGGGCGCTGCACGAGCTGACCGCCGATGCCGACCTGGCGGCGTTCGTGCTGTTCTCCTCCGCGGCGGGCCTGGTCGACGGCGTCGGCCAGGCGAACTACGCGGCGGGCAACACCTTCCTCGACGCGCTGGCCGAGCACCGCCGTGACCTCGGCCTCCCGGCGACGTCGCTGGCCTGGGGCCTGTGGTCGCCGGACGAGGGCGAAGCGCTCGGCATGGGTGCCACGCTCACCAAGGCGGACCTCAACCGGATCGCCCGGCTTGGCCTGGTCCCGCTGACCGTCTCCGAGAGCCTCGCCGCGCTGGACGCCGCGCTCGCCACCGGTGCGCCCGCCGTCGTGCCGACCCGCGTCGACCGCGCCGCGCTGAGGGCACGGGAAGACCTCCCGGCGCTGCTGCGCGGCCTGGCCCCGGTGGGCCGCAGGCGCGTCGCCGCCACGATCTCCGGGGAACTCACGCCGGAGCAGCAGTTCGCCGAGCGGTTCGCCTCGCTGTCCGAGGCCGACCGCGACCGCGCGGTGCTCGACCTGGTGCGAACCCACGTCGCGGCCGTGCTCGGCCACGACAGCGCGGGCGCGATCAGCCCGTCCCGCCCGTTCGGCGAGATCGGCTTCGACTCGCTGGCCGCGGTGGAGCTGCGCAACGTGCTCGACTCCGTCACCGGCATGCGGCTGCCCGCCACGCTGGTGTTCGACCACCCGACCCCGCGGGCGCTGGCGGAGCACATCGTCACGCGGCTCGCGGGCCTGGCCCCGGCCAAGCCGATCGCGCCGGTGAGCGTGACCGACCCGGAGGAGCCGATCGCGATCGTCGGCATCGCCTGCCGCTACCCCGGCGGAGTGGGGACGCCGGAGGACCTGTGGCGGCTCGTCGTGGACGGTGGGGAGGCGCTCACGCCGTTCCCGGCCGACCGCGGCTGGAACGTCGACGCGCTCTACGACCCCGAGCCCGGCAAGCCCGGCCACAGCTACGTCAAGCACGGCGCGTTCCTGCACGACGCCGCCGAGTTCGACGCCGAGTTCTTCGAGATCAGCCCGCGGGAAGCGGCGGCCATGGACCCCCAGCAGCGGCTGCTGCTGGAGGTGTCCTGGGAAGCGTTCGAGCGGGCCGGGATCGACCCGGTCTCCTTGCGCGGCAGCGCGACCGGCGTGTTCGCCGGGGTCATGTACCACGACTGGGGCACCCGCCTCGGCACCGTTCCCGACGACATCGCGGGCTACCTCGGCAACGGCAGCCTCGCCAGCGTCGTCTCCGGCCGCGTGTCCTACGCGCTCGGCCTGGAGGGCCCGACGGTCACCGTCGACACGGCGTGCTCCTCGTCGCTGGTCGCCCTGCACTGGGCGGTCCAGGCGCTGCGCCGGGGCGAGTGCACGCTCGCGCTGGCCGGTGGCGTCACGGTGATGTCCACCCCGGACACCTTCGTCGACTTCAGCCGCCAGCGCGGGCTCTCCGCCGACGGCCGCTGCCGCTCGTTCGCCGACGCGGCCGACGGCACCGGCTGGGGCGAGGGCGCGGGCATGCTGCTCGTCGAGCGGCTGTCGGACGCCCGCCGCAACGGCCACCCGGTCCTCGCGCTGCTGCGAGGTTCCGCGGTCAACCACGACGGCGCGTCGAACGGCCTCACCGCCCCCAACGGCCCCTCCCAGCAGCGGGTGATCGCGAAGGCGCTGGCCGACGCCGGCCTCACGGCCTCCGAGGTCGACGCCGTCGAGGGCCACGGCACCGGCACCCGGCTGGGCGACCCGATCGAGGCGCAGGCACTGCTCGCCACCTACGGCCAGGACCGCGCCGAGGACCAGCCGCTGTGGCTGGGCTCGATCAAGTCCAACATCGGCCACACCCAGGCGGCCGCGGGTGTCGCGGGCATCATCAAGATGGTCATGGCACTGCGGAACGAGCAACTGCCGCGGACCCTGCACGTCGACCAGCCGTCCACCGTGGTCGACTGGGAGACCGGCGCGGTGCGGCTGCTCACCGAGTCGCGCGACTGGTCGGAGAACGGCCATCCGCGCCGGGCCGCGATCTCGTCGTTCGGCATCAGCGGCACCAACGCCCACGTGATCATCGAGCAGGCGCCGGTCGACGCAGAGGTCGAGCAGCCCGCCGAGCCGCACCAGGGAGCCGTTGTCCCGGTTGCGCTTTCCGGCCGCACCGCGGCAGCGGTGCGCGCCCAAGCCGCCCGGCTCCGGGCATACGTCGCCGACCACGAGGACGTCACCGTCACCGAGTTGGCGCGGTCCCTGGTCTCGACCAGGGCGGCGCTGGAGCACCGCGC
Source organism: Umezawaea sp. (assembly GCA_039922235.1). GTDB lineage: Bacteria > Actinomycetota > Actinomycetes > Mycobacteriales > Pseudonocardiaceae > Umezawaea. The sequence goes on from JBDSAJ010000260.1 coordinate 9,178, forward strand.
GGTCGTCGTCGCCGGGACCGTGGCCGAACTGGCCGACGGCCTGGACGCGCTGGCCACCGGCGAAACCGGCACCGACGTCGTCACGGGCAGCGCGGGCGAGGGCAAGCTGGCGTTCCTGTTCTCCGGCCAGGGCGCACAGCGGGTCGGCATGGGGCGGGCGCTGCACGAGGCCTTCCCCGCGTTCGCGACGGCCTTCGACGCCGCCTGCGCCGCGATCGACCCGCACCTGGACGTGCCGCTGCGCGACGTCGTGTTCGGCACGACCGCGCTGGCCGACCGCGGCCTGCTCGACCAGACGCGCTACACCCAGACCGGGCTGTTCGCCGTGGAGGTGGCGCTCTTCCGGCTCGCCGAGTCGTGGGGGATCGTCCCCGACGCACTGGCGGGCCACTCGATCGGCGAACTGGCCGCGGCGCACGTCGCCGGGGTGCTGTCGCTCGACGACGCGGCGGCCCTCGTGGCGGCCCGCGGCAGGCTGATGGGCTCGCTGAGCGAACCGCCGGGAGCGATGGTCTCGCTCGCCACCACCGAGGAGGCCGCACGGGAACTGCTGCGCGGGCACGAGGACGAGGCGAGCATCGCCGCCGTCAACGGACCCGCCTCCGTCGTCGTCTCGGGTGTCGCCGAGGTCGTCACGCGCATCGAGCGCGAAGCAGCGGCCGATGGCGTGCGGACGCGACGGCTGAGGGTGAGCCACGCGTTCCACTCGCCGCTGATGACCCCGATGCTCGACGGCTTCCGCGAAGTCGCCGCGGGCCTGACCTACTCCGCGCCGAAGATCCCGATCGTCTCCACCGTCACCGGCCGGGTGGCGACCGACGAGGAGCTGTGCTCACCGGAGTACTGGGTGACCCACGTCCGCGAAGCGGTGCGCTTCGGCGACGCGCTGACCGCACTGGCGTCGTCCGGGGTGCGGACGTTCCTCGAACTGGGGCCGGACAGCGTGCTGACGGCGCTCGGCCCGCAGAGCGTGCTGGAGCCCGACGCCACCTTCGTGCCGTTCGGCCGCCGCGACCGGGACGAGGTCCGCACGGCGCTGGCCGCGGTCGGTCGACTGCACGTCGTCGGCGCGGCGAAGCTGGGCCGCCTGCTCGGCGACGGGCCGATCCGGCTCGACCTGCCGACGTACGCCTTCCAGCACAAGCGCTTCTGGCTCGACGCGACGCCGTCCGGCGACGTGACGGCGGTCGGGCAGCAGCCCCTGCCCCACCCGATGCTGGGTGCGGTCGTGGCGCTGTCCGGTTCGGACACCACGGTGCTCACCGGCAGGTTGTCCGCCGGATCGGTGCCGTGGCTGGCCGACCACGTCGTGAAGGGCGCGATCCTGGTGCCCGGCACCGGTTTCGTCGAACTCGCCATCACCGCGGGTGACCAGGTGGGCCACCCGACGGTGGAGGAGCTGACGATCGAGGCGCCGCTCATCCTCCCGCCGGACGGCGCGGTCGCGCTGCAGGTGGTGGTCGGCCCGGCCGACGGCCAGCAGCGCCCGGTCACCGTGTTCTCCCGCCCCGTCGGGGGTGCGGTCGACGGCGAGTGGACCCGGCACGCACTAGGCACGCTCTCCGCGGCGCCGCGCCGCGAGCCCACCGGGCTCACGGAGTGGCCGCCATCCGGCGCTACCCCCATCGTGGTCGAGGGCGCGTACGAGCTGCTCAACGACCGCGGTTACGGCTACGGCCCGAGCTTCCAGGGCCTCAAGGCCGCCTGGCGGCGGGGCACCGAGGTGTTCGCCGAGGTCGCGCTGCCCGAACCGGCGGCGTCGACGGCGGGCGCGTACGGGCTGCACCCGGCGTTGCTCGACATCGCGATGCACGCCGACCTCCTCGGCGACCCGGACGGCGCTACCCTGCTGCCGTTCGTCTGGAACGGCGTGACGCTGCACGCCGTCGGCGCCTCGGTGCTGCGGGTGCGCATCGAGCGGCTCAACGGTGACGAGGTGTCGGCGATCGAGGTCGCCGACGGCGAGGGCCGTCCGGTCGCGACCATCGATTCACTGGTCTCGCGTCCGGTGCGCCGCGAACTCTCCGCGTCGCCCGCCGAGGTGGACGGCTCCCTGCTGAAGATCGCGTGGCAGCCGGTCTCCGTGCCGCGGGCCGACGCCGAAGTGGTCGCGGTCGGCCTCGGCTTGGGCGGCGAGGCCGCCACCTACGCCGGGTTCGCCGACCTCGTCGGCGCGATCGACGGCGGCGAGCCGGTGCCGGGGCTGGTCGCGCTGACCGTGCCCGGCGCCGCGGGTGACGTCCCGGCGGCGGCCAGGGCGAACACCGCCTGGCTGCTCGCCGAGATCCAGGCGTGGCTGGCCGAAGCCCGGTTCTCGACCACGAAGCTGGCGGTCGTGACGCGGGACGCCACGCCTGCCGGTAAGTCCACTGTGGACATCACCCAGGGCCTGCTGTGGGGTCTGGCACGCGGTGCCCAGGCCGAACACCCCGGCCGGGTGTTCCTCGTCGACGCCGACGTGGGCACGACGACCGGGACCCTGGCGGCCGTCGTCGCCTCCGGCGAGCCGGAAGCGGCGGTCCGCGAGGGCGCGGTGCTGGTGCCCCGGTACGTCAAGGCGGAGTCCGGCGACAGCTCGCCGTGGCACGCCGGTGGCACGGTGCTGATCACCGGTGGCACCGGCGGGCTCGGCAGCCTGCTGGCCCGCTACCTGGTCGCCGAGCACCGCGTGACGGACCTGGTGCTCACCAGCCGCCGCGGGCTCGACGCGCCGGGTGCGCGCCAGCTGGCCGAGGACCTGGCCGACCTGGGCGCGAACGTGACCGTCGCCGCGTGCGACGTCGCTGACCGCGCTGCGGTGGCCGAGCTGGTCGGCACGGTCGGGAACCTGACCGCGGTGGTCCACGCGGCGGGCACGGCGGACAGCGGGGTCTTCGCCTCCCTGACCGCCGAGCAGGTCGACAAGGTGTTGCGGGCCAAGGTGGACGCCGCCTGGCACCTGCACGAGCTGACCACCGACCTGGCCGCGTTCGTGATGTTCTCCTCCGCCGGCGGCCAGGTGCTGACCGCGGGCCAGGCGAACTACGCCGCCGCCAACGCGTTCCTCGACGGCCTCGCCGAGCACCGCAGGGCCGCAGGCCTCGCGGCGACGGCACTGGCCTGGGGACTGTGGGCGGAGAACACCGGACTCGGCGGGGAACTGGCCGAGGCCGACCTGGCCCGGATGGCCCGGCTCGGTCTGCCCGCGGTCACCGCCGAGCAGGGACTGGCCCTGTTCGACGCCGCGGTGACCACCGAGGAGGCCGTGATCGCTCCGCTGCGGGTGGACGTCGCGGCGCTGCGGGCCCGGACCGACGAACTCCCGGCGCTGTTGCGCGGGTTCGTCCCGACGAAGGCGCGCCGGGTCGCCAAGGCGGCGAAGGCGGTCGACAACGCACTGGCCGCGGAACTGGCCGGACTGGCCGACAACGAGCGTGACCGCGTGCTGCTGGACATCGTCCGCACCCAGGTCGCCATCGTGCTCGGCTACGCCGACAAGTCCGAGGTGGACGGCACCCGCGCGTTCAAGGAACTCGGCTTCGACTCGCTGGCCGCGGTCGAGCTGCGCAACCTGCTCGGCGCCGCGACCGGCCTGACCCTGCCCGCGACGCTGATCTTCGACCACCCGACCGCCAAGGCGGTGGCCGACTTCGTCAAGGGCAAGCTGCTCGGCGCCGTCGCGAAGGTCCCGGCCACCACGACCCGGACCAACGCCTCGATGCAGGAGCCGATCGCGATCGTCGGCATGGCCTGCCGCTACCCCGGTGGCGTCCGGTCGCCGGAGGACCTGTGGCGGCTGCTGGTCGACGAGGTCGACGCGGTGTCCGAGTTCCCGGCCAACCGCGGCTGGGACATCGAGAGCATCTACGACCCGGAGCGCGGCAAGCGGGGCAAGACCTACGCCCGCGAAGGCGGCTTCCTGCACGACGGCATCGAGTTCGACCCGGCGTTCTTCGGCATCGGCCCGCGCGAGGCGCTGGCCATGGACCCGCAGCAGCGGCTCCTGCTGGAGGCCGCGTGGGAGGCCATCGAGCGGGCGGGCATCGACCCGACCGCGCTGCGCGGCAGCATGACCGGCGTCTTCACCGGCGCGATGTACGACGACTACGGCAGCCGCGTCCCCGGCGCGCCCGCCGACGTCGCCGCCTACATCCCCAACGGCAGTTCGGGTGCGGTCGTCTCCGGCCGCATCTCCTACCTGCTGGGGCTGGAAGGCCCGAGCATGACGGTCGACACCGCGTGCTCGTCCTCGCTGGTGACGCTGCACCTCGCGGTGCAGGCGCTGCGGGCGGGGGAGTGCGGGCTGGCGCTCGCGGGCGGTGTCACGCTGCTCTCGCAGCCGGACCTGTTCGTCGACTCCAGCCGCCAGGGCGTGCTCTCGCCCAGCGGCCGGTCGAAGTCCTTCTCCGCGGCGTCCGACGGCGTCGGCTGGGCGGAGGGCGCGGGCCTGCTCCTGCTGGAGCGGCTGTCCGACGCGCAGCGCAACGGGCACGAGGTGCTCGCGGTGGTCCGCTCCAGCGCCGTCAACCAGGACGGCGCGTCGAACGGCCTCACCGCGCCCAACGGGCCGTCGCAGGAACGCGTGATCCACGCGGCACTCGCGGCGGGCGGGCTCACGCCGTCCGACGTGGACGCCGTCGAGGCGCACGGCTCGGGCACGAAGCTCGGTGACCCGATCGAGGCGCAGGCGCTGCTGGCCACCTACGGCCAGGACCGCGAGCGGCCGCTGTACCTGGGCTCGGTGAAGTCCAACATCGGCCACGCGCAGGCGTCCGGCGGTGCGGCGGGCGTGATCAAGATCGTGCAGGCGCTGCGGCACAACATGCTGCCGAAGACGCTGCACGTCGACGCGCCGTCCCCGGTCGTCGACTGGACCACGGGCGACATCGAACTGCTGACCGAGGCCCGGCCGTGGCTGCCGAACGGCCGTCCGCGCCGTGCGGGTGTCTCGTCCTTCGGCATCAGCGGCACCAACGCGCACATCATCATCGAGGAGGCGCCACCGTCCACTGTGGATCCCGCGCGCCGGACCGCGCCGCCGTTGCCGGTGATCCCGCTGGCGATCGCCGGGACGTCGGCCGCGGCGCTCGCCGACCAGGCGGGCAGGCTGGCGGAGCAGCTGCGGGCGAACCCGGAACTGGACCTCGCCGACGTCGGCTACTCGCTGGCCACCGGCCGGGCCGCGCTCGACCACCGCTCGGTGGTGCTGGCGACCGGCCGCGACGCCGCGCTGAAGGCTCTCGACGGCCTCGCAGCCGGCGGGACCCCGGCGGGCACGGTGACCGGCACGACCAGCGCGGCCGACCTGACCGCATTCCTGTTCACCGGACAGGGCGCGCAGCAGCCGGGCATGGGCCGCGCGCTCTACGAGGCCTTCCCGGTCTTCGCGGGCGCCTTCGACGAGGCCTGCGGGCTGTTCGACACCGACGTCCCGCTGAAGCAGGTCATCTGGGCGGAGAAGGGCTCCGCGGACGGTGAGCTGCTGAACCGGACCGCCTACACGCAGTGCGCGATGTTCGCGATCGAGGTGGCGCTCTACCGCCTGGTGGAGTCGTGGGGCATCACGCCGGACTACGTCGCCGGGCACTCGATCGGTGAGCTGGCCGCGGCGCACGTCGCCGGGGTGTTCTCGCTGGCCGACGCCTGCGCGCTGGTGGCCGCCCGCGGCCGTCTCATGCAGGCACTCCCCACGGGAGGGGCGATGGCCGCCATCGCGGCCACCGAGGACGAGGTGCGGGCGGTGCTGCCGTCCGACGTGGACGTCGCGGGGGTCAACGGCCCGCGCTCGGTGGTCATCTCCGGTCCTGAGGCCGCCGTGCTGGCGGCGGTGGCGGTCTTCGACGAGAAGGGCAGGCGGACGAAGCAGCTGGTCGTCTCGCACGCCTTCCACTCCGCGCTGATGGAGCCGATGCTGGCCGAGTTCGCCGTGGTGGCGGAGAAGCTGGTGTACCAGGCCCCGAGCATCCCGGTCGTCTCCAACGTGACCGGCCGGATCGCCACGGCCGAGCAGCTGTGCTCGCCGCGGTACTGGGTGAACCACGTTCGGGAGGCCGTCCGCTTCGCCGACGGCGTCGGCACGCTGCTCTCGGCCGGGGTGACCCGGTTCGTCGAGCTGGGCCCGGACGCGGTGCTGACCGGCATGGTCCGCGAGTGCGACACGTCGGCCGCCGACCGTCCCGACCGCGTCGTGGGCGTGCCCGCGCTGCGCCGGGGCCGGGACGAGGTGCCGACCCTGTTCACCGCGGTGGCCACGCTGTACTCGCGGGGCGCGAAGCCCGACTGGCGCGCCCTGTTCGCCGGTCGTGGAGCGGCCAGGGTGGACCTGCCGACCTACGCCTTCCAGAACAAGGACTACTGGCTAGACGCCACGAAGCCCGCGGGCGACGTCGGCTCGCTCGGCGCCAAGTCCGCCGCGCACCCGCTGCTGGGCGCACTGGTGGACCTGCCCGACGGCGGCGCGGTGCTCACCGGGCGGCTCGCGGTGGACCGGCAGACCTGGCTGGCCGATCACGTGGTGATGGGCCGGACCATGCTGCCGGGTACCGCGTACGTCGAACTGGCCCTGCACGCCGGGGACCAGGTCGGCTGCGACGTGCTGGAGGAACTCACCCAGCAGGCCCCGCTGCTGCTGCCGGACGAGGGCGGCGTCGACATCCGCGTGGTCGTCGGCGTTCCCGACGCGAGCGGCCGCCGTGAGCTGTCGGTGCACTCCCGCACCGACGACGGCTGGACCCAGCACGCGGCCGGAACACTGGCCACCGGGGCACAGCCCGAGGAGTTCGACCTCTCGGTGTGGCCGCCCGCGGGCGCCGAAGCCGTGGACCTCGGAGGGCTGTACGACGACCTGGCCGGGCTCGGCTTCGGCTACGGCCCGACGTTCCGGAACCTGCGTGCGGTGTGGCTGCTCGACGGCGAGGTGTTCGCCGAGGTGGCGCTGCCCGAGGGCACCGCGGCGAGCGAGTTCGGCCTGCACCCCGGCCTGCTCGACTCGGCGCTGGGCGTCACGGACTTTCTGGTCCCCGGCGGCCCGAAGGCGCTGACGGAGACGACGATCCCGTTCGCCTGGAACCAGGTCTCGCTGCACGCCTCCGGCGCGACCATGCTGAGGGTGCGGGTCCGCGAGAGCGGCGGCGGTTCGTCGCTCGCGCTGGCGGACGCCGCGGGTACCCCGGTCGCCTGGATCGAGTCGCTGGTCACGCGGCCGGTCTCGGAGGGCCAGCTGGGCTCGAAGGTGCCCGACTCGCTCTACCGGGTCGACTGGCAGCCCGCGACCGGCGTCCGACTGGTCAAGGACCTCGTGAACTGGGCGGTGCTCGGTTCCGACGACCTCGGCCTCGGTGTCCCGGTCTCGGCGGACCTCACGGCCGCCGACGTCCTGGTGCTGCCGGTCGGCTCCTCGGGTGAGGGCGACGTGCCCGCACGGGTGCACGCCACGGTGCAGGGAACCCTGGTACAGCTGCAAACCTGGCTGGACCGGTTCTCCGACGGCAAACTCCTGGTGGTCACCCGCAACGCGGTGTCCGCCTCGGAGGGCCCGGACCTCGCACAGGCCCCGGTCTGGGGTCTGGTGAGGGCCGCGCAGGCCGAGAACCCCGGCCGGGTGCAGGTGGTCGACATCGACGACTCGGCCCAGTCGGTGCGGGCGCTGCCCGCGCTGGTGGCGTCCGGGGAGCCGGAGGCGATCGTCCGCGACGGTGAGGTCCGCGTGCCGCGGCTGGCGAAGGTGACCTCCGCGGGCGACCCGGTCGGGTGGGACCCGGACGGCACGGTGCTGATCACCGGTGGTGCCGGTCTGCTCGGTGGTCTGCTGGCCCGGCACCTCGTCGCCTGCGGTGCTCGCAACCTGGTGTTGACCAGCCGCAAGGGGCTGGACGCGCCGGGAGCGAAGGAACTGGCCGACGAGCTGGCCGAACAGGGAGCCACGGTGACCGTCGCTGCCTGCGACGTGACCGACCGGGACGACCTGGCCGGGCTGATCGGCTCGATCGGCGGGCTCACCGCCGTGGTGCACGCCGCCGGGCAGATGGACAGCGCGGTGCTGAGCGCGCTCACGCCTGCGCAGGTCGAGAACGTCCTGCGCCCCAAGGTGGACGCGGCCTGGCACCTGCACGAGCTGACCGCGGATCTCGACCTGGCCGCGTTCGTCCTGTACTCCTCGGCGGGCGGCCTGCTGCTCGCCGCCGGGCAGGCGAACTACGCCGCGGGCAACGTGTTCCTCGACGCGCTGGCGGAACACCGCGTGGCGAACGGGCTTCCGGCGGTCTCGCTGGCCTGGGGCCCGTGGGAGGGCACCGGTGGCGAAGTCGACCAGGCCCACATCGCCCGGTCCGGCGTCGCGGAACTGCCGGTGGCCGACGGGCTCGCGCTCTTCGACGCGGCGCTCGCGGTCGGGGAACCCGTTCTGGTGCCGGTGAAGCTGACCGGGCTGCGCGACGCCGACCGCGTCGCACCGCTCCTGCGTGGCTTGGTCACGGCGGCACCACGTCGGGTCGCCGCGGCTGGTGGGCCGGTGGCCGCACCCGAGACAGGGCTCGCCGACCGGCTGTCCGGGATGTCCGCGGACGAACGCGAGTCCGCGGTGGTGGCGCTGGTGTGCGAGCACGCGGCGGCCGTACTCGGCTACGACGACGCTTCGGCGGTCGGCGTCGAGAAGGGCTTCACCGACCTGGGCATCGACTCGCTGGCCGCGCTCGAACTGCGCAACAAGCTCGGTGCCGTGAGCGGGCTGCGCCTGCCCGCGACGCTGATCTTCGACTACCCGAGCCCGCTCCCGCTGGCCCGGCACCTGCTCGCAGAACTGCTGCCCGAGATCGGCGAGCCCACCGGGGAAGTGGCCGAGGCCAACGGAACCGACGAGGTCGCGGCCATCGCCGCGATGGACCTGGCCGACCTGGTCCGCTCCGCGATGACCGGCACCCAGACCGACGAACGAGGTGAATCCCAGTGAACCAGGCGCCGTCCACCGACCAGATCGTCGCCGCGCTGCGCCAGTCCATGATGGACAACGAGCGGCTCAAGGCGGACAACCACAAGCTCACCGCGGCGATGAGCGAGCCGATCGCGATCATCGGCATGGGCTGCCGCTACCCCGGTGGCGTCAGCAGTCCCGAGCAGTTGTGGGAGCTGGTGGCGGGCGGGGTGGACGCGATCGGGGAGTTCCCCGAGGACCGCGGCTGGGACACCGGATCGATCTTCGACCCGGCGGGCCGCCCCGGCACGTCCTACTCGAACGAGGGCGGTTTCCTCTGCGGAGCCGCCGACTTCGAGCCGGAGTTCTTCGGGATCTCGCCGCGCGAGGCGGTCACGCTCGACCCCCAGCAGCGCGTGCTGCTGGAGACGGCGTGGGAGGCCGTGGAACGCGCCGGGATCGTGCCCTCGACGTTGCGGGGCAGCAAGACCGGCGTGTTCGCGGGGGTGATGTACCACGACTACGGCACCGGCAGCAGCGACGGCAGCCTGGTCTCCGGCCGGGTCTCCTACACCCTCGGGCTCGAAGGCCCGTCGGTGTCGGTGGACACCGCTTGCTCGTCGTCGCTGGTCGCCCTGCACTGGGCGGCCCAGTCGCTGCGGCGCGGCGAGTGCTCGCTGGCGCTCGCCGGCGGGGTGACCGTGATGGTGACGCCGGACATGTTCGTGTACTTCAGCGAGCAGCACGGGCTCTCCTCCGACGGGCGCTGCAAGGCGTTCGGCAGCGACGCTGACGGCGTCGGCTGCTCCGAGGGCGCCGGGATGGTGCTGCTGGAGCGGCTCTCGGACGCCCGGCGAAACGGGCACCACGTCCTGGCGGTGCTGCGCGGCAGCGCGGTGAACTCCGACGGCGCCTCCAGCGGCATCACGGTGCCGAACGGGCCCGCGCAGCAGCGGGTCATCCGCGCGGCGCTCGACGACGCAGGGCTGTCACTGTCCGATGTGGACGTCGTCGAGGCGCACGGCACCGGCACGAAGCTGGGCGACCCGATCGAGGCGCAGGCGCTCATCGCCACCTACGGCAAGGTCGCCACGCCGGACCGGCCGCTGCACATCGGCTCGTTCAAGTCGAACGTCGGCCACACCCAGGCCGCGGCCGGGGTCGGCGGGGTGATCAAGGTGGTGGAGGCGCTGCGCCGCGGTGTCCTGCCAAGGACGCTGCACGCCGAGTCGCCGTCGCCCCACGTCGAGTGGCCGGACACCGTTTCCCTGCTCAGCGAGGAACGACCGTGGCCCGAGACCGGGAGGCCGCGGCGGGCCGGGGTGTCGTCGTTCGGCATCAGCGGGACCAACGCGCACGTGATCGTCGAGCAGGGCGACCCGGTCCCCGAGCCCGCGACGGACTCCGGCCCGGTCACCTGGCTCCTGTCGGCCCGCAGCCCGGAGGCGTTGCGGGCGCAGGCCGCCGGTCTCGCCTCGTTCGCGACCGACCAGTCCACTGTGGACATCGGGTTCTCCCTCGCGACGACCAGGACGCTCGCCGAGCACCGCGCGGGTGTCGTGGCGGCCGACCGCGAAGGCGCGGTGCGGGCGCTCGTCGACTACGCCGCGGGCCGGAACGCGGCGGGCGTGGTCGACGGCGTCGCGGCGCCCGGACGGACGGCGTTCCTGTTCACCGGCCAGGGCTCGCAGCGGCCGAGGATGGGGCTGGAACTCGCCAAGGCGTTCCCCGCGTTCGCCTCGGCGCTCGACGCGGTGGCCGCCCAACTCGACCAGCACCTGGACGTGCCGCTGCGCTCACTGCTCGCCGACGCCGAGGAACTGGACCGGACCGGGGGCACGCAACCGGCGTTGTTCGCCGTCGAGGTCGCGGTGTTCCGGCTGCTGGAGACCTGGGGCGTGCGGCCCGACCACCTGCTGGGCCACTCGATCGGCGAGCTGGCCGCCGCGCACGTCGCCGGGGTGCTCTCGCTCCAGGACGCCTGCACGCTGGTGGCCGCGCGGGCCCGGCTGATGCAGGCGCTGCCGTCCGGTGGCGCGATGGTCGCCGTGGCGGCGACCGAAGAGGAGGTCGTACCGCTGCTGACCGACGGCGTGTCGATCGCGGCCGTCAACGGCCCGGCGTCTGTGGTGCTGTCCGGCACCGAGGACGCCGTGCTCGCGGTGGCCTCGAAGTTCGAGAAGACGTCACGGCTGCGGGTTTCGCACGCGTTCCACTCGGCGCTGATGGCGCCGATGCTGGCGGAGTTCGCCGCTGTCGCCGAAGAACTGACCTACTCCGCGCCGACGATCCCGATCGTGTCGACGGTGTCGGCGGACGCGGACCTGGCCACGCCGGACCACTGGGTGGGGCAGGTGGCCGAGGCCGTCCGCTTCGCCGACGGGATCCGGACGCTGCTCGACGCCGGGGTCACGAGGTTCGTCGAGGTCGGGCCGAGCGCGGTGCTGACCGCGATGGGCCAGGGCTGCCTGGGCGCGGACGACCGGGCGACGTTCATCCCGGTGCTGCGCAAGGACCGGCCCGAAGGTGAGTCGGCGGCCACCGCGGTGGCCTCGCTGTTCGTCACCGGGTCCACAGTGGACCAGAAGGCGTTCCACGCCGGTGGCAGGCCGGTCGAGCTGCCGACCTATCCCTTCCAGCGCAAGCGCTACTGGCTGGAGAACCCCACCGGTGCTCGCGTCCGCGGGGTCGCCGAGGTGGGGCAGCGCGATCCGGAGCACCCGCTGTTGGGCGCCGTCGTGGTCGCGGCCGACTCCGGTGGGGTGGTGCTGACCGGGCGGCTCTCGCTGCGGACGCAGCCGTTCCTCGCCGACCACGTCGTCCAGGGCTCGGCACTGTTCCCCGGCACGGCGTTCGTCGAGCTGGCGATCCGCGCGGGCGACGAGGCGGGCTGCGGACGGCTCGACGAGCTGACCCTGGCCGCGCCGCTGATCCTGCCCGCCCGGGGTTCCGTGCGACTGCAGGTGGTCGTCGGACCCGAGGACGAGGGACAGCGGTCCCTGGAGATCTACTCGCAGGCCGAGGACGCGTCGGACTGGGTGCGGCACGGCAGCGGCAGGCTGTCCGCCGCGTCGGACGCGCCGGTCGCCGCGTCCGAATGGCCGCCTGCGGGAGCGGTCGAGATCGACGTGACCTCCCGCTACGACCAGCTCGCCGCACAGGGTTTCGACTACGGGCCAGTGTTCGCCGGGCTGCGCCGCGTGTGGCAGGTGGGTGATCGGCTGGCCGCCGAAGTGGCGCTGCCCGAGCACGCGGACGCCTCGGCGTTCGGCCTGCACCCGGCGCTGCTCGACGCCGCGCTGCACACGATCGGCCTCGCCGGGCCGACTGCGGACGAGCCGGTGCTGCCGTTCGCGTGGTCGGGGGTGTCGCTGCACGCCGCCGGGGCGTCGAACCTGCGGGTGCTGATCTCCTCGGACGTCGCGAACACCGTTTCGCTGAGCGCGACGGACACCGCCGGTGTGCCGGTGCTCAGCGTGGAATCGCTCTCGCTGCGGCCGATCGCGGACGACGCGTTCGGCTCCACGCGGTCGGCGGTGGACGACTCGCTCTTCCGCGTCGAATGGCAGTCGTGGACCGGCGACGCCGTGTCCGGTGTGTCGTCCGCGGTGCTCGGTCCGGCTGCCTTCGGGTTGCCGGGTGCGTCCTACGCGGACCTCCCGGCGCTGGTTTCCGCGGGCGTGGTCCCGGATGTGGTGTTCGTACCGTTCACCGCGCCGTCGACGGCGTCGCCGCAGGTCGCGCGGGAGGCGACCCACCGGTTGCTGGCGTTGGCCCAGGCCTGGGTGGCGGAGGAAGCGCTGTCCTCGTCACGGCTGGTCGTCGTCGCCTCCGGGGCCATCGCGACGCGGCCCGAGGAAGGCGTCGACGACCTGACGCACGCCGCGCTGTGGGGCGTGATCCGGACGGCGCAACTGGAGTACCCGGACCGGTTCATGGTCGTCGACGTCGCGGGCACCGACGGCGGCGAACTGCCGCTGGGCGCGGTGCTCGGGGCGATGTACGCCGACGAGCCGGGTGTCGCGGTGCGGGACGGCGCGGTGCTGGTGCACCGGCTGGCGAAGTTCGTGCCCACGGCGGGTTCGGCTGGCCTGGACCCGGCCGGAACCGTGCTCGTCACCGGCGGTACCGGCGTGCTGGGGCAGCTGATCGCGCGGCACCTGGTGACCGACCACGGCGTCCGGCACCTGCTGCTCACGAGCCGTCGCGGCGTCGCGGCACCAGGGGCCGCCGAACTCGTCGAGTCCCTCACCTCGCTGGGCGCCAGCGTCTCGCTGGAGGCCTGCGACCTGGCGGACCGGGACGCGGTGGCGTCGTTGCTGGCCGGAATCCCGGCCGAGCACCCGCTGACGGCCGTCGTGCACACGGCAGGCGTCGTCGACGACGGCGTGCTGCTCGCGCTGACGCCGGAGCGGATGGACGCGGTGCTGCGGCCGAAGGTGGACGCGGCGTGGAACCTGCACTCGCTGACGGCTTCGCTGGACCTCGCCGCGTTCGTCCTGTACTCCTCCGCGGGCGGCACCCTCGGCGCGGCGGGGCAGGCGAACTACTCGGCGGCGAACGTCTTCCTCGACGCGCTGGCGCACCACCGGGCGGCGCTCGGGCAGCACGCGGTGTCGCTGGCGTGGGGCCTGTGGTCCGATGGCGGGATGTCGGGCGAACTCGCGGACACCGACCTGATCCGGATGGCGCGTTCCGGCGTTTTCGGCCTGTCGTTCGCCGACGGGCTGGAGCTGTTCGACGCCACGTTCGGCACCGAGCAGCCGTCGCTGGTGCCGGTGCGGCTGGACATGTCCGGACTGCGGGCCGAGGCGCACGGCGTCCCGGCGATGTTGCGGGGTCTGGTGCGCGGTGGCACCCGCCGCCGCGCCGAGGCCGTCGACGACTCGTGGTCGCGGATCGTCGCCCTGCCCGCCGCGGAACGCGATCGCGCACTGCTCGACCTGGTGTGCGGCGCGGCGGCGGTGGTGCTCGGGCACGAGCGGCGGGACGCGATCGACCCGCGGAAGGGCTTCATCGAACTCGGCTTCGACTCGCTGACGGCGATCGAGCTGCGGAACCGGCTGGAGTCGCTGACCGAGCGGCGGCTGCCGGCGACGCTGATCTTCGACCACCCGTCCGCTGCGGCGCTGGCGGAGTTCCTCGGTGCAGACCTGGCCGACCCGCCGTCCGCGGTGGACGTCCAGCTGACCGGCCTGGAAGCCGAGCTGCGCTCGCTGGACGAGGCTTCGCGGTCGGTGGTCGTCGACAGGCTGAAGGCACTGGTGGCCTCGTTCTCCCCGGCCGACCGGGAAGTCGAGGACGCGGGCGCGGACGAGCTGTTCGCCCTGCTGGACGCGGAACTGGAGTCACAGGGCTGAGCTTCCCGGCTTCCTCCTCCCCCAAGCCGGGATTGGGGACCGCTTCCGCCAACGGCGTCGGAAGCGGTCCCTCTTTCGTTCGCCCGGCTTTCGCGGGCACGACGAAACGCACCTGAACCGCGCGGTTCAGGTGCGTTTCGTCGTTGGTGAGGGCCGGTGAGGGCTCGCGGATCGCCGCACGGTGGGGCGCTCGACGCGAGCGAGGGGTGCGGACCACGGCCTGGGCGCGGAATTCCCAAGCCGTTCGACGCCTCCGCGGATCAGACCTCGGTGAGCAGACCCAGCGAGCACAGCGAGCCCGCCAGCATGAGCATGTCGTAGCGGGTGTCCTCGAGGTCGGTCTCCCACAGCGCGGCCAGCACGGTGCTGGCGCGGTCGATGTCGCCGTTGTGCTGCTTGAGCGCGATCCACATGGCCGCGGCGGCGGGCTCGCACTCGACCTGGCGGTTCGTGCCGCGGCAGCTCAACCGGAGGTGTCCGTTGGGGAGCATCCGCTGGGTGACACCGGGAACGGTCTGGATGGCCATCATGACTACCTCCGAGGGCGGGCTGTTTTCCTTGATGTACTCAGTTTCCCGGACCGGGACCCGCCGGGCCATGGGGACGGCACCTGAACGCGGACTGGGGTTTACCCACCCCTGACACGTCCGGATTCGGGGGTTGCGCCTGCGCCCCACTCGTGCAGTCGGGCGGCGACGCTGGTCAACACGCCGTCGAGCTGGGCGTTCAGGTAGAAGTGGCCGCCGGGGAACACCTCCACGACGCAGACGCCGTTGGTGTGCGAGCTCCAGGCGTCGGCCTCGGCGAGATCGGTGACGGGGTCGCTGTCGCCCACCAGCACGTGGATCGGGCACTCCAGTTCGCGTCCGGGGCGGTGCTGGTAGGTCTCGACGGCGGTGTAGTCGCCGCGGATCGCGGGCAGCACCATGCGCAGCAGCTCGTCGTCGCCCAGCACGGCGCTGTCGGTGCCGCTGAGCTCCTTGATGGCGGCGATCAGGCCGTCGTCGTCACGCTGGTGGACGTACTCGATCCGCTGCGTGGACGGCGCCCGACAGGCGGAGGCGAAGAGGCCCAGCGGTCGCGCGCCCCGCGCTTCGAGCCTGCGGGCGACCTCGTAGCCCAGCGTGGCGCCCATGCTGTGGCCGAACAGCGCCACCGGCCGGTCGAACCACGGGCCGAGGTCGTCGGCGATCGCGTCGGCCATGGCGTCGACGTCGTCGAAACAGCGTTCGCCGCGCCGGTCCTGGCGGCCGGGGTACTGGACGGCGACGACGTCGGCGTCCAGCCCGGCGTCCGAGGCCGCGCGCGAGAACGGGAAGTAGGCGGTTGCCGACCCGCCCGCGTGCGGCAGGCACACCAGCCGCACGGCGGCGTCGCGGGTCGTGTGGAAGTGCCGGATCCACCGGCTCGATCTTTCGTTCAGGGCAGTCACAGTTCACGAAGTCTTCGGGGCTTTCCCCGCTGCGACAACCCCTAGTGCGGTGACCGCGATCCTTACCGCATAACTGCACTGTGGCGAATTCACTCAGATGGGTGACTTTAGGTTGCGGTTGGCAGCGCTTAGGGGCGTGCTGCGACTGTCGGAAGCGCAGGAAGACAACCACCTGCTTCGAGGAGCTTGCGATGGGCGTGATCTGGGGGCAGAACCGCCGAGACAATCCTCAGGGGGCCTTGGCTTTTCTGGAGGGCCTGCTGATCGAGTGCGATGCCGGGATGGGGGAGACGGTGCTGGTCGGCGGAGGGCCTGCCAGCGGGAAGACGCACCTGCAGCACCAGGTGGTGATGCGCGCCAAGGAGTTGGGCATCCTGACGCTCACGGCCACGGGTGCCGCCGACGAGCGGAACGTGAACGGCGGGGTGATCGACCAGCTGCTGGCGAACCCGCTGCT
>JBDSAJ010000261.1:0-4024 GCA_039922235.1 Umezawaea sp.
ACGGCGGGCCGTGGTGTCCGGCCAGAGCAGCGCCGCGGCGGACGTGCGCTCGACCGGGGCGGACCGCAGGGCCAGCAGCGCCAGCAGCCTGCGGACACCGGGGACGACGTGCACCTGGACGCCGTCGCAGTCGAGCCGGAAACCGTCCAGCAGCCGCAGTTGGAGTCGGGGTGGGGCTTCGGTCATCTGTTGTGTCCCTCGGGGCGAAGCGATGTGGGACCACCGGATGCCCACCGAGAACTTTTCCATGCAATGGGTTTCCAGCGTCTTTGCCGCGACGGTGACGCGGTGGTGTCGCGGTCGTGCGGATCACGTCACGGGCCGTTCCTAGCTTCGGTGTCCCGGACACCCAGGAGGCGAACGATGTTCTTGCACACCAGCAGGTTGCAGTTCGAGGCGAAGCCGTCCCAGCCCGACGCGCACTACGCGCGCAAGCTCCAGGAGCTGATCGGCGGCGCGTTCGGCGAGATGACCGTGACCATGCAGTACCTGTTCCAGGGTTGGAACTGCCGGATGGAGGGCAAGTACAAGGACCTGATCATGGACGTGGCCACCGAGGAGATCGGCCACGTCGAGATGATCGCGACGATGGTGGCGCGGCTGCTGGAAGGCGCCCCGTCCGACATCACCGCCAAGGCCGTCGCCGACGACCCGGTGACCGCCGCGATCATCGGCGGCATGGACCCGCAGCAGGCGATCGTCAGCGGCGGCGGCCCGACGCTGTCCGACAGCAACGGCGTCCCGTGGAACGGCCGCTTCATCGTGGCCAGCGGAAACCTGATGGCCGACTTCCGCGCCAACGTGGCGGCCGAGGCGCAGGGCAGGCTGCAGACCGCGCGGCTCTACAACATGACCGACGACCCCGGCGTGCGCGACATGCTCAAGTTCAACCTCGCGCGCGACACCGCGCACCAGAACATGTGGCTGGCGGCCATCGAGGAACTGCAGGAGGACGGCCTGGAGAGCCCGATCTCCCCGAGCGCCCTGTTCGACGAGGAGTACCAGGAGCACGCGGGCACGATCTGGCACCTCTCCGACGGCCCCGCCGGGGCGGAGGGCCGCTGGGCCGCCGGTCCCGCGCCGGACGGGCAGCACGAGTTCGACTACGTGATGAAGCCGGAAGCGTTGGGCGGCAAGGCGTCCGCTCCTGCACCCAACCCGCTGCTGTACGCCACCAGCCCGGCGAACCTCGGCCTGATCGAGAAGGCGATCCGCAAGCTGACCTGATCCCCGCTCGTCGAGGGCCGCCGCCCAGCGCGGCGGCCCCTCAGCTTGGAAGGAGCGGGGAATGGTCGCCACCCCGATGCGCGCACCGGTCATGACGCGGCTGCGGTCGGCCGCGGTGCTGATGGGCCCGGCGTTCGTCGTCGCCGTCGCCTACGTCGACCCCGGCAACTTCGCCACCAACATGGCGGGCGGCGCGACCTACGGCTACCTGCTGCTGTGGGTCATCGTCGGCGCGAGCCTGTTGGCGATGTTCGTGCAGTACCAGTCGGCGAAACTCGGCATCGCCACCGGGCGCAACCTGCCGGAACTGTGCCGGGAGCACTACCCCGGACCGGTGACGGGTCTGCTGTGGGTGCAGGCGGAACTCGTGGCGGTGGCGACCGACCTCGCCGAGTTCGTCGGCGCCGCGGTGGCCCTCAACCTGCTGTTCGACGTCCCACTGCTGCCCGCGGCGCTGATCACCGCCGTGGTGTCCGCGGGCATCCTCGGGCTGGCCCCGCTGCGCAGGCGGCGGTTCGAGTCGGTGATCATCGGTCTGCTCGCGATCGTGCTGGGCGGTTTCCTGTACCAGGCGCTGCGGCTGGGCCCGCCGACCGACGCCGTCGCCGGGCTGGTGCCCGGCTTCGCGGGCGTCGACAGCGTCCTGCTGGCCACCGGGATGCTGGGCGCCACGGTGATGCCCCACGTGATCTACCTGCACTCGGCCCTCACGCAGCGGCACCACCAGAGCGATCCGGTGGCCCGCCGGGGTGCGCTGCGGGCCAGCAAGGCCGACATCGTGGTCGCGCTCGGGATCGCGGGCGTGGTGAACGTGAGCATGCTGGTCGTGGCCGCAGGCGCGTTCCACAGCACCGGCGCACCCCGCGAGTCGCTGGAGGACATGCACGAGGGGCTGGGCACGCTGCTCGGGCCGGGTGCGGCGGTGGCGTTCGCGCTGGCGCTGCTGGCCTCCGGCCTGGCGGCCTCCAGCGTCGGGACCTACTCCGGTCAGGTGGTGATGGAGGGGTTCCTGCGCCGCCGCATCCCGCTGTCGCTGCGCAGGCTCGCGACGATGGCCCCCGCGCTGGCGGTGCTGGCACTCGGCGTAGACCCGACGAAGGCACTGGTGCTGAGCCAGGTCGTGCTGTCGTTCGGCATCCCGTTCGCGCTGATCCCGCTGGTGCTGCTGAGCAGGCGCGAGGACGTGATGGGGGAAGCGGTCAACGGGCGGCTGACGACGCTGGCGGGCATGGCGGCGGCGCTGGTCGTCTCCGCGCTGAACCTGTTCCTGGTGGTCCGGACGCTCACCGGATGACCGGCGGCGTGGTGTTCCCGGTGTTTAACCGCGGCGCAAAGAGGAGGGTCTTCGGGCACCAGACCACCGAGGAGGACCTCCGTGCAGCCCTGGCCGGGATCGCCGTGTGCGGGCGCGGTCGCTGGTGGTGCTGCGGCGCGGCGAATGAGGGGCTGTCACCGGATCGGGTCGTTTGCCCGTCTTCACGGCGGGTAGCCGGACCCTGCCGTTCAGCACCTTCGACAGAGAACGAGGTCAGCGCCATGACCCAGCACAACCCCTCCGCCACCACCCGCGGCCGCAGCCCACTGCGCACCACCGCCCAGGTCGTGGCAGCGGTGTTCCTGCTGGTCGGTGTACTCGGGTTCATCCCCGGCATCACCACGAACTACGACACCCTCCAGTTCGCCAACCACCACTCCGACGCCCTGCTCCTCGGCATCTTCCAGGTCTCCATCCTGCACAACATCGTCCACCTGCTCTTCGGCGTCGCAGGCTTCGCCCTCGCCCGCACCGCCGGCGGAGCCAAGGCCTACCTCGTCGGCGGCGGTGCCGTCTACCTGGTCCTCTGGCTCTACGGCCTGATCATCGACAAGGACAGCGCAGCCAACTTCGTGCCCATCAACACCGCCGACGACTGGCTGCACTTCGTCCTCGGTGTCGGCATGATCGCCCTCGGACTGGTGCTGGGCAAGCGGATCACCACCGACCCCCGGTAACGCGGGCAGCGGAAGCCGTTCGCCTGGACACGTCCGTCCGGGTGAACGGCTTTCCGCGTGCCCGAACCCGTTCAGCCCAGCCGTTCCGATCGCCTGTCCACAGTGGACAGCGCGTTGACCAGGTCGTCCACTCGGATCGACCTCCCGGTGGCGATGGCGCACGGCGTTGCCCCGTGTGTTCGACATCTCCCCGATCTTCGGCCGCCGGATGGCCAACCGGCGGCAGCTTGGGTACGTTGGGTGTGCGTCAAGCAGTCGGCGCGCTGTCCACCCGAACGACGAAGGTGGTTGCGCACATGCGACTCGTACTTCGACGGCTGACTCGTGATTCCGCCGCCGTCCCATCACCCCCGCCGGCACACCGGCCGCACCACATCGGACCACCGGCCGGGGCGGTGCTGAAATGCGGATAGCAATGGTGGCGGCGGCGTGGGAAGTCGACGCGGACGAGCGCGACACCCACATCGCCGACCTCTCGACGGCGCTGAGCAGGCACGGCCACGACGTCACCCTCTACCGCAGGCACGGACCGGTCACGCATCTGCACCAGAAGAGCGGTCCGGGCGGGTATCGCGTGGTCCAGGTGCTCGTCGGACCCGCGACCCCGTTGCGGAGGGCCGACCTGCTGGAGCACTTGGACGCGTTCGCGGCGTTCCTGGAGGACGAGTGGCGCGTGCGACCACCGGACGTGGCACACCTGCACTCCTGGATGTCCGGGCTGGCCGTTGGCTCGGGCACTGACATCCCGCTGGTGCAGTCTTTTCACGGGCTCAGCGTCGTGGCAAGACGCTCCCGGCCAACGAAG
>JBDSAJ010000262.1:0-5678 GCA_039922235.1 Umezawaea sp.
GGTGTCCTCGGCAGGTGGACGGCACAGTGCGGTCGCCGCTCCGGATTCCGAGGACGGCTTCCCGACAGCTCGGTTCGCCGATCCACGCGCGGACAGCCGACCGACCATCCTCTGGTTCTGGAACGGCACCGTCACCACCGACCTCGTGACCACCCAGCTCGCCGACCTGCGCGCCAAGGGCGTGCACGAGGTGCTGCTCTTCCCCTTCGACACCTCGGCGTTGCGGCCGCGGTTCTTCACCGAGGAGTGGTTCGCGCTCATCGGGCGCACCCTCCGCGAGGCGCAGCGGCACGACATGCACCTCTGGCTGTTCAACGACGACTTCTTCCCCAGCGGCCGGGGTGGCGGGTTCATCGTCAACGGCGGGAAGGTGGGCGACCGGGTCTACCCACCGCGGCCGGACCTGCGGGTCAAGGGCGTCGGGCGGCAGACCATGACCGTGGCGGGCGGGGGCCCGGTCGCGCTCGCCAGTCGCGGGCTGTCCATTTCGGACGGTCGACTGCTGGTGGACGCGGGCGCCCGCGACGGCGTCACGCTGCTCCGCGAGGGCGCGGAGTGGCGGGACTACGACGTGGTCGCGAAGGTCCGGGTGGAGCGGAGCACCGCTGGACTCCTGGTGCGGAGCAGGGACGAGACCAACGGCGTCCTGGCGGACCTGCGCCGCGACGGCGGGGTGGACGTCTGGCGGCAGGACGGCGGCGCGTTCACCCTCTTGCGCGGTGCCCCGCCACTCGCCGGGTTCGACCCCGCCGCGGACCACGTCCTGAAGGTCGAGGTCCGCGGGGACCGCGTCGTGCCCTCGGTGGACGGGGTCGCCCAGCCCCCGGTCGTCGACGGCACGTACGACGCCGGACGGGTCGGGGTGCGGGCGGTCGCGGACCAGCGCTCGTCGTGGGACGGCCTGACCGTGCTCGACGCGGACGGGCAGACCCTCTACACCGAGGAGTTCGAGGCCACGGCCGCGCTCGACGCCTTCGAGCTGCCCACCGCGACCGTGCCGCTGATCTCCGCGACGGCCCGGCCGGAGGGCACGACCGACGTCGCCTCGATCGTCGACCTGACCGAGGTCGCCCGCCGCAACGGCGTGTGGAACGCCCCAGCGGGCCGCTGGCGGGTGGACCTGTTCACCCTCCGACAGCTCACCCAGGACGCGGGCCACACCTATCTCGACCTGCTCGACGACGAGGCCGTCGACCTGTTCCTCGACATCGTGCCCGGCGAGTACCTGCGCCGGTTCCCCTGGGCCGTCGGCGGGGTCCTGCGCGGGTTCGCCGACGACGAGCCGTTCCTCGCCTCGGCCGACGGCCCCTTCAACACCGTGCCGTGGTCCGGGGCGCTGGACGCCGAGCTGTCCCGGCTCGGGGTGCTGCCGGGGCTCGCGCTGGCCGCGGTGCACGACGATCTCGGGCCGGACGGCCTGCGGCTGCGCGGGAAGTTCTGGCGCGCGGTGTCCGACCGGTTCGCCTCGGCGTACTACCGGCGCCAGGGCGAGTGGATGGCGCGGCACGGCGTGCGGTTCATCTCCAACCCGTTGTGGGACGAGTACGGGCCGGGCGAACAGCTCCGGAGTTCCGGCAACCTGAACACGGCCAACCAGTGGGCGCAGGTGCCGGGCACCGACCTGATCTTCGACCACTACCAGCGCGGCTACCACCGCACGCTGGCCAGGTGGCCCGCGAGCACCGCGCACCAGCTCGGCCTCGAACGGGTCTACCTGGAGGCGATGGGCGGGACGGGCTGGCAGGTCACCCCGGCGCTGACCCGCGAGGTCGTCGGCGCGTTCGCCGTTCGCGGCGTGAACCACACCCTGCTGCACGCCCGCTTCACCGACTCCGACCAGATCGTCTACCCGCCACCGTTCCAGCCGGTCAACCCGTGGTGGGACGTGTCGGCGCCGTTGAACGAGTGGATCGGCAGGCTGATGGAGGCCTGCCGCGCGCCCGCGGCGGCGCACACCGCGCTGCTCCAGCCGCAGCGCGCCGTCGAGACCTACCAGGACACCGCGGCGGTGGCGGGGATCGACGCCGCGTTCACCGCCGCGGCGCACGCCCTCGAAGACGTCCAGGCCGACTTCGACTTCGTCGACGAGGGCGCGCTCGACGCGGACCCGGCGCTGCTGGCGCACGCCAGGACTACCGGCGCCAGGCTGGCGGTGGGACGCCAGGAGTACCGGATCGTCGTGCTCCCCCGGACTCCCGTGCTGGCACTCGGCTCGGCGGAGACGCTGATCCGCTTCGCCCGCGACGGCGGCACGCTGATCGCCATCGGCGACCTGCCCGCCCTGGAGGCCGATGGCGACCACGCGGGCCTGCGCAGGGCCTTGGACCGGCTGTTCACCGGCAAGCGGCCCGCGATCCGCGCGGCCGACCCGGCGGCGGCCGCGGCGGCGGTGGTCGCCGCGGGCGGTGCCGCCGCGGTGCTGTCACCGCCGTCCACCGACGTCCGGGTGCTCCGGCTGGAACGGGGCCGCGAGCGCGCTTTCGTCGTCACGAACGAGCGCGCCACCGCCGTCGAGGTCACCGCCACGTTCCCGTCGACCGGTGTCCCGGAGATCTGGGATCCCGACACCGGCTCCGCCACCCAGGCGGGCGTGTGGCGGTCCGGGAACCGCGAGACGGCCGTGTTCCTGCGGCTCGAACCCAAGGCCACGCACCTGGTGGTGTTCCGCGCGAAGCGGGAACCGGCGCACGCCGTCTCGTCGACAGCGCCGGTGCGGCGCGTGCGCGTCCAAGGCCGGAACGCGACCGCCACGGTGCGGGTGAACGCTCCCGGCACCGTCACGGTCGTCGCGACGGACGGCGTGCGCGGGTACCGGGGCAGCGTCGACGTGACCGACGCGCTCGCCGCGATCCCGCTCGACGGTGATTGGACGTTCCACTTCGACCGGGCAGGAGCGCCGACGACCACCCGCCCACTGGGATCGTGGACCACTGTGGACAGTGCTTACTCTGGTTCCGCCTGGTATAGCAGGGATGTCGCGCTCGACGCGGCGACGCTGACCGGGCGGCAGTGGGCGCTGGACCTCGGTGACGTCCGCGAGGTGGCCGAGATCGAGGTCAACGGCGTGGTGGTCGGGTCGCGGCTGTGGGCGCCCTACCGCGCCGACGTCACGACGGCGCTCCGGCCCGGCGGCAACACGATCCGCGTCCGGGTCACCAACACCGGCGCCAACGCACGCGGCCAGGTGATCGCGTCCGGCCTGGTCGGCCCGGTGTTCCTGCGGCCCGAACGGCTCGTCGACATCGCCTTGGCGGCGGAACGGGGATGACCCGGACGCCGTCGCTGCCTGACGCGGTCACCCGGCCTGCACGATGCCGCGCTCGATGGCGGCGGTGGCGAACGAGATCAGGTGTGCGGGCCGGATGCGGCTGGTCCGCGATCCCTGGAGCAGCAGGTCGTCGGCGAGGCCGATCAGCGAGTCCCACACCCAGTGCGGCAGGGCGGCGTCGTCGACCAGCACCTGGCCGCAGGCCTGCGCGGTCTCGGTGAGGGTCCGGGCCAGCGCGTCGATCGTCTTGCGGTAGGCCTTCGCGGAGCCGGTCGCCTCCTTGCCGCGGCGGCCACCCGCGAGCACCTTGGCCTCCCACTGCGCGGCGGAGTGGCCGAAGCGCCGCCACAGCTCGGTGATCTGCGGCTCGATCTCGCGGAGCACCCCGGCGATGCCCAGCGTGCGGTCCACGTCCGCGAGCGTGCTCTGGAGGTCGTCCAGCCGTCGGTCCATGAGCGCGGCGAACACGTCCTCCTTGCCGTCGAAGTACTGGTAGACGGTCCCGGAGCTGACGCCCGCGCCTACGGCGATCGCCCGCATGGTCAGCCCGGTGTACCCGTGCTGTTCGAGGATCAGCTCGGCGGAGGACAGGATGTCCCGCCGCCTGCCCGCCGCGTCTCCCCAGGCCGTGGCCTGCTGCTCGGTGCTCACCTGCGCAGCCTACGTTGAACAACGTTCAGATTCATATTGAACGTTGTCCAGTTTGCTTGCTACGGTTCCTGCATGACGGAGACCGATGGTGCGCTGGCGACGCGGCTGGCCACCGAGACGGGCAGGCTGCTGCTGGGGGTTCGCGCGTCCGGTGACCGCGACCTCGGCGGTGCGGGCGACCGGATGGCGCACGACTTCCTCGCCGCACAGCTGAGACAGCACCGCGCCGCGGACGCGGTGCTGTCCGAGGAGGCGTCCGACGACCCGCGCAGGCCGACGGCCGACCGGGTGTGGATCATCGATCCGCTGGACGGCACCCGCGAGTTCGCCGAACCGGGTCGCGCCGACTGGGCGGTGCACGTGGCGCTGTGGCAGCGCGGCGCGCTGACCGCCGGGGCCGTGGCACTACCCGCGCTGGGCCGCACCTATGGCACCGCAGCGCCGGAGCCCGCGGGGTCGGCGTTTCGACACCGGATCAGGATCGTGGTCAGCCGCACCCGTGCCCCAGCGTTCGCGGAGCGGTTCGCGTCGGCCGTGGACGGCGACCTGGCGCCGATGGGCAGCGCGGGCGCCAAGGCGGTGGCCGTGGTCCGCGGCGAGGCGGACGCCTACCTGCACGCGGGTGGGATGCACGAGTGGGACTCGGCCGCGCCCGTCGCGGTGGCCGTGGCGAACGGGTTGCACGCGTCCCGCGTCGACGGCAGCCCGCTGGTCTACAACCGCCCCGACCCCTGGTTGCCCGACCTGCTGATCTGCCGACCCGACCTCGCCGACGTGCTGCTGGCCGAACTCGCGGGGGTGGCCGCGTGACGCTCGACCACCTCTCCCGACTGGAGGCCGACAGCATCGACATCTTCCGCGAGGCGGCGGCGGAGAGCGAGCGACCGGTGCTGCTGTACTCGATCGGCAAGGACAGCTCGGTACTGCTCCACTTGGCGCGCAAAGCTTTCTACCCATCACGGCCGCCGTTCCCGCTGCTGCACGTGGACACCACGTGGAAGTTCCGGGAGATGATCGCGTTCCGGGACGAGACCGTCGAGCGGCTCGGGCTGGAGCTGATCGTGCACCGCAACCCGGAGTGCGTGGCACTGGGCATCAACCCGTTCGACCACGGTTCCGAGCGGCACACCGACCTCTGGAAGACCCAGGGTCTGCGCCAGGCGCTGGACGAGCACAAGTTCGACCTCGCCTTCGGTGGCGCCCGGCGCGACGAGGAGGCCTCCCGCGCCAAGGAACGGGTGTTCTCCTTCCGCACCAAGCACCACCGCTGGGACCCGAAGAACCAGCGCCCGGAGCTGTGGCGGCTCTACAACACCCGCGTCGCGCCGGGCGAGAGCATCCGGGTGTTCCCGCTGTCCAACTGGACCGAACTGGACGTCTGGCGCTACATCGACCGCGAGCGGATCCCCGTCGTGCCGCTGTACTTCGCGGCACGACGTCCGGTGGTCGACCGCGACGGCACGCTGATCATGGTCGACGACGAGCGGATGCCGTTGCGCGAGGGCGAGCAGCCGATGCCCGAACTGGTCAGGTTCCGCACGCTGGGGTGCTACCCGCTGACCGGGGCGGTGCGGAGCACCGCGACAGGGGTTCCCGAGGTCATCGCGGAGATGTGCGCCGCAACGACCTCGGAACGGCAGGGCAGGGTGATCGACCACGACCGGAGCGGGTCGATGGAGCGCAAGAAGCAGGAGGGCTATTTCTAATGGCCCACAGCTCGGATCTGATCGCCACCGATATCGACGCCTATCTGCTTGCC
>JBDSAJ010000263.1:0-2726 GCA_039922235.1 Umezawaea sp.
ACCAGCCCTGCTGCGTCTTTCAGCGCGTGGTCAACTCCGGTAGACCGACCCGTACCTGGGGTGCGATCCAATCTGTTATCGCTCACATCGTGGGATCGCCGGCGCCCAGGTGAACGGGCTACCGGCCGAGATCCAGGTGATCGCCTGCTCTATCCGTAACCCGAGGACACCTTGACGAAACGAATTGTTAGCGATAACAATCCCGGAAGTCGCTGACCGAAGGGGTGTCCGGAATGACCAACGAAGCGCTCGTCGTGGGCGTCGACTTCGGCACCCTGTCCGGTCGTGCCCTGGTGGTGCGGGTGCGGGACGGTGCCGAACTCGGCGTCGCGGTCCACGACTACGCCCACGGCGTGATCGACCGCGCGCTCCCACGCACCGGCAAGCTGCTGCCGCCGGACTGGGCGCTGCAGATGCCGTCGGACTACGTGGACGTGCTGCGCCACGCCGTCCCCGCGGCCCTCCGCGCGGCGGGTGCGGACCCGGCCGACGTGATCGGCATCGGCACCGACTTCACCGCCTGCACGATGGTCCCGACCACGATCGAGGGCACGCCGCTGTGCGAGCTGCCCGAGTTCGCCGACAACCCGCACGCCTACGTCAAGCTCTGGAAGCACCACGCGGCCCAGCCGCAGGCCGACCGGATCAACCACCTGGCGGCCCGGCGCGGCGAGACCTGGCTGCCGCGCTACGGCGGCCTGATCTCCTCGGAGTGGGAGTTCGCCAAGGGGCTGGAACTGCTGGACGAGGCGCCCGAGGTCTACCACGCGATGGCGCACTGGGTGGAAGCCGCCGACTGGATCACCTGGCAGCTCACCGGCCAGTACGTGCGCAACGCGTGCACCGCCGGCTACAAGGGCATCCTCCAGGACGACGCCTACCCGTCGCCGGAGTTCCTCAAGGCACTCGACCCCGACTTCGAGCGGTTCGTCATCGACAAGCTCGACCACCCGCTCGGCAGGCTGGGCGACCCCGCGGGAGCGCTGACGAGCCAGGCCGCGGAGTGGACCGGGCTGCGGGCCGGTATCGCGGTCGCGGTCGGCAACGTGGACGCGCACGTCACCGCGCCCGCGGCCAGGGCCGTCGAGCCCGGCCGGATGGTCGCGATCATGGGCACCTCGACGTGCCACGTGATGAACGGCGACGTGCTGCGCGAGGTGCCGGGCATGTGCGGCGTCGTGGACGGCGGCATCGTGCCGGGCCTGTGGGGCTACGAGGCCGGGCAGAGCGGCGTGGGTGACATCTTCGGCTGGTTCGTCGACCACGGCGTGCCGCCGGAGTACCACGAGCGGGCGCGTGACCGCGGCATCAGCGTGCACGAGCTGCTGTCCGAGCTGGCCTCCGAGCAGGCCGTCGGCGAGCACGGCCTGATCGCGCTCGACTGGCACAGCGGCAACCGCTCGGTGCTGGTGGACCACGAGCTGTCCGGGGTGGTGCTGGGGCAGACGCTCGCCACCCGCGCCGAGGACACCTACCGCGCCCTGCTGGAAGCCACCGCCTACGGCACCCGGATGATCATCGACGCGTTCACCGACGCCGGTGTCCCGGTGACGGAACTGGTGATCGCGGGCGGCCTGATGAAGAACGAGCTGCTGACGCGGATCTACGCCGACGTGACGAACCTGCCGCTGTCGGTGATCGGCTCCGAGCACGGGCCGGCGCTGGGCTCGGCGATGCACGCGGCCGTCGCCGCGGGCGCCTACCCGGACATCGTCAAGGCGGCCACGACGATGGGCCCCGCGTCCCACCAGGTCCAGGAGCCGGACCCGGACAACGTCGAGGCCTACGAGCGGCTGTTCATCGAGTACCAGGAGCTGCACGACTACTTCGGCCGGGGTGCGAACGAGGTCATGCACCGGCTGAAGGCGTTGCGCCGCAAGGCGATCACGGCGAAGTCCTGATCGTCCCGTCCACCATCGCGTCGAAAGGTCGTCCCACAAGATGTTGCGGTACACCCTGCTGCACCCGCCGCTGCTCAGCGCGCTGGCCACCGCGGGCCACGGGAGCAAGGTGCTCATCGCGGACGCCAACTACGCGCACCGGACCAACATCCACCACCGGGCGGAGCTGGTCCACCTCAACCTGCGGCCCGGACTGCTCACGGTCGACCAGATCCTCGAACCGCTGCTGACGGCGGTGCCGATCGAGGAGGCGCACGCGATGCGCCCGGACGACCTGAGCACCCCGCCGGTGTGGACCGACTACGAACGACTCCTCGGCCCGGACCTGCCGCTGCAGCCGCTGGCGCGCCAGGACTTCTACGACGCCTGCCGGGCAC
Organism: Umezawaea sp.; assembly: GCA_039922235.1. Lineage (GTDB taxonomy): Bacteria > Actinomycetota > Actinomycetes > Mycobacteriales > Pseudonocardiaceae > Umezawaea. The sequence continues at coordinate 2,279 of JBDSAJ010000263.1, forward strand.
CCGAACTCGCGCTCTGCATCGCCAGCGGCGACGTCCGGCTCTACGCCAACGTGCTGCTCACCATCGGCTTCGTCGCCTAGCCGCAGTACTCCACCGGCAGGCGCACCGCACTTACGCGGTGCGCTCGCCGGTTTTCCGTCAGTCCAGCAGTTCGACGACCTGCACCTGGTGTCCGACCGCCCAGGTCCGCAGGGTCCCGCCGTAGAACCGGACCTCGACGTCGTCCTCCGAGACGGCCGTGATGGTGCGGACGCGTCCCACGACACCGATCGAGCCGTACAGCCGCACGAGCAGGCCCGCGGTCAGGTCGCCGGCAGGCCGCAGCTCCACGTTGCGCGCCTTGGACGCGGGCAGCAGCGTGTTCATCAGCAGCCAGGCCCCGCTGCCGACCAGCGGGATCAGCACGACGGCGAGGAGTGCGGCGACCGCGCTGGCTCGCCAGAGCGCG
>JBDSAJ010000264.1:0-3131 GCA_039922235.1 Umezawaea sp.
GCGGGCGACGGCGAGCAGGTTGTTGCGGATCTCGCGCAGCGACGTGGTGAGGCTTTCCCAGTAGAGCAGGGCGGGCAGGAAGACCAGCAGCATCACCTCCGGCGGGAGGCTCACGCCGCGCAGCGACGGGATGAAGCCCAGCAGGGCTCCGCAGAGCACCAGGAGGATCGGTGGCGTGACGCGCAGACGGGTCGCGGCGACGCTGGACACCAGTATCGCCACACCGAGCACGACGACGAGTTCGAGGCCAACCACCGGCCCATAGTGCCTCACGCGGGGCTTCGGGATCAGGTGACACGTAGCCGGTGTCTCCTCCGCCTCGAACCGCCCGCTTCGTCCTGTTCGGAGAACGGCTCGCCGAGTGCTGTGGCGTCAGGCCACATCCCTGTTCCTGCCCGCCGCGCAACCGTGTGGTCGGGTGCGGCGCAGGGTGTCGGCACGGTCGTTGAACGCGATGATGGCTTCTTTCAATCCTCCGCCGAACTCGTTCCGGAGCGCCTGGATGGCCCTGATGTTGTGGCCGTCCAGGATCGTGTCGTCGATGGCCGGCAGACGGCGTTCGTCCGAGCCTTCGGGAGTGGCCAGTGCGGCCACGCACACCCTGACGCGTTCGACCTCGGCGAGGACCTGTTCGGGCGTGAGCACGTCCAGCGACGGCAGCCGCTCGCCCGCCTGCCCGTCCGCGGGCACGTCCAGCGTCGCGCACAGCCACTCGCGCAAGTCGGCCGTCGGGCCTCCTCCACCGGTCGGCAGGCTCCGGATCTGCCGGACCAGTTCCTCGGGCGTGCGGGCCGAGAACAAGCGGGGGTAGGGGCGGTCGGCCCGCTGAGGGGTCAACGCGGACACCGGCGAGGCAAGCCCGAAACCGGTCGCGAAGGCGGCCTCTTTGGTGCGGGCGTAGTCATCCTCGTCGAGCAGCCCGTCGAAGATGCCATCAGGGTGCCGGTGGTCGGGCACGAGCGCCAGGACGAGGCCGTACCGGCCGACCACGAAGACGAGCGGAACTCCGGCCGAGGTTCCCTCGCCCGGGACGGTCACGCTGCCGTGGTGCTCGTGACCTTCCGGCAGGCGTTCGACGACGCAGCGGACGCCGAACGCCGCCCCGAGTGCCTCGGACAGCCGGGTGACGGCCGCCGACACGACATCGGGGGCCAGCAGGAGCGGGCGGTCGAGGCGGTCGGGGGCGTCGAGGTCGAGCAGGAACGCGCACAGGTCTTCGGCGGTGACGGACACGACGGGATGGTCGCAGACGGCAGACCGGTCCGTTCACCGAGTTCTCCGCGTCGCCACCGCGTCTCGTCGCCGAGGGTGGATGAGCCGTTCGCCGTCGGTCGGGATCAGGCGGGCACCACGGCTGGCACGCGGTCGATCGCGGGCGGTGGTTCCGGTGGCGTGCCGTCGCCGAACGGGGAGCCGCCCAGTTGCTCGCGGAAGTGCGGAGACATCCAGGCCGCGGGGTCGGGGCCCGCCGCGACGATGCGGGTGGGGTTGATGTTCGTGTGCACGCCGTAGTAGTGCCTGCGGATGTGGTCGAAGTGGATCGTGTCGCCGAAACCGGGTGTCTGGAACAGGTCGCGCGCGTACGCCCACAACGCCGGGTACTCGATCAGCTTGCGCACGTTGCACTTGAAGTGCCCGTGGTAGGCCGCGTCGAACCTCGCGAGGGTCGGGAACAGGCGGACGTCGGCCTCGGTGACGTGGTCGCCCAGCAGGTAGCGCTGCCGGGTCAGGCGGTCCTCCAGGCGGTCCAGCCCGGCGAACAGGACGTGCACGGCCCGGTCGTAGCTCTGCTGCGACGGGGCGAACCCGCACCGGTAGACGCCATTGCTGACGTCGCGGTACACGAACTCGTTGACCGAGTCGATCTCGTCGCGCAGCCGCTCCGGGTACAGCTCCGGCGCGCCTTCGCGGTGCAGCGCCTTCCACTCGCTGCCGAAGTCGAGCGTGAGCTGGTCGTAGTCGTTGCTGACCAGGTGCCCGCTCGGCACGTCCACCAGCCCCGGCACGCTCATGCCGCCGTCGTAGTCCGGGTCGCGCTTGAGGTAGGAGTCGCGCAGCGCGTGCACGCCGAGCACCGGGTCCAGGCCGCCGGGGCTGCCGGTCTCGGCGGTGAACACCCAGTGCGCATCGCCCGCGATCTCCTCCTGGATCGGGTCGGTGACGGCCAGCGAGATCGCCTCGTCCAGGCCCATCAGCCTGCGCACGATCACCGACCGGTTCGCCCACGGGCACGCCCGGTTGATCACCAGCCGGTACCGGCCCGCCTCGACGGGCCAGCCGTCCACGCCGTCGGCGGTCACCCGGTCGACGAACTTCATCGGTGTGCGCTCGAAGTCGGCGCTGGTGTTCTCGTCATCGGCCACCGCTGCGTCCCCTCGTCCTGCATCGGTCAAAATCACCCGCGTGTCCGGAAAACGCGCGATCACCACAACCTCACCCTGCCCCTGTGGACTCGGCAAGTCGTACGGCGACTGCTGCGGCCGAGTGCACCTTGGCACGTCCGCGGCGACTGCGGAACTCCTGATGCGTTCGCGCTACAGCGCATTCGCCGTCGGGGACACCGCCTACCTGCTGCGCACGTGGCACCCGAGCACCCGGCCGGTGATGCTCGAACTCGAGCCCGGCACGAGGTGGACCCGGCTGGAGGTGCTCGGCACGACCGGCGGCGGCGTGCTGCACCAGGAGGGCACCGTGGAGTTCCGCGCGCACTACCTGGAGGCCGGTCGACCCGGCGAGCTGCACGAGAACAGCCGGTTCCGCCGCGAGAACGGGTTGTGGACGTACCTCGACGCCCTGGCCTGAGAACCCGGCTCCAGGTCAGTTCTCCAGGTAGGCGGGCAGTCCGAACGTCTCGAACAGCCGCAGGTCGAAGAAGCACGCCACGTGCGTGACGCCATCGGGGGACAGGGTGAGCACCGGCAGGTTGAACGGCCGGTGCACGCCGTCCTCGCCGCGCAGGTACAGGCCGAACGCGGGCTGGCCGTTCGCGGTCGTCGGCACGAGCCGCATGTCGCCGGGGCCCTTGGCGGGGCACTGGGTGTCGATGAGCCGCGCGATGTCCGCGCCGCCCTGGTACCAGCCGGTGAACGGCGGCATCTCCCACACCGCGTCCGAGGTGAACAGGTCGACGA
>JBDSAJ010000265.1:0-6733 GCA_039922235.1 Umezawaea sp.
AATCGTTCGGCCGCAGGTTGAGCACGATCGCCGCCATCATGCCCGCGGACTGCACGACGGCCGTGCCCAGCGACGCCGCGACCCAGCGGTGCGACTTGCTCCCGTGCCGCCACCGGAACCACAGCAGGCCGAGCAGCGGCGCCACCGCGAACACGGCGGGCAAGGCGGCTTCCGACGGCCGGGTCGCCAGCAGCGGCAGCGGGAACGCGGCGTAGGCGAGGTGGACCGCGAGGGCGAGGTTCAGGAAGATCCTGGTGCGCATCGGTCAGGCGCTCCGGTCCGGTCGCCGGGTGGTGAGCTGCACGGTTCCCCGTGCCTGGTCCAGATCCATCCGCACATCATGTCGTGACACAGCGGTGCCCGCCTGTGACACGATGAAATCGTGGCGATGCCGAACTCGGTCTCCTGGCAGCTGCACGCCGATCCGGCGATGTGGGTGGCCGGGATCTCCAGCCTGTACCTCCAGGCGCTGCACCCGCGGGCGGCGGCGGGCGTCGTGCAGAACTCGAACTTCCAGCAGGACCCGCTCGGGCGGTTGTCGCGGACGGCGGGCTTCGTCGACGTGTCGACCTACGGGACCGCCGAGGAGGTCGAGGCCGCGGCGGCGAAGGTGCGCTCGGTGCACCGGTCGCTGCGCGGCAAGGACCCGGAGACCGGCGCGGTGTTCCGGATCGACGACCCGGAGCTGCTGCGCTGGGTGCACTGCGCCGAGGTGCACTCGTTCCTCACCGTCGTGCGCCGGGCGGGCTACCGCCTCACCGAGGCGCAGGCCGACCTCTACCTGGCGGAACAGCAGCAGAGCGCCACCCTCGTCGGGCTGCACGCCGACGAGGTGCCGGGCTCCGTGCCCGACATGGCCGAGTACCTGCGCGAGATCCAGCCGGAGCTGCGGTGCTCGGCCGACGCCGAGGTGGTCTACCGCTTCCTGCACCGGCCGCCGGTGCGCGGCGCGTTGAGCTGGGGCCTCGGCGCGTACGAGGCCGTGCTGGGGCACGTCGCGTACTCGGCGCTGCCCGACTGGGCGGTGCAGCGGTACGGGCACCGGCCGTACTCCCGTGCGCGGACGACGGCGATCCTGCGGGTGCTGCGCGGCACCGCGAAGGCCGTGCCGGGGCTGGTGCGCTGGCGTGTGCCGACCGGCCACGTGATCCGGGCCGTCCACCGCCTCGGGTGGTCCGCGTACCCCCGGCGCGCCCTGCTGCCATAGGACTTTGGCGGACATCACAGTGAATATTCACCCAGATGGCCTAGTAAAAAGCTGGAATGCGACACTTGTCGCATAAGGGGACCGTATCGATTCCGTAGCATTGGAAGCGCGAATCCCGAGGTCGGGTCGATGGCGACCACCCCGCACACCTGGGACGCCGCCCTGCCCGCACGGTTTCACGAGAGGTTCCCTTGCGCATGTTGTTGCGTCGAATGCTGCCCATTGCCGTTTCGGTGGCCTTGCTCGCCGCGTGCGGAGGCGCCGACCAGAACACCTTGGAGGGCAGGGCCGACGACGGCTCGCTGACCATCGGCATCCGCTTCGACCAGCCAGGACTCGCCCAGCGGCGGATCGACGGCAAGTTCGTCGGCTTCGACGTCGACGTGGCGAAGTACATCGCGGCCCAGTTGAAGGTGGACGAGAAGAAGATCACCTGGAAGGAGGCCCGTTCGGCCGACCGGGAAAAGATGATCATGGATCACTCGGTCGACTTCGTCGTCGCGACCTACTCCATCACCGACAAGCGCAAGCAGCAGGTGGCGTTCGCGGGGCCCTACTTCCAGACCGGCCAGGGGGTGCTCGTCCGGTTCACCGACAACGAGATCACCGGGCCGGACACCCTCAACGGCAAGAACCTCTGCTCCGTCACGGGTTCCACGTCGGCGCAGAAGGTCGAGAGCGAGTTCGCGCAGGGCGTGAAGCTGGTGGAGTACGGCCAGTACAGCGACTGCGTCACCGCGCTGCTGGCAGGCAACGTCGACGCGGTCACCACCGACGAGGTCATCCTCGCGGGCTTCGCCGCGGCGAACCCGGAGCTGCTCAAGGTGGTGGGCCCCAAGTTCAGCACCGAGAACTACGGCGTCGGCCTGGCGAAGGACGACACCGCGGGCCGCGCGGCCGTGAACGCCGCCATCAACAAGATGATCAGCTCCGGCGAGTGGGCAAAGTCGTTCGAGCGCAACATCGGCCAGTCCGGCGTCAAGGTCCCGGAACCGCCGAAGGTCACCGAGCAGTAGGCCCGCCAACGCCGAAGGGGCGCCCCACCAGTTCGACTGGCGGAGCGCCCCTTCGGCCGTTCGCGGACTAGCCCGCGGACTTGGCGAGCCAGGCGTTCCAGTCGAGCGTCCAGTCGTAGTAGGTCCGGTCCTCCTCCGACAGCGCGACGCTCGACCCGGTCACGTTCACCGGGTCACCGGGGATGACCTCGTTGTAGTACAGCTCCGCGTTCTCCGGGGCCAGGTTCGCGCAGCCGTGCGACACGTTCTCGTTGCCCTGCGCGTACCGCGAGCCCTCGTAGCCGTGCACGTACTCGCCGTTGTAGGAGATCTGCACGCCCCACGGGACCTTGACGTTCTCGTAGTTGTACTTCCGGTTCGTCATCGACACCTCGGCGGACTTCGAGATGACCACGTGGATGCCGCTGCGCGTGACGCGACCGGGGTCGGACTCCAGGCCGTAGCTGGACGGGAAGTCGAACAGCTGCTGGCCGTCCTTGGTGACGACGAACCGGTGCGTCTGCGTGTCGGCGGTCGCGATCAGCGCGCGGCCGATGGTGAAGTGCACGCTCACGTCCTGGCTGCCGTAGGCGCCGTCGCCGTGCGGCACGCCGTACAGGTTCGCGTTCACCTTCACCGTGGTGCCGGGCGTCCAGTAGGCCTTGGGCCGCCAGTGCACCTGGGTGTCGCTCAGCCACGCCCACGCGCCCTCGGTCGGCACGGACGTCTCGATCTTCAGCGCCTTCTGCACGCTCGCCTTGTCCGTGACCGGCCCGGAGAACTCGATCGCCACCGGCATCGCGATGCCGTAGGTCTGGTCGTCGCCGACGTTCAGGCTGCCGCTGATCTGCTGCGCGGGCGCCACGGTCTTGAACGCGCCGGTGATCGGCGCTTCCTTGCCGTCGTTGCCGACGGCGGTTCCGGTCCAGGTGTAGGACTTGTCGTACCCGAGCGGCTCACTGGCCACCCAACTCGTGCCGTCGGCGGCAGGCGCCCCCGCGACCTGCTTGCCCTCGGCGTTGGTCAGTGCGACGGACACCAGCTTGCCCTCGGCCACCACGACCTTGAACGGCCCGACCGGGCTCACGTCCTCGCTGCCGTTGGCGGGCGTCATGCTGAGGGCCATCGGCGCCTGCACGGCGACGTTCTTCGCCTGCTGCTCCACCGTGGTCGGGCTCGCGGTCTCCCCACCGCTGCCGCACCCGGCGACGAGCACCCCGACGGCCAGCGCCACCGCTGCCGCCAACTTCTTGCTGAACCCCACTGCTCCCCCTCAAACCACGCTCGACGTGCAATGTGACGTATCGCGGCACCAGGGCGTTGTCCCAGCAGGATTGTGATCCCGATCACGCAGTGTCGAGCTTCGGTGTCGATCACCCCAAGATCGACGCGACAGCGGTGGAAAAGGCCTCTACCAGGTCGTCCTCCCGTGCTCGCAGGGTGGTCCGCGAACGCCCGGTTTGGTCGCTTCGGGCTGTAGTCTTCAGCCCTCCCAAGCGATACCCTGACCTCGCAGGCCGTGGTTTCTGTGTTCGTGTCTCACGCTCGCGGAACAGCACGCGGGCGGACCCTTCTCTCGTTGAGGCAAGCGGAGGAGATGCCCCCGGGACGGCCGGGGGTTGCATGGTGCAACCTCAAGCTTTCCTGCGATGGAGGCAGGTACATGGCACAGGGCACTGTCAAGTGGTTCAACTCCGAAAAGGGCTTCGGCTTCATCGCCCAGGACAACGGCGGCGCTGACGTCTTCGTCCACTACTCGGAGATCCAGGGCAACGGCTTCCGCTCCCTGGACGAGAACCAGCGCGTCGAGTTCGAGGTCGGCCAGGGTCAGAAGGGGCCGCAGGCCCAGAACGTCCGGGCGATCTAGTCGTTCCACAGCACCGAAAAGGCCCCCACCGGATCCCGGTGGGGGCCTTTTCGCGGATCAGGGTCAGAAGCCGCGCTGGCGGGCTTCCCACTGCAGCCTCTGCATGACCCACTCGGTCGCGAGGGCCTGCGGCGAGGTCTGGCGCTCGGAGGCCAGTTCCTTCAGCTGCTCGTTGTCCATCAGCGTGAGGCGGAGCTGGTAGACCTGCGCGTTGCCGAAGCTGCTGGTGCCGCCCAGGGTGGTCTCGGGGTCCGCGGTCTCGGGCGCGAGGGCCGCGAGGTAGGACGTCAGTTCGTCATCCGCGTCGACCTCGGGCGCCAGACCCTCCTCCACCACTTCCTGGTGGGGCGGGCGGTGACGGCCGGACTTCGAACGACCAAGCGACGGTAGGGGCACCCGAAGAGGATAACGGTTGGATTGCGGTGGCCCTAAAAGGTGTGACCCCGGTCACGTGGCATCTGCGTCGCTCGCATGGAGAGGCCCCCGCGCCAGGGGGAGGAACGCGGGGGCCGGAGGGGATCTCCACAGGTGCTGACCGGGGGTGTGTCAGCAATTCGGATTGTTGCACGCGCACGGTGTTCCGGGGAGGGGTAAAGCGGAATTCTTCAGGTTGCGCGGGTACGGAACCGCTTCAGCCGCAAGCTGTTCGTCACCACGAACACGCTGGAGAAAGCCATCGCGGCCCCCGCGAGCATGGGATTCAGCAAACCCAGTGCCGCCAACGGCAAACCGGCAACGTTGTACGCGAACGCCCAGAAAAGATTTCCCCTGATGACGGCGAGCGTCCTGCGGGACAAGCGGATCGCGTCCGCGGCCACCAGAAGGTCACCGCGCACCAGCGTCAGGTCGCCCGCCTCGATGGCCGCGTCGCTGCCGGTGCCCATCGCCAGGCCGAGGTCCGCCGCCGCTAGCGCGGGCGCGTCGTTCACGCCGTCGCCGACCATGGCCACGACCCGGCCCTCGGCTTGGAGCGCGCGCACCACGTCGACCTTCTCCGACGGCAGCACCTCCGCGACCACGTCCGCCGCGTCGATGCCGACCTCGGCCGCGACAGCCCGTGCCACCACGGCGTTGTCGCCGGTGAGCAGCACCGGCCGCAGGCCGAGCGCCCGAAGTTCGCGCACCGCCGCCGCGCTGGTCGGCTTCACCGCGTCCGTCACCGCGAGCAGCCCGTACGCCTTGCCGTCCACCGCGACCGCGACGACCGTGCGCCCGGCCTGTTCCGCGGCCTCGGCGGCGGCGCGCAGCTCGTCGGGCAGCTCCACGTCGTGCTCGGCCAGCAGCCGCGGTCGGCCGACGACGACCTGTTGGCCGTCCAACTCGGCCGTGACGCCGAGGCCTTCGCGGTTGCGGAAGCCCACGACCTCGGGCAGTTCGCCGACCTCGGCGCCCGCGCCCCGCACGATCGCGGCGGCAATCGGGTGCTCCGAGGGGTTCTCCACCGCGCCTGCGACGCGCAGCAGGTCCCCCCGCTCGACGCCGTCGGCCGGGATCACGTCGACCAGCGCGAGCTTCCCGGTCGTCACGGTGCCGGTCTTGTCCAGCACGACCGTGTCGACGCGACGGGTCGACTCCAGCACCTCGGGCCCCTTGACCAGGATGCCCAGTTGCGCACCCCGGCCGGTGCCGACCAGCAGCGCCGTCGGCGTCGCCAGCCCGAGCGCACACGGGCAGGCGATGACCAGCACGGCCACCGCCGTCGTGACCGCGAACTCGACGGGCCTGCCGACGAGCAGCCACGCGGCCAGCGTCGCCAGCGCGATGCCCAGCACCACCGGCACGAACACCGAGGAGATGCGGTCCGCCAGCCGCTGCACCTCGGCCTTGCCCGTCTGCGCCTGCTCCACAAGGACTGCCATCCGGGCCAGCTGGGTGTCCGCGCCGACCTTCGTAGCCCGCACGACCAGCCTGCCGCCCACGTTGACCGTGCCGCCGACGACGTCGTCGCCCGGCCCGACCTCCACGGGGACCGACTCGCCGGTCACCGTCGAGCGGTCGACCGCGGAAGTCCCGTCGGCCACCAGGCCGTCCGTCGCGATCCGCTCGCCAGGCCGGACCGCGAACCGCTCGCCGACGTGCAGCGACTCGACCGGCACCCGCACCTCGCGGCCGTCGCGCAGGACGGCGACCTCCTTGGCCCCCAACGCGAGCAGGGCGCGCAGGGCGGCCCCTGCGCCGCGCTTGGACCGCGCTTCGAGCCAGCGGCCGAGCAGGAGGAACGCGGTCACGCCGACCGCGACCTCCAGGTAGACGTCACCGGTGGTCGACGGCCGTGGCACCAGGCTGAACTCGTGCGTCATGCCGATCACGCCCGCGCCGCCGAACAGCAGCGCGTACGACGACCACAGGTAGGAGACCAGGACACCCATCGACACCAGGGTGTCCATCGTGCTGCTGCCGTGGCGCAGGTTCACCGCGGCGGCCCGGTGGAACGGCCAGCCGCACACCCACACCACCGTGCTCGCCAGCGCGAGCGACAACCACTGCCACGCCGGGAACTGGAGCGCCGGGACCATCGACAGCACGATGACCGGAACACCGAGGAGCAGCGCGATGGCCAGCCGCGGGCCGAGGTCGCCGCCGTGGTCGCCGGCAGGCTCGGCCTCGTCCCGGCCAGGCGGCGTCGCCTCGTAGCCCGCCGCCTCGACCGTCGAGACGAGGTCC
>JBDSAJ010000266.1:0-2702 GCA_039922235.1 Umezawaea sp.
CGGGCGATGTGCCGGTGGCCCAGCTCCAGCAGGTGCGCCAGTGCCTCCTCCATCGCCCCGGCGTCGTCGGAGCGCACGGCGGGCATCGCCAGCTCAGGTGACGGCTCGCCGACGACGACCGTCGGCAGGCCGACCTCGCTCAGCACCGCGAGCCGGGGGTCGTCGACGGTCCGGTTGACCAGCAGGACGGCGTCCACCAGGTGGTGCGCCGCCCACCTCCGGTACGCGGCGATCTCGGCTTCGTGGGTCGCCACGACGTGCAGCAACACGGACAGCCCGCGTTCGGTCAGGCGCTCCTCGATGCCCGCGATGAACTCCATGAAGTACGGCTCGGCGCCGAGCAGCCGGGCAGGGCGGGCGAGCACCAGCCCCACTGCGCCCGCCTGCTCGTGGCCAGCCACTCAGGACCTGACCGCGGGCTCGACGAGCCCGTTGGCGCAGCGCAGGACGTGCGGTCCGGCGAGCACGGCCGGGTCGGGCAGGTTCGCGGCCGTGCGGACCAGGAACGAGCGGGACTCCCCGGCGAGCAGCGGCACCAGCATCTCCTCGGCGACGGCGTCCGGCGCGACCCGGTCGGCCAGCAGCGCGACATCCCGTGCGAACGACCTGGCGCTCACGTCGACGCGGTAGCCGCCGTCGACGGCCTCGACCCGCGCGCTGAGCGGGGCCGGGTCGTAGGACAGGTCGCGGTCCTCGGCGAAGAGGTGGACGGCGCGCGTGTCGGCCGTGGTGGCCACCAGCACCTCCCCCTTCGGGTCGTTCGGGGTGACGAGCGGCTCGGTCAGCTCGATCAGGGCCGCGGTCCGGGACTGGACCGCGAACGAGATCGTAGTCGTCTCCAGGACGTCCCCGCCGAAGGTCTGCCGCTCCAGCCGCAGCTCACCCGCCCACTGCTCGTCGTGGTCGTTCACCGCCGCCAGCACGAGCCGCCCGTCCCTGGGCTGGAACGTCAGCAGCCGCGGCGCGAACGCGTGCCGCAGGGAGTACCAGAGCGGCTTGGGGCGCTCCTCGCAGTCGACCGCGGCCCAGGACGTGGACGGCCAGCAGTCGTTGAGCTGCCACACCACCGCACCCGCCGTGCGCGGCCACCACGACCGGTAGTGCTGCACGCCGAACGCGACCGCGCGGGCCTGGTTGAGCTGGGTCGCCCAGTGCCAGTCGGCGAAGTCCTCCGGCACGGGCAGGTGCGCGGCCAGGCCGCGGTCGAGCTTGCCGTTGCCGTCCTCGGCCTTCTGGTGCAGCAGGAACGTCGGCGAGGTCGACGTCAGCGGCTCGTCGTGCACCCAGTCGGTGAGCGTGGTCCACGTCGGCGGGCCCTGGAAGCCGAACTCCGAGCAGAAGCGCGGGACGTGGTCGAGGTAGTGGGTGTAGTCGAGCCGGTTCCACACGTCCCACTCGTGCCGCGTGCCGTGGTCGGGGTCGTTGGGGTGGACGTCGCCGGGGCTGTACGGGCTGCCCGGCGAGTAGTGCCTGGTCGGGTCCAGCTCGGCCACGATCGCGGGCAGCAGTTCGGTGTAGTACTCCAGCCCCCACGTGCGGCCCGCGAGCTGTTCGGGCCAGCCCCAGTCGGCGAAGCCCCACAGGTTCTCGTTGTTGCCGTTCCACAGCGCCAGCGACGGGCGCGCGACGAGCCGGGCGACGTTCTCCCGCGCCTCGGCCTCGACCTCGCTCCACAGTGGCTCCTCCTCGGCGTAGGAGGCGCAGGCGAACGGGAAGTCCTGCCACACCAGCACACCGCGCTCGTCGCACACGTCGTAGAAGTCGTCGGTCTCGTAGATCCCGCCGCCCCAGATCCGCAGCAGGTTCATGTTGGCGCCGACGGCCTGGTCGACCCGGCGGGCGAGCCGGTCGCGGGTGATCCGGGTGAGGAAGTGGTCGTCCGGGATCCAGTTGGCGCCCTTCACGAAGATCGGCTTGCCGTTGACCACGAAGGTGAACGGCGTGCCGATCTCGTCGGGCGCGGTGTCGACGGTGATGGTGCGGAAGCCGATGCGGTGCTCGGCGGAGTCGAGCACCGCATCGTCCGCCAGCAGTTCCACGGTGAGGTCGTAGCGCGGCTGGGCGCCGTACCCGACCGGCCACCACAGGTCCGGCTCCGGTACTACCAGGCTCACCACGGCGGTGTCGCCGTCGACCACCACCCGTGCCTCGTGACCGTCCACAGCGGCCACCAGCACGAGGTTCTCCCCGCCCGTGCGCTCGACGTCCGCGCGCACTTCCACGCGGCCGGAGCCGTCGGGGTCGACGGTCACCAGCGGGCGGGCGGACCTCAGCCGGGCCGTGGACCAGCGTTCCAGCCGGACGGGCTTCCAGATGCCCGCGGTCTGCAGGTCGGGGCCCCAGTCCCAGCCGAACGAGCAGGCCATCTTGCGGATCATGTTGAACGGGTGCGGGTAGGCGTGGTCGCGCCAGCCCAGCTCGGCCTCGACCTCCTCGGCGTAGGCGAGCGCCGACCGGAACGAGACCACCAGGTCGTTCGCCCCCGCGCGCAACACCTCCCGCACGTCGAAGCGGTAGCCGCGGTGCATGTTCTTCGTGGAGCCGAGCAGCACGCCGTTCAGCTCGATCGCGGCCACCGTGTCCAGGCCGTCGAAGACCAGGTCGACGCGCTCGCCGTCGGCGGGGGCGGTCGCGTCGAACGTGAGCGAGTACCGCCAGTCGGCGCGGTGGGTCCAGGCCAGTTCCACCTCGGCGCGGTCGAG
>JBDSAJ010000267.1:0-2784 GCA_039922235.1 Umezawaea sp.
GCACCTCGCCCTAGGACGACTCAGTTCAGGGAACGACCGGCGAACGCCGCCAACTGGTCGACGGGCGACGCGTCCGGCGCCACCGGTTGCCGAGAACCGAACGGCATCCCGGTGCGGTCCTCGGGCAGCATCGCCTTCAGCGCGGCGAACGCGGTCTCCACGACCTCCGCGTCGAGGTCGATGGTCTGGCCGGTGGCCTTGGCGAGGTCCCAGCCGTGCAGGCTCGTCTCGACCACGCGGGTGGTGACCAGCCGCGGCGCGGGCCGCTCGCCGAACGGCGTCTGGAACACCCGCTCACCAATGCCTTCGGCGGAGAACGCGGCGCGGAGATCGGCGAGCGAGGCGCGGAACGCACCCAGCGGGTCGTCGCCCAGGTGGTCCACCGAACCGTCGACGGGACCACTGCCGTGCACCAACCCGACGAACATCAGGTTGCCGTGCACCACGTGGTTGACGAGCGCGCGGACCGTCCACTCGCCGCACGGGGTCGGGCTGTCGAACTGCTCGGGGGACACACCTGCGAGCACGCCGTCGAGCGCCTCGCCCGCCTTGTCGAACTGGTCCAAATTTAATTCAGTCATGGTTGAATTTGTATCACCAGAACGGCGCCGCGTCAGCAACTCTCCGGCCTCGACCCTGCCAGGAAGGTCAACGCGTTGTCCCCGATCCGGTCGAGGGCGATGATGAGCACCTTCAGCTCCTCATCGGTCAGACCAGCGGAGATGTGGGCTTCCAGGCGGTTGAGCTCCTCCTCGACCGGCCCGCAGAGCGCCAGGCCCGCATCGGTGAGGTAGAGCCGGACCAGGCGGTTGTCCGGGTCGTCGCGACGCCGGGTGAGCAGACCCGCGGTCGTCATCCGCGTCGCCATCTTCACCACGGTCGGCGTCGTCACGTTGAGCAGCGTCGCGATGTCGCCCGGAGTCTGCCCGTTCCGCTCGCGCAGGGCGATGAGCACCATGTTCTGCCCGAGGTGCAACCCGTGCCTGCGCACCGCCATGTCCGATGCGGCGCGCACGACCTTCGACGCCCGCACGAACTTGTCCATGAACTCGCCCACAGATGCACCTCCGGTCGACAGGCGGTGTCGCCTCCGCCACCACCCGTTATCATTAGCCGGCTACTCGCATGCCGGCTAATGACTTGACGGCCAACGATCTCTAAATCTAGCATCACGGCTAACGATAGCCGGCCAACGACTTTGCACCGCAGCCAGGAGGACACCCGTGAACTCGCCCAACGCGGCCACCGCGCCCCCGGAGACAGGACTCGATCCGCGACGCTGGTTCATGCTCGTGGTGGCCCTGGTTGCCATGTTCATGGCGATCTTCGACTTCTACGTCATCAACATCGCCACGCCCTCGCTCCAGTCGCAGCTCCACGCCAGCGAGGCCACCCTCGAACTGATCATCGGCGGCTACACGTTCACCTACGCGAGCCTGCTCGTCACCGGTGGCCGGTTCGGCGACATCTTCAGCTACCGCAAGGTGTTCATCACCGGCATGGCGATCTTCACCGCCACGTCGCTGCTGTGCGGCCTCGCCCAGACCGGCACCCAGCTCGTCGTCCTCCGCCTGCTGCAGGGCGTCGGCGCGGCGCTCATGGTGCCGCAGGTCGTCGCGCTCATCACCGTGACGTTCCCGCCCAAGGAACGGCCAAAGGCACTCTCCTGGTTCGGCGTCTCGGTCGGCCTCGCGCTGGTCGGCGGCCAGATCCTCGGTGGTGCACTGCTCCAGCTCGACGCGTTCGGCTCCGGCTGGCGCATCATCTTCCTGGTCAACATCCCGGTCGGCATCGTCGCCATGCTGCTGGCGATCAAGCTGCTGCCGCCCGCCAGGGCGCAGCGCAGGCCGCGCCAGGACGTCGTCGGCACGATCGGCATCTCGATCAGCCTCGGCCTCGCCATCCTCCCGATCGTCATCGGCCGCTCCGAGGGCTGGCCGATCTGGGGCTGGGTCATGCTCGCACTGGCCGTGCCGGCGTTCATCGGCACCATGGTCTACGAGCGCAAGCTCGGCGAACGCGGCGGCGAGCCGATGCTCGACCTGGGCCTGTTCAAGATCCGGTCGTTCACCGTCGGCGTGCTGACGATCGTCGGCATCATGACGTTCTTCTCCGGCTTCCTGTTCGGCATGACGCTGTTCCTCCAGGCCGGTCTGCACCTGACCCCGCTGGAGGCCGGTCTGACGTTCGGCCCGCTGGGCATCGGCTTCGCGGTCAGCGCGCTGGTCGCCCGGCCGCTGGTGATGAAGCACGGCATGAAGGTGATCATCTCCGGACAGGCACTGCTGGTGCTCGGCGCGGTGTCGATGCTGGCGGAGCTGGCCTGGGACGGTGTGAACGCCAGTGCGGGGCGCATGATCGTCCCCATGGTCCTCGCCGGCCTCGGCACGGGTATCACCATCCCGTCGCTGACCGGTGTCGTCGTGTCGCAGATCCCGCCGCAGCGCGCGGGTCTGGCGTCCGGCCTGCTGACCACCGCCCAGCAGTTCGCCAACACCATCGGCGTCGCGGTGTTCGGCGTGATCTTCTTCAGCAACCTCGGCACGGCGCCCAGCCTGGGTGACTACGTCACGTCCATGCAGTGGGTGACCGGGATCGGCCTGGCCCTGTGCGTGGCAACGCTGGCGCTGAGCTTCCTGCTGCCGCGCGGGCGACCCATGCCGCCGAAGCCGCCAACCCCCGGCGCTCCGACGCAGGCCACCGCGACGGCGGGTCCGCAGGCGGGTGCGAAGTAGCACCCCCTCCGGACCGGGGCGCCGCGACCCCAGCGCGGCGCCCCACCCC
>JBDSAJ010000268.1:0-5492 GCA_039922235.1 Umezawaea sp.
CACGTCCGTCGGCGTGTCGGCGCTCGCGTTCAGCTACTTCCAGGCGCAGGGCCTGGCGGTCTCGCCGCGCGACTTTGCGAAGCCGGAGTGGCAGGGCCGCATCGCGTCCGCCTACCCGCACGACGACGACGCCGTGCTCTACCTGTACAAGCTCTACGTCGAGGCGTTCGGCTGGGACTGGCTGGCGGCGCTGGCCGGGCGGGGCGTCGAGTTCGCCCGCGGCTCCCACACGCCCGGCATCGCCGTCGGCTCGGGCCGCAAGGCGGTCGGCATCGGCACCGCCGGGTCGCTGCTGGGCACCGGCCCGGCGCGCTGGAGCGTGCCGTCGGACGCGCCGTTCATGGCCTGGGGCCAGCGCGCGGCGATCCTCAAGGTCTCCAAGCGGCAGGCCGCGGCCAAGCTGTACCTGAACTGGCAGCTGTCCGCGGCCCAGCAGCAGGCCTCGTTCAACGGCTGGTCGGTGCGCACCGACATCACCCCGAACGGCGGGTTGAAGCCGTTGTGGACCTACCCGAACGCCCACATCGAAGGCTTCACGTCGTTCATGGCCGACCGTGCCGACGTCGAGCGCTGGAAGCAGACGTTCGCGCTGTACCTCGGCGAGGTCACCGGCCCGCCGACCCCTGGCACGTTGGGTCTGCGGCCGGGAGCGTGAGGGGCAAGATGTGCTGATGGCCGCCCCACCGCACCCGCCCGACCGCTTGCGCGACTGGACCCAGCACCTGCTGCACGCCGCGTTCCTGCTGATACTGGTGGGCACGGCGGCGCGGTTCGTCGAGCTGAACACCCCGCGGTGCTGGGTCATCATGTCGCTCAGCGTCCTGCTCACCGCGGGGTACCTGGCCGGGATGGGGCTGTGGGAGCGGATCCGCGGCGGGGTCTGGTTCGGCGTGCTGTTCGTGCTGTGGATGGCGCTGCTGGCCGTGGTGCCGCCAGAGCTGACCTCGACGTTCGCGTGGTGCGGGGTGCCGCTGGTGTGCCTGGCGGCCCGCGTGCTCGACCGCACGCGGGCCCTGGCGGTGCTGGCCACCGTGACGGTCTTGCTGCTCGGGCTCGGCGCGTGGCGGACCGTCGGGTTCCAGCCGGACGTGGTGGTGGCCCCGGTCGCGGCGATCTGGGCCGCGGCCGGGCTCTACCGGCTCCAGCAGCGCGACGCCGAGGCGCTGCGCGCGGCCCGGCACGAGGCGGACGTGCTCGCCGAGCGGGCGCGGATCGCCAGGGACATCCACGACACGCTCGCGCAGGACATCGCGGGCAGCCGGATGCTCCTCCAAGCGGCCGACCGCGACCGGGCGCGCAACCCGGAGACGGCGTGGGCCAGGGTGCGGGCGGTCACCGAGTCGCTCGGCGCGAACCTCACCGAGACGCGGCGGATCATCGCCGACCTCCTGCCGAGGGCGCTGGACGGGCAGGACCTGACCACCGCGCTGACCGACCTGTGCGACCAGGTGCGCAGGTCGGGCGTCACGACGGCGTTCCGCGTGGTCGGCGACGTGGAACCCGTGCCGTCCGACACCGCCATCACCGTGCTGCGCGTGGCGCAGGGAGCGCTCGGCAACGTGCGCGACCACGCCGAAGCGCGCTCGGTGTGGGTGACGCTGGAACGGGCGGGGGACTGGCTGACCCTGACCGTGCGCGACGACGGCATCGGCTTCGACCCCGACCACCTGGTCACCTCGCCCGGCCGCGGCTTCGGCCTCGTGGCGATCCGCGAGCGGGTGGACGAGTGCGGCGGCACGTTCACCGTCCGCAGTTCCCCAGGTGCCGGCACGGTGCTCACCGCCACCGTTGGCGTGGCCCTGGTGACGACGTGACCGCGCTCGGCGTCCTGCTGGTGGACGACCACGTGGTGGTCCGCGCGGGTCTCAGCGCCCTGATCGAGGGCGAGCCGGACCTGGAGGTCGTCGGCGAGGCGGGCGACGGCCAGACCGCCCTCCGGCTGGCCGTCGCCCTGCACCCGGACGTGGTCCTGATGGACCTCCGCCTGGACGACGGCATGGACGGCGTGGCCACCACCTCGGCCCTGCTGAAGGTCCTGCCGGACCTCAGCGTCGTGATCCTGACCAGCTACGGCACCCGCCCCGACGTGCTCCGCGCGATGGCCGCGGGCGCCAGGGGCTACGTCCTCAAGGCCGGCCCGCCGGACGAGCTGTTCCGCGCGATCCGCACGGCCGCCACCGGCGGCGTCGGTCTGGCCCCCGAAGCCGCGAACTACCTGGCCCGCGAAGTCAGCACCCCGGCGGTCGCGCTGAGCGGCCGCGAGGTCGAGGTCGTCCGACTGCTGGCCCGCGGCCTGAGCAACCGCGCCATCGGCAGCGCCTTGTTCCTCAGCGAGGCGACCGTGAAGACCCACCTGGTCCGCGTCTACCGCAAGCTCGACGCCGACAACCGCGCCGCCGCCGTCACCGAAGCGGCTCGCCGCGGCCTGATCGACCTCTGATCACCGCGGCCACCCGAAACCCACCGGACCGCCACCCCGACAGAACAGCGGTCCGGTGAGTGCGGCCCTAGTTCTGGTCGATGAACTGCTGCGCGAGGGTCGCGCCCTGCGAGGTGGCCTTGGCGTGGTCCTCGATGGGGGAGACCTTGGAGTTCTTGAAGTAGAGGTAGTGGACGGGGCCGTCGCTGCCGCCGTTCTCGGGGTTCGGGTTGATGCCGAGGTCCACGGCGGTGGCGTACGAGGCTTCGCCGATGATCGCGGTGGGGCCGGTGTCGCCGACGACGGCGTACTCGACCTTGCCGCCCGCGATGACGGCGACGATGCCGCCGCCCTGGATGCCGAACTTGCGGTAGTCCCAGGTGCCGCTGGGGCTGGGGACGACGACGTACGGGAGCTTGTCGGCCTGCAGGGGCTTGCCCTTGCTGTCGTGGAACGCGGTGTCGTCCTGGAACCACGGGTCGGTGTTCGCGTTGCACTTGGACGTGACCTTGCCGTCGCAGTCGACGTCCAGGTCGGCCTTGTACCAGACGGCGCCGGTCTTGCCGCAGACCGGGATGTTGGCCGAGGTCTCCTCGTCCGAGCGGTACTTGCCGGAGGAGATCTGCGAGCACGACGTGAGCTTGGCGAGCAGGGCCGAAGCCGAGGGACCGGCCTGTGCGGACACGTCGGCGTGGGCGCCGGTGGATGTCAGGGTCGATGCGACGAGCACGAGCAGACCGGCGCCGAAGCGGGAGGTCCTACGCATAGCCACCTCATTCGATAGGAAACTTTACTTCCTAACTGCGGCGGCGGTCCGACTATGGACCCGGTGGTCGAGGTGGTCAAGACCAATGGGCAAAAGTGGGGGCTATGTCCGATTAGGGCGTTCGGCCCGTTGAACCGAGCAGTCGCGTCTGCGGGTCGGCACCCTCCGGCACGGGCACGGCGGGGCCGAACATCCCGGTCGACCGCCACCCGTCGACCTGCGGCTCCAAGTAGTCCAGCACGGCCTGCGCCAGGCCGGGGTTGATCCGTTCCTCCGCGCCGATGGCCCGCGCGAGGTCCCACGCGTGCACGGCGAGGTCGGCCGTCATCTGCCACCCGTACTCCACGGCGGTGGCTTTGCCGTAGCTCAGGTGCACTGGCCGCAGCAGCGCCTTCGGGGTGATCCACGCTTCGCGCGCGGCGGACGCGGCGAGCACCCACGAGTGCAGCGGGTCGCTGCCCAGGTTGTCGCCGTCGAACCGGTCGCCGACCTGTTCGACCGTGCACCCGGCCAGCAGTTCGGGCGCCCACAGCTGCTCGTGCACCAGGTGGGCCACCAGGTCTCTGACCGTCCACTTCTCGCACGGCGTGCCGAGCGCCCACTGCTCAGGGCGCACCCGCCGCACCCGTCGGTCGAACTCCGTGATGGCCAGCCCGTGTGCCTCGATCAGATCCACCTGACGAGTGCACCAAAGGATTTCGGGGTACGCACCTTGAAGAAGTGGGCTGGGCCACATGGTGGACCGTTGATCTCAGCTGGTGCGCCCAAACGGCCTAATGTGCATGTCGATCCGACGAGGAGGAGTCGACCTTGAGCGCCACCAGTGCACCCCAGCGCGGGTTCTTCGGGCAACCCCGAGGCCTGAGCACGCTGTTCTTCACGGAGCTGTGGGAGCGGTTCTCCTACTACGGCATGAAGGCGATCCTCGCCTACTACCTGTACTACTCGGTCTCCGAAGGCGGGCTGGGCGTCGACAAGAGCGCCGCGCTGTCGCTCGTCGCCATCTACGGCTCGTCGGTGTACATGGCGGGCGTGGCGGGCGGCTGGCTGGCCGACCGCGTGTTCGGCAGTCAACGCGCGGTGCTCCACGGCGGCGTGCTGATCATGTTCGGCCACATCGCGCTGGCGCTGCCGATCGGGCTCGCGGGCGTGTACGCCGGGCTGATCCTCATCGTGCTCGGCACCGGTCTGCTCAAGCCGAACGTCTCGAACATCGTCGGCGGCCTCTACGAGGAGCACGACCCGAGGCGGGACGCGGGCTTCTCGATCTTCTACATGGGCATCAACCTCGGCGCGTTCGTCTCCCCGCTGGTCTGCGGCTTCCTCGGCCAGGAGATCAACTGGCACCTCGGCTTCGGCGCGGCGGCGGTCGGCATGGCACTCGGGCTCGTCCAGTACCAGTTCGGCCGCAAGAACCTCGGTGAGGCCGGCAACCGGCCCGCCAACCCGCTGCCCGACGAGGACCGCGGCCGGATCCTCGGCCGCGTCACCGCCATCTCGGCCGGCGTGGTCGCCGTTCTCGCGGTGCTGATCGTGGCCGGTGTGCTGTCCGGCGAGGGCGTCGTGAACCTGCTCAGCGTCGTGTCCGTCGTGCTGCCGGTCATCTACTTCACCGTGATGCTGCGCAGCCCCAAGACCATGCCAATCGAACGCACCCGGCTCCTCGCCTACATCCCGCTGTTCACCGCCGCGGTGATCTTCTGGCTGCTGTTCGAGCAGACCTCGACGGTGATCGCCGCGTTCGCCGACACGAGCGTGCGCACGAGCATCTTCGGCTTCGACTTCCCGCCGTCGTTCTTCCAGTCGATCAACCCGGTGCTGATCATCGTGTTCGCGCCGCTGTTCGCGTTGTTGTGGACGAAGCTCGGCACCCGTCAGCCCGCCACCCCGCGCAAGTTCAGCGGCGGTCTGCTGTTCATCGGCCTTTCGTTCCTCGTCGCGATGGCGGCGAGCCAGTCCGGCGGCCCGGACGACAAGGTGTCGCCGCTCTGGCTGGTGCTGGTGTTCTTCGTGATGACCTGCGGTGAGCTGCTGCTTTCCCCGGTTGGCCTTTCGGCGACGACGAAACTCGCGCCGCGCGCTTTCGCCGCGCAGACGATGGGCCTGTTCTTCCTGTCCAGCGCCGCTGGTCAGGGCATCGGCGCGCAGGTCGTGAAGCTCTACCGCGACGACGCGGCCGTCACGTACTTCGGGGTGCTCGGCGCGATCGCCATCGGACTCGGCGTGCTGCTGCTCGTGTTCTCCCCGAAGATCAGGGAATTGATGCAAGGTGTCGACTAGGTAAAGCTAGGTAAAGCGCGGAGGCCC
>JBDSAJ010000269.1:0-11336 GCA_039922235.1 Umezawaea sp.
CAGGGCCTGGCCGTCGGTGTGTGCGGCACGGACAAGGAGATCGTGCGCGCCGAGTACGGCTGGGCGCCGTCCGGCCGCGACCGGCTCGTGCTCGGCCACGAATCGCTCGGCCGGGTGAAGACCGCACCGGAGGGCAGTGGCTTCTCGGTAGGGGACCTCGTGGTCGGCGTGGTGCGCCGCCCGGACCCGGTGCCGTGCGGGGCGTGCGCGCACGGCGAGTTCGACAACTGCCGCAACGGCCGCTACACCGAGCGGGGCATCAAGGAGTTGGACGGCTACGCCGCCGAGCTGTGGTGCGTCGAAACCGACTACGCCGTGGCACTGGACCCCGCACTGGAAGACGTGGGCGTGCTGATGGAACCCACCACCGTCGTGGCCAAGGCGTGGGAGCAGGTCCGGCGGGTCGGCGAGCGGGCCTGGTACGAACCGCGCCGCGCGCTGGTCACCGGCGCCGGGCCGATCGGCCTGCTGGCCGCCATGCTCGGCGTGCAACAGGGGCTGGACGTGCACGTGCTCGACCGGGTGACCGACGGGCCGAAGCCGCACCTGGTCGAGCAGTCGGGTGCCACCTACCACCACGGGGACATGGACGACGTCGCCGCCGCGTTGCGGCCCGACGTGGTCATCGAGGCCACCGGCGTCGGGAGCCTGGTGTTCTCGGCGATGCGCAACACCGCCGCGTTCGGCGTGGTCTGCCTGACCGGTGTCTCGCCCACCGGGCGGAAGGTCGAGGTGGACGCGGGCGCCGTGAACCGGGGGATGGTGCTGGAGAACGACGTGGTGATCGGCTCGGTCAACGCCAACCTGCGCCACTACCACCAGGCCGCCGACGCGCTGGCGAAGGCCGACCGCGACTGGTTGAACGGGCTGATCACCCGCCGGGTCCCGCTCGATTCGGCCGCTGACGCCTTCGAGGCCCGGCCCGACGACGTGAAGGTGGTCGTCACCCTGGACGGGAGCCGCTAGCCGGCGTCCTTCTGGAGATATGCGGCGAGGTTCGCCAGCGAGGAGGCCAGTCCGGTGGCGTGGTCCTCGGCGGAGATGCCGTCGGGGACGTCGTCGGCGCGGATCTCCACCCGCGTACCGGTGTCGACGGCGGTGACCTCCCAGGTCATGGTCATCGTGCCCGCGTAGGAGGGGTCGTCGGAGACGAAGTCGACCGCCTGCACCACCCGCACGCCGGGGACGATGTCGACGAACCGTGCTTCGACGACGTCGGAGTCGGGTGTGGCCTTGCCGGGTGAACTCGACGCGTCGGCGTAGGTGAGGACCAGCCGGTACGACCCTCCTGGGCGCGCGTCGAACCGGTCGAACCTGCCGTTCATCCCCTCGGGTGGCAGCCAGGCTTCGAGCGCATCCTGGTCGACGAGGGCGGCGTACACGCGTTCCGGTGGGGCGGCGATCACCCGAGATCCGGTGTCGGTCCGTGGCATGGCGCCAGATTAGCCAGTCGCTACGGGCCAGTTTCCCAGTGCCATGGCGGCTACCTGCTGGAGTTCGTCGCGGCCCGCGCCGCTGACGGCTTGGACGGCGATGCCGTTCGCCACGGTCATGATGTACCGGGCGAGCAGTCCGGGATCGGCATCCGGGGGCAGGTCGCCTTCGTCGACGGCTCGCTGGAACCGGTCGTGCAGGTGTGAACGGCCTTCTTCGCGCCAGGCGGCCAGGGTGTCGCGGGCGGTCCGCCCGCCGTCACCGGCGGCCAGCGAGCCCTGAACGCTCAGGCAGCCTGCCGGGCAGTCGGGGCGGGTGCTCACCTCGACCGCGCCCGCGAGGAACGCCGTGGCCACCTCCCGGGCGGTCGGCTGCCCCAGTGCTCGGACCACGTACGCGGCCGGGCCTTCGCCATAGCGCTCCAGGGCTTTGCGGAACAGTTCCTCCTTGTTGCCGAAGGCCGCGTACATGCTCGTCTTCGTGATGCCCATGGCGCCGGTCAGGTCGGTCAGACTGGCGCCCTCGTAGCCCTGCTCCAAGAAGACCACGATGGCCCGCTCAAGTGCCTCGTCGGCGTCGAATCCCCGCGGACGGCCGATCGGGATCTTCCGAGCGTCGTTCATGACGCTGATCGTACTCCTTCGGTACCGGGCGGTCCGGAAGTGCTACGGTGAATTCAGTGCCGATCGGTACTGAAGGCTGTGGAGGTCGGAGTGGGAAAGCTGAAGGGCAAGACCGCCGTCGTCACCGGTGGCGGCACGCGGGGGATCGGGCGGGCCACCGCCGCGCGGCTGGCCGCCGAGGGGGCGCACGTGTTCATCACCGGTCGCCGCAAGACCGAGCTGGACGAGGCCGTCGAGTTCATCGGTCCGGCGGCCACCGCGGTGCCGGGCGACATCACCGACCCGGACGACCTGGACCGGTTGTACGACGCGGTCCGCGCCCGCGGTCATGGCTTGGACGTGCTGTTCGCCAACGCGGCCACCGCCTCGTTCGCGACGCTGGAGCAGAGCACCGATGAGGACTTCGATCGGATCTTCGGCGTCAACGTCCGGGGCACGCTCCTCACCGTGCAGAAGGCGTTGCCACTGCTCAACGATGGCGCCTCGGTGATCCTGAACGCCTCCACCGCCGCCGACAACGGCACGGAGGCGTTCGGCCTGTACGCGGCGTCCAAGGCCGCTGTCCGGTCGTTCGCGCGGACCTGGGCCAAGGAACTCGCGGGCCGGGGCATCCGCGTCAACGCGATCTCACCAGGGCCGGTCGACACCTCCGGGATCACCGAACTCGTCGGCGAGGAGAACGCGGCCGCGTTCAAGTCGAAGGTGGGTGCCGCGATCGCGCTGGGTCGGATGGGCCGCCCGGAGGAGATCGCCGCCGCAGTGGCCTTCCTCGCCTCCGACGACAGCAGCTTCATGGTCGGTGCCAACCTGTACGTGGACGGCGGCGAGAACCAGGTCTGAAACCGGACCGCGGTGGCGTGGCGATCAGGCCGTCGCGCCACCGAGATCCGGCGTCGACCTGCCGGTCGGCGGCGCGATGACCAACTCGGTGTCCGGGTCGTGGTCGACCTGCGGGGGGCCTGCGACGATCGTGGTCGCTCGGGCCCACGGCTGTTCTCGCAGCAGGAACGGCAGTTCCTCCAGCAGCCAGTTCGCCACGTGCTCCCGCTGCTCGGGGGAGTCGCCGTCGCGGGCGACCAGCGAGCGCTCCTGCTCGTCGAGGTCGCCCTGCACCCACACCGAGGCGTCCAACCACGGTGCCAGTTCTTCGCGGATGACGCCGGTGCCCTCGACCCAGACGACGACGGCACCGGCGGGGACGGTGATCGATCCGGTCCTGCCGTGGGTGGTCCAGGCATCGGGGCGGAAGTTCACCGCCTCACCCCGGTGCAGGGGGCGCAGGACGTTCTCGACGAGCACGGCGCCCCAGTCGAAGTAGGCGTGGTTCCAGGCGACGTCGTCGGTGTGCACGATGGCGGACTCGGGCACCACCTCGCGCAGCCGCTCGGCCAGGGTCGTCTTGCCAGCACCGCCCCGGCCGTCGATCGCGATCACCCGCGGCCGTCCGGTGATGTCGGGTGCCGCGTCGAGCAACTGCCGGACGGCGTCGAGCACCGGCACCACCCGCCAGCCAACGGCCTCGGGCTCGCCGGGGTGCAGGCGCATCGACGGAGGTGAGGTCACTTGCCGGCTCGGGCGAGCGCGTCTGCTCACCCGAATCATGGTGGCACAGGGCGTTCGGCCACGGACCTTGTGGTCGGGGCTCAGCACTCCGCAAGCCACCAGGCCCGGCAGTCGAGCTGCCGGGCCTGGTGCCCGTCCATCCGACAGGGTCCGGTCAACCGACCGGGTTCCAGCCGTCGGAACCCGCCAGGTACTTCTGCGGTGTGTAGGTCGGGGCCTGCGAGGAGGACAACTGGGGCCGGTTGGCGTTCACGCCCGCGCCCGACCCGGTGTTGACGTACTCGAAGAACCGCGCGGACTTCCACGTCGTGGACCCCATGTCCGTCCACGGCTGCGCCGTGCGGACGTGCGCGCCCAGCGAGGACTCGCGGATGACCACCTGGGCCTGGTTGGCCGTGCCGTTGGGACTCCACGGACGGCCCAGGTACACCGTGCCGGACGTGGCGTTGGAGGTGAACTTGCTCTTGTAGAACAGGAATCCGTAGGGGTTGTTGCGGTCCGTCGCGGCAGCCGTGACGTAGCCGTTGTTGCTCGACGAGCCGCGCGACAGCGAGTGGATGGTGGAGTTGTTGAACACCATCGTGCCGAGGCCGAAGACGAAGTCCACGTCGCCCTCGACGTAGGAGTTGCGGAAGTACTGCCGGTACCGCGAGGTGTAGGACGGACCCCACGAGAGCAGCGTGTCCTGGTTGCCCAGCACGCGCACGTTGTCGTACACCTGCCGGTCGCCGTTGGCCGCCAGCGCCACCGCCTGCTCCGAGGACGCGCCGGTCTCGACGAAGTCGTTCTTCACAGTCAGCGCCCGCACCGTGGTGTTGGGCGCGTTGATCGTGACCGTCGCCGAGGTCAGCGTGCTGCCGGTGTTCTTGGCCGCCTTGTTCATGACCAGCACCACGTCGGCGGGGTTCCCGGTCGCCCCGTTGATGACCAGGCCTGATTTGGCCGCAGGGATGGTCACCGTTTCGCGGTAGGTGCCGCGCGCGATGGTGATGGTCGTGCCCGAGGGCACCGCGTTGACCGCCGCTTGGAGCGTGCGGTAGTTGCCGCTGCCGTCGGCCGCCACGGTCACCGTCGCGGCGTGCGCGGTGGCCGTGGACAGGCCTAGTGCCAGTGCTGCCACCGGGATGGCCGCGAGCACCCTCACGTGGTCACCGAGTAGCTGTTGGACGTGAAGTTCAGGCCGCCCGACGAGGAGGTGATCTCGAAGCCGAACTGCACCTCGCCCACGGTCACGTCGCCGTACCAGCCGCGCGACCCGATCCACTTCAGCACCGCCAGCACGTCGACCGTGCCGGAGTTGGTGTTGCCGGTGCGCAGGAACGAGAACACCTCGTTGGCGCCGTTGGAACCCCGGTACACGTCCCAGGTGTGCCCGCCGACCGAGACGGTGGTCTGCTTCGACCCGATCGGCCCCACCGCGCCCTGCTTGTTGGCCCAGAGCATGATCTCGTAGGCGTTGTTGTTCGCCCAGATGTCGTAGGTCGTGGCATAGGCGCCCGACCCCGGCCTGCTGACGTTGAACGAGCTCGACAGCCTGCCCAGCGCGCTGATCTTCTTGTTGATCGCCTTCGCCGAGTGCGGGTACGCCTTGACGCCACCGGTGTTGGGGTGGTTGGCCGTCACGCCCCAGTTGCTGTAGGAGTTCGCCCAGATCGACTGCGATCCGGCGCCGCTTCCCCACACGTCGTTGCGGACGGTGTAGCCGCCGTTCGACCACGACCCCCACTTGTCGGTGGACGACCAGGTGGCGGCCTGCGCCACCCCGGTCGTGCCGATCAGGCCCAACACCACTACGACCGCCACCGCGGCCGACCTAATCCTGTTGCCCATTTGGCTCTGCTTTCCCGGGCGTCGTTGCCCAAGTAATCGCATCCAGGACCAGTCGAATCACTTCGACTGATCGGCTGCGGAATTGCCGGTTTGCGGGGGCGTTACCAGGGACTATCGCATCCGGACCAACCGGCGGTCAACCTTTTGGCAATTGGCGGAGGCCATTGTTGCGGGGGCTCTCTGCGTATTCGATGAATTCGATTAGCGCATTCGTCCTGCCTTGATCGATCGCGGCGCACCCCTCCAGCCGAGCACTGGGCAGGTCAGCACTTCAGCGGGGTGCGATCACCGCCTGCCGGTACGTCTCGCGGACCAGCTTCGGGCGTTCCGTGGTGAAGTCGACCACGCCCATGACCGAGATGCCGTTGTACTCGTAGTTGTAGCCGCGGCGTTGCTTGTAGTCCTTGTACACCCAGAACGTGTAGCCGCACACGGAGGTGCGGGAGGCAGGATCGGCTTGCCGGGGTGGTTGACCGCTACCGCGTCGATGGTCGTCCCGAGGTCTTCGTCCTTGCCGTAGAAGTAGCCGAAGTACTCGTTGAAGCCCACCACGTCCGCCAGGTCGAACGTCGGGTCCCAACTGGTGTTGGACGCCCACGTCACCGGGCGGTGCTGCGGGTCGACCGCGGTCACGGCCGCTTTCACGTCGGCCAGTCACGCGCGGTACGTCACGTTGTCCACTTCGGACTCGTTCTGCAGGCACCACATCACCACCGACGGGTGGTTCACCTGGTGCCAGGCCATCATGGTGGCCACAGCGCGGGACTGGCCGTACGACTCCGTCTGGAGCTTCTGCTGACTGAGGTTGAGCCACATGTTGTCGCAGTCGTCGAGCACCAGCATGCCGTGGCGGTCGGCCCAGTCGTAGACGTACGGGTGGCGCGGGTAGACGCAGTTGCGGATGAGGTTCGCGCCGATGGACGCCATGCCCGCCAGCTCCGCGTCGTACTCCGGGATGGTCATCGACGCGCCGTGCGCCGCCGTTTCCTCGTGCCAGTTCACGGCCTTGAAGAACTGCGCGCGCCTGTCGATCAGCACTCGACCGCCCGCGACCGCGGCCAGGAGATGGGTCGGGACGTCGGCCGGACCGGCCAGGACGCCCACGACAGCCGGTCCGCCACGATGCGCCCTGGAGAGCTTCGGGTTCGAACCGCGCACGTCCGACACCGCGATCGTCCTGGGCAACTGCCCCTTCCACACCCTGGCGCAACAGCACACCGACCTGGTGTGCGGCATGAACCTGTGCCTGCTCGACGGGCTCGCCGTCACCGACCTGACCGCCCACCTGGCACCGGCACCCGACCAGTGCTGCGTCCGCCTCGATCCCACCACGGGGTGATCACCGGACTTGGGGCTGGTGCGGCTCCGGCGACGTGATGATGCGGCAGGATGGGCACCGTGGTGGAGATCAGTCCCTTGACCGAATCAGACCGCGCCGAGTGGGAAGTGCTGGCCCGTGGTCACCACGCGCACTTCGGGACCGAGATGGGCGACGACCGCTACGAGCGGACCTGGCGACGCCTGCTCGACGTCGAGCAGGTGCGCGGGATCGTCGCCCGACTGGAGGGCAAGGCGGTCGGCGTCGCGCACTACCTGTTCCACGCCAGCATCTGGTACGTCGGGAAGTGCTACCTGGCGGACCTGTTCGTGGACCCGGAAGTCCGGCGGCGGGGTGTCGCGACGGCGATGATCGAGTGGGTGGCGTCGGACGCCGAGGAGCACGGCGCCCCAGGCCTGTACTGGAACACGCTGGACGACGCTCCGGCCCGCGCGCTGTACGACAAGGTGGCCAAGTTCCACCAGGGCCTCGTCCTGTACACCTACCGGCGTTGAGGGGCGGGCTTGGTGGCGCCGCTCGCGATGCGGTGCGCTGGGCTACGGTTTGGGGTGAGTGGAGCCAGTGGTGTCGGGAGGTGGCATGTCGGTCGGCGATGATCGCCAGGGCAAGCAGGTCGACGATATTCGGGTGGAGCGAGAACCGCACGACGACGCCGCCGTCGTCGTGCGCGTGTCCGGACAGGTGGACTCCTCCACCGCTCCGGAGTTCGGTGAGTGGCTGGCCTCGGCGTTCACCGACGCGGCGAGAGAGCGGGTTCCGGTGGTCGTCGACCTGACCGCCGTCGACTTCCTCGCGTCGGTAGGTCTGTCACTGCTCGTGCAGTACCACCAGATCGGGGTTGGCCAGGGCACGCCGCTGCGGGTGGTCGCTCCGGCCCGCAACCCCTTGCGCGCGTTGCGGGCCACCATGCTCGACCGGACGCTCCAGCTGTACCCGACCGTGCCCGAGGCGGTGGCGGCCACGCCGTCCTGAACGTCCTGGTAATCGGCAGTGGCTGCCTGGCCGTTCGAACTAAGCCGCGGCGATGCAGATCTCCCTGGCGGTTCCGTACGACGAGGGGCAGCTGCGGCGCACGCTCCGGTTCATCCTCCGTCCGCAGCTGAAGACCATCCGCTTCCTGGGCGGAGCGTTGGCCGCCATGGGCATCGTGTTGGTGGCGCTGAGCCCTTCGGAGCCGATTTACTACGGAGTGGTGGTCTTCGGACTGGTGTGCCTGTTCGCGATCGCGCCGATCACCCTGACCCGCTCCGTGAAGTTGCAGTCCGCCATCATCAAGGACGGATGTCACCTGACATTGGACGACGAGTGGGTCACGGTCGTCTACCCGCTCGCCGAATCGCGGTTTCGGTGGGCCGGTCACGACCACGTCATCGAGACCCCCGAGGTCTGGTACATCACGTACGGCAAGATCCAGGCGGTCGCGGTCCCGAAAGCCCTGATGACCGAGGAACAGCGGGCGGAGTTCGCCGCGTTCGTCACCAGGCTGCACGCGCGGAGTGACCGGCCCCCAGCCCCAAACCGTCGCTGACCAAGGCGTAAGAAGTCGTGCGGCAACCCGCTCGTCTTCTTGCGACACTGCGTCGGTGCATGATCCAACGGCGTTCACCGATCGGGAGAACTGGACCGGCGGCTTCTACGAGCTGTCGCTGGAGATCGGCGACCGCGACGACGACCGTCTCCACCGCGTGCTGACCGCGTTGTGGCGGGCTGCCGCCATCGTCGGCTGCTACGCGGGCAAGGATCGGGAACCGGCTGACCAGACCGCGGTACCCCTCACCGTGGCATCCCTGCGGGAATTCGGGCACCTGCATGGCATCGCACACCCGCCGGTCGGCGGACCGGTCGTGTGCGGCTGCTACTCGGGCGTTGACGGCGAGAATCCGGACTGGTTGACGTTGTACTTCCCGCTCGGCGCGTTGGCGAGGGTCGAGCGGCGCATCGGTAGCTTCCCGTTCGGTCCCGACGGCGGACCGGAGTCGTTGCGCTGGCGCGCTGCGCTGGACGCGTGGCTGGCCGGGGTGGCGGACGAGGTGTTCCACGACGTCGACTTCCGCCTTGGCCTGATCGGCTTCGAACTCGAGTACACCACGGCGGCTGACCTCGACGGCGTCGTTCCCGACCAACGCTGGAGCGGGTACTTGCTGCCCGCCGACGGACGACTGGGGTACACGCCCGCGAACAAGTGATCCTCGGCGAGCGGCCGGAAACCGTGTCGACAGGTGAACGTGCCGCTGGGAACATCACTGGATGCAGGCACTACGAGTCCTCAAGGGCGACGCGACGAGCCCTCAGTCCAAGGGGCCGAAGATCATCGCGCATGTCTGCAACGACCTCGGAGGGTGGGGCAAGGGCTTCGTCCTGGCGATCTCGAAACGGTGGCCGGAACCGGAACGTGCCTACCGCGACTGGCATCGCGCACGAGCAGGCAACGACTTCGGTCTAGGCGCCACCCAGTTGGTCCAGGTCCGCGCGGACACCTGGGTGGCCAACATGGTCGCCCAACGCGGTATGCGCACCGGCAGCAACGGTCCACCGATCCGCTATGACGCCGTGGCGCGCTGCCTGGCCGACCTCACCGACCACGCGCTGCGACTCGAAGCCGGTGTGCACATGCCTCGCATCGGTTGCGGCCTCGCCGGGGGACGGTGGGAGCGCATCGAACCGCTCATCGCCGAAACGTTGCTGGCTCACGACGTACCGACCACGGTGTACGACTTCGACTGACCGCTCATCGCGACGAGCGAGCCCGTTGGCCTGCGGGAGCTTTTCCCGCAGGCCAACGACTTTTCCAGCGGGGCTGGTCAGAACGCGCGACGGTCGTCGCTCCCGCGGTCGTCCTGGATGAAGTGCGGGTCGTAGACGCCCGAGCGCGCTGTGCGCCGCCACACCCGTGCGGGATTCGCGGGATCGCTGTCGAGATCGACGACCGCCATCGACGGCGTCCCCTCCTCGGGGCAGCGGGCGATCCATTGCCCTGCGGGAGAAATCACGCCGGATGGCCCGCCGGTGGCCGCGTCCTGTGCGGTCCGGCGTAGCTGACCCATTGACATCCTCTCCGTCCTGATGGACGGAGATTCCCTCAACGCCGCGTGTGGATCGCGTGGCGCCCGGGTGGGTTACCGCTTCGTCGCGCGGTGCCGGCATCGCTGCCGGTCCTACCCGCGCTCCGCGGTCGTTGAAGTCCGCCTGTCCGGCGGCCTTGATGTTCTTGGCGGCGTTGATGTCTCGGTCGTGGGTGCTGCCGCACGGGCACTTCCACGACCGGACATCCAGGGCTATTTTTTCGTTGATCCGGCCGCACGCGGAGCACAGCCGGGTGGACGGGAAGAACCGGTCCACCCTGACGAACGTGCGCCCGTAGCGTGCGGCCTTGTACTCCAACATGCCCGTGAACGATGCCCAGCCGGCGTCGTTCACGGACTTCGCCAGCCTGGTCCGGCCGAGACCGACCACGCACAGGTCCTCGACGTACACCGCTTGGTTGTCGCGGATGATCGCCGTGGACAGCTTGTGCTGCCAATCCCGCCGGGTGTCGGCCACCCTGGCGTGCGCCCTGGCGACCTTGACCACGGCCTTCTTGTAGCACGGCGCAGCCGGACGTTCTAGGCGTCGCGGACGCACAGCACCAGGCCGCCTGCCAGTAGTGTCGCGGCGGCCCACCCGGCGGTCACGTCGAGGCCCGCCCAGGGACTGATGGGCAGGGTGGCGAGGTCGGTGGTGGCCTGGATGGTGAGGCCGGCGCTCATCGGCCCGATCTGCTGGAGCAGGCGCTGCCAGTGCGGATCGTCGATCACCGGGGTGAGGATGGGGACGAGGTAGAGCAGGCCGAGGACGATCCCGATGCCTGCTGCGGCATCGCGCACGATGGTGGCGACGCCGAGGCTGAGCAGGGCGATCAGGGCCAGGTAGAGGATCGACCCGACGGTCGCCCGCAGCGTTGGCCCGTCGGTCAAGGACAGGCCTTGGCTGGGCAGGATGAGTCGACCGGCCAGCAGCGAGCCGAGGACCGCGACGGTCCCGGCCGCGGCCACCGCACCGGTGAGGGTGACGGCCTTGGCCGCGAGGACGGTGGCGCGGTGCGGGGTTGCCGCCAGGGTGGTGCGGATCATGCCTGAGCCGTACTCGCTGCTGATGGCCAGCACGGCCAGGATGACGACCAGTGCCTGGCCCAGTTCGACGCCGATGAGGCTGAGCCTGGTCGGGTCGGCGCCGCAACCGGCGGTGTCGCAGGTCAGGACCGAGGTGACCGCGACGCTCAGCGCCACGGTCGCCGCGATGGTGCCGAGCAGCAGCCAACGGGGGCCTGCGACGGTGCGCATCTTCGTCCACTCCGCGTGCAGGGCCGGTTTCACGCGTCCCTCTGGCACCTCACGGTCGTGCCGGCCAGCGTCCGGAGGGACACGCTCACACGGACCGGCCACGGCTGCCCCGCGCGGCCCACCGGCACCAGGGCGCGACCACGATCAGCACACCCACCGGTCGACACCGGCCACGAGGAGCGGCACTGGGCGCGGGCTTCCACCTGCACACCCACGCCACCCCACCAC
>JBDSAJ010000270.1:0-8132 GCA_039922235.1 Umezawaea sp.
CGCGAAGCAGTCCAGGGTCGCGAACACTGGGGCGAGCACCTCGTCCAGTGCCTCGGTGAACCGCTGGGTGAAGAGGTCCTCCACGTAGACGCCCGGCAACCGCTCCCCGAGCGGGCGGGCGGTGGGCAGCGTGGCAGCGCCTGTTCTCATGGTCAGCTCCGCGTCACTCGAACCTGGTGGCCGAACGGGAAGACGAGACCGTTGACCGGCAGGTCGAGCCGGGGCACGGCGTTGCCCCGCTCGCCGGTCACCGGGTTCGCCCCGAACAGCCGGATGTCCTCGACCAGTTCCACACCCGGCAGCCGTTGCAGCACCGCGAAGACCTCGCCGGACTGGACCGGTCGCCCGAACGGCCAGCCGGTCGAGTCCGGGCCGCCGCCGATCGGGTTGAAGTAGTCGTACAGCGCCTGCACGGCGCGGACGCGCAGCGCGTCCGGGGAGGTCCCGGTGCGGGCCCGCAACTGCGCCACGACGGTCACCCCCTGGTAGAACGGCGGTTCCACGGAGACCTGCGCTCCGACGCACCGGCGCTCGTCGAGGTGCTTCTCGATCCTGGTGCGCACGGCGGGATCCAGTTGCAGGGAGGTGAACTCCAGCTCGTCGTGCTCGGGCACGGCGGGCACGACGAGGACGCGGACCGCCTGCGAGTCGCGGCCGACCGGCACGCAGCGGACCCTCGCCACCTCGGGGGCGGCCTCGCGGGTCAGCGACTCGTAGTCCTCCGCGGTGACCGCGCGATCGCGGCTGCGCAGCAGCAGCGGACCGCGGACCGCCGCGTCGCGCACCGATTCGCCTGCCACACCACCGATCGCGGGTTTGCGGTTGACCACGCTGCTGACGAAGGGGATCGGGTCGCGCTGCACCTGGAGGAGTCCCCGCGCGACGTTGCCCCGCAGCCCACCGCCCGTGCGGTACTCGGGCACCCTGATCGCGGCCGCCTTCGCGGGCACGGCCCCGTAGTTCAGTATCCCGCCGTCGGGGTGCCGGATGGCGGGCCCGAAGATCACTTCGCCGCCGACCCGGTCGAGCACGACGTGCCGGTCGGCCGGACCGGACTGGGCGAACGAGCGGACCTCGGTCCACTCCTCCCAGCCGCCGGTCGTGGCCACCTCGACCACCAGCGCGCCCTCGTCGACGACGACCGGCACGCGGGACAGCGGGAAGCGCTGGCCGGGCACGCCTTCGGACACACCGATCGTCTCGTCCCGGACGATGTCGGCGTGCGTGGCGTCGGTCGTGCCGCCGATCGTCGCGGCGGTGACCGCGAGCAGCTTGGGCGACTCCTGGTAGAACGGCTGGTCGGGTCTCGGCGACACGGCTCGGCAGCGCAACCAGCCCGCCCGCTGCCGGGCGAGGATCGACGTGGTGTGCGTGCGCGGCACGTGCACCACCACGTCCCCCGGCTTGTTGAACCCGCCCGTGGTGTCCTGGTCGAGTTCGCACGCCGTCCAGTCCGTGCCGTTCCACGCCTCCCAGACCCAGGGCGGATCGCGGGGGTCCACACCGCGACCTTCGGCCTGGCAGTCGATCCGCAGCAGCACCGCGCAGCCGGGAACCGCTTCGGAGAGGCCGAAGAGCACCGCGTCGCCGGGCGCCGGAGGGGTGTCGAAGCAGCCTGGCCGCTTGCCGCTGAGGAGGTCCTCGGTGCGGTCCAGCGGCGGTGAGCCCGAGTCGGCGACCGACCCGGCGAGACGGCTGAGCGAGCACGGGACCACCGTCAGCTCGCGGTGAACGCTGAAGACCACCGGTTCCTCCACCTCGCTGCGCTCGGTCGCCACCTGCGTGCCGTACGGCACGACGACCGGCGTCTCGCGCGGCGCGGACAGCCAGAAGGTGACCTCGCAGCGCGCGGCGGTCGGCGGGAACAGGCGGACCCCGATCAGGTCCAGGAACCGCAGGTAGTGCAGGTCCGGCACGCGGTTGACCCGGTAGATCAGCTCGTCGACCATGTGCGCGAAGGCCTCGATGAGCGTGACACCCGGATCGGACACGTTGTGGTCCGTCCACTCCGGACACTTCTGCTGCACCCTGCGCTTGGCCTCGTCGACGAGGTCCTGGAACCGCCGGTCGTCGAGGTTCGGGGTCGGCAGGGACATCAGGCACCGTCCTCGTCCGGCTCGTGCCCTGGGATGACGTAGAACGGGAAGACCAGGTTGCGCGGGTCGTTGGTGCTGCGCAACGAGTACCGGATGTCGATCAGCAGCGTGCCCTGGTCCGCCTCGTCGAAGCGCACCACCACATCGGTCACGGTGATCCGCGGTTCCCACCGCTCCAGTGACAGCCGGACCTCGTAGGCGATCTGCCCGGCGGTCGCGGTGTCGGCCGGTGCGAAGACCAGGTCGTGGATGGCGCAGCCGAACTCCGGCCGCATCGGCCGCTCCCCCGGCGAGGTCGCCAGGATCAGCCGGATGCTCTCGATGATCTCGCGCTCGCCGCCGACGAGCGCGATCGACCCGGTGACGTCGGTGTGGATCGGGAACGCCAGTCCCCTGCCGATGAAGTCCACGTCTCATCCTCCGATCAGCACGGTCGGACAGCCCATGACGATCGGCGCCCCGCACGCCGACAAGTCACCCATCCGCGCGGCGGGCAGCCCGCCGATCAGCACGGTGGGACAACCCGGTGGCGCGATCACCGTCGGTGGGTGCGGTGGCAGGCCGGGGAAGGAGCAGATGTGCATCGTGGTCACGGTCGCGGCGGGCATCCCGCCGATCAGCACCGTCGGTACTCCGGGAGCCCCGATCACGCCGGGGTGGCCCGTGGGGTCCCCGACCCTCGCCGCTGGCGGCATGCGCCCTCCTTCCCTCTTCGACTAGTTGATGCGGACGATGCCGCCGCGCACCGTGACCGGGCCGCTCGCCGTCAGCTCCGCCTGGCCCTGACCGGCGATCGACACCGTCGCGCCCTCGACCTTCACCCCGGACGTGCCCGCGAGCTTCAGCGACGTGCTCGCCTCGATCGCCACGTCGGTGGCGGACTTGGCGGAGATCTTCTGGCCCTTGAGCTCCAGCGGTCCGTTCCCCGCGTCGATCGTGACGCCGTTGGCCGCTTTGACCGTGACGCTCTTGCCGCTGGTGACCTCGACGACCTGGTTGCGCTGGTCCAGCTTGACGACGAACTTCCCGTCGCCGCTGGAGATCACGATGCCGTCCTGTTCCACGAACTCCAGCTTGTGCCCCTTGCGGGAGACGAAGCCGCGCGCGGTGATCTCGCCGCTGCTCCCGTCGACCGGTTCAGCGGACAACGTCGGCAGGGCGTCCTTGCCGTTGTGCAGGCCGCCCAGCACGTAGGGCGCCTCGAAGTCGCCCAGTTCGAAACCGACCAGCACCTCGTCGCCGACCTCCGGCAGCACCAGCGCGCCCCGCCCGTTGCCCGCGCCGCTCTGCACGGTGCGGGCCCAGCCACTGGTGAAGTCCTTGGACAGCCAGGGGAACGTGAGCCTGACGCGGCCGAGCTTCGCGGGGTCCTTGACGTCGCTGACGATCGCGGGCACCACACCCGCCTGCCGGGTGACCGGTCCGCCACCACCGTTGGCCAGCCCGTAGAGGGAGCGCTCCTGCCTGCCGGACACGGTGAACTCGGTGGTGTAGCCGACCTCCGCGGTGAACAGGTGCCGCGTGCTGGTCAGGGTGTACTTGCCGACGAACGGTTCGCCGACGTTGGCCAGCGCCACCGCGGCGCCCGCGCGCAGCTTCGGGTTGCCCCTGGCGACGCCCGCGAGTTCAGCGCAGGCGGTGCCGAACTGGGCCGCGAGCGCGTCCGCGGTGGCCTTGGCCGCGGCGTGCGTGCGACACGGCGCGTCCGCCCTCAGGAACGGCGGGCTGCCGAACTTCTTGGCCAGCGCCACCGGGTCGACGCCCTGCACCTCGGTGCCGACGAGGCTCGGTGTCGCGGTCGCCGACACCTCCTTCTTGCTCTCGAAGTCCCATCCCCGCACCTCGACCTCGGGAACCTGCCCGGCGGCCGTGATCGCTGCGCGGAGCGCCAGCAGCGTGCGGTGCATCTCCAGCACCAGCGGGTTGCTGCGCGCCTTGGCCTTGGTGTCGGGCGCCCCGTGCGGCTTCTCGGGCAACCGGAAGTCGAGCTTCCCGTCGACCACCGCGATCTGCGCGCCGACCGCGTCCGCGAGCCGGGACAGGAACCCCCAGTCGCTGACGTTGTCCTGGCTGAACTGCGTGTTCGGCTTGCCGCCGAAACCGCGCACGTCGTCGACCTGGCCGACCTGCAACCCGGCCCGCTGCGCGACCTTGCGCACCACGTCGGCCACGGTCATGCCGGGGTACACCGCGACCCGCGTGCCGCGGAACAGGCGGTGCGCCAGGTCGTAGCCGCGCACCTCGGTGAAGGTGCCGTTGCTGTCCGCGTCCAGCCCGACCGCGGTGACCTCGCCGGTCAACAGCGGCTGCGGGCCGCCGGGGTCGGACGTCTGCACCTTCAGCGCCGCCTTGGCCCCGATCTTGAACCCGCCCTTGTCGAGCACCACGTGCCCCTGGTCGCGGAACCGGAGCACGAACACGTCCGGCAGGTTCCGGCTGTCGTCGACGTAGGCGTAGGTGAGCAGCGCCTTGACATCCGCGGGCAGCGGCTTGCCCTCGATCTCCACGACCAGGCTGTTCGCGAAGCTCTCATTGGGCACGCGTGACCTCCTCCAGCGCGGGCACCAGCAGCCGGACCCCCGGTCGCAGCCGCATCGGGTCGTCGATGTCGTTGGCCAGCGCGATCTCGCGCCACAGCTCGGCCTTCCCGTAAGCCCGGTAGGCCAACGACTGGAGCGTGTCCCCCGCGACCAGCAGGTGCGAGTTGCGCATCTCCAGCGCGCCCGAGGTCGGGTTCTGGCCGCCCAGCTCGCCGGAGATCTCCTCGAGGTTGACCGTGCACAACGCCCGCACCGGGATGCCGCCGGGCGTGAACAACGTGTACTTGGCGCTGACGCTGGACACGAACGAGGTGAACCCGGTCATCTCGCCCCACTTGAACTTGACCCACGGGGGCGATCCCTTGCCCTGCTGGCGACTGTCCTCGGTCGGGACGCAGCAGGTGAACAGCTGCTCGACCTTCTTGACCACCAGGTCGTCCATCTTCGCGGTGGCGTCCAGGAACATCTCCAGCGCCAGCTTGCACGGGTCAGAGCCCTTGAACTGCGGCGGCCCGCTCTTCGGGTGGTTGGGCTGGTTGTCGCGGCCCCACTTCGCGTTCTTGGTCAGCGAGAGTTCCTTGGGGTTGAACTGGAACTCGATGTCGAACAGCAACGGGCCGGGCTTGGTGATGTCGCCGGTCTTGGACGGTTCGTAGACGCTGAGCACCGCCTTCTGCAGGCTCTTCGGCGA
The DNA here is from genome assembly GCA_039922235.1 of Umezawaea sp. Lineage (GTDB taxonomy): Bacteria > Actinomycetota > Actinomycetes > Mycobacteriales > Pseudonocardiaceae > Umezawaea. Next base: position 5,328 of record JBDSAJ010000270.1, read on the forward strand.
CGAGCCCGATCCGTAGGCGCTGGGCGGCGGGCTGCCCGCTGAGGTGAACGTGACGGGGGTGGCCATGTCTCACCGCGCCGGGGTCAGGAAGCCGTGGTGGGCCAGTTCCAGCGTCTCGGTCGCGACCTTCGGGGAGTCCGCCGACAGCTGCGGACCGCTCCACCGCACCGGGACGACCTCGGCGAGCTCCCAGCTCGCGATCTTCGTGCCGCCCAGCGTGCGGGCTTCGATCGTCGCGGTCTTGCGGGTGACACCGCCCGCCATGCCCGCGATCCACGCGATGATCTTCGCGCTCTCCCTGGTCACCGGCCGGGTGAGCTTGACGTTGGAGTACTTGATGCGGGTCGGCAACTGCCACACCATGCCGTTGTTGCCGCCCTCTTCCCGTTGCTCCATCGTGAACTCGCAGCCGAGCCCGTCGCAGCTGCTGAACGACCCGAGGCTCTCGTCGTCGATCCGCACCACGAAGCAGACGGCGACCGCCTCCTCGATTTCCGTCATCGTTCTCTCCGCTCAGTGCCACAGGTCGGTGAGCGCCCCGCGGCGCTCGCGGTCCAGCCACAGCTCGGCCTTCAGCCGCCGCAGCAACGGGTCGTACAGCTTCTTCACCAGCTCTTCGGGCGCTGCCCCAGCGGCCGCCGCAGCAGCGCCGGCCGGAGCAGCGGGAACATCCTGGACCTCTTCGCGCTGCACGGCAGCCGAGGTCCGCACGACCTGTTCCACGCGTTGGACCGGTGCTTCGACGGCAGGGCTCGTGGTCACGGCGAGCGGTGCGCCCTCGATCAACCGGGACACGATCGGCGGCACCGCGACGGGTGTGGCCCTGACTGGACTCCGGGACTCGCTTGGGTTCCGGGCAGGTGTGGCTGCTTCCCACGGTCGCACCACGTGACCCGGTCCCGACTCGATCCGGTTAACGGACAGGGGGCGCTGCCCGACCAGCTCGATCCGTTCGACCGGAGGAGGGGACGGCACTTCCTGGAGCCGTTGCACAGCGGGTCGATGGTCTGCGGGCAGGGGGTGGGCAGGCAGGGGGTCGGCGAGCCGTAGCACGGTAGGCCGGTGGTCGGCGAGCGGCTCCAGGTGCACCAACCGCACCGTCTCGGACGGCGCTGCCTCGGGTCGCGTCGTCCCAGGCAACGGCGCCACCTCTGGCACACGCTGAACCGTCGCGGGTGGCGCGTCCACGGTCGCGTGCGAAAACTCCGGTAGCCGCTGGGGCGGTTCGGGATCCGGCAGTATGGGCGCACCGAGCCCTCGCCGCCGCGTCACGACGGTCTCCGGACCGCCCGCATCGGCAACCGTGGAGACCTGACGCTGCACCACCGACGACGTCGGCGGTGGCATCACCGGCCTGACGTCCTCGCGAGTCACGGGCGCCTCAATCACCTGCGAGGGCTCGATCATCGCGCGCTGGACAGGCGGTGGCGTTGAGACCTCAACGACCTGCCGCACCAGCGGCGTCGGCGAATCGATGATCCGCTGCACCTCCGGAGCGGCGAACTCATCCGCACCACGGGAGGCCGGGCGAACCTCCCTCTGCACCAGCGGCACCGGTGAGGCCTCAAGCACCGGCGGCACGGTCACCGAAGGACGGGGCTCTGAGATGCGCTGCACCGACGGCACAACCGGCGACGAACCCGCCGCCGGTACCTGCTTGGCCTCTCTGACAACCGGGTGAACCGCTCGCTGCACCAACGGGATCAGCGGTCCCGACGACACCGGCGACGGCACTGACAACGGAACCGGTGACAGCACTGGCGACGGCTCGTGGCGCTCCTGCGTCGACTCGCCGAGTGGCGGTGCGGACGCGGTGACGACGTCCGGCTCATCGGGCAGCGACTCGGGTTCCGCCGCGACCTCCGCCGTCGGCGGCTCCGGCGCGACGACATCAGCGACCTGCCGCTGCACCAGTGGCTCCGAAAACGGCGCTGGGCTTGGCTGCGAAAGCAGCACTGGGCTTGGCTGCGAAAGCAGCACTGGGCTGTCCGCGCGGTTGACCACCGCACGCACCACCGGGGTCGGAGGAGTCGACCGTTCCGGTGCCATGGCGGCTCGTTCCCGCTGGACAGCGACCGGCGTGTCGGCCACAGCCGTAAGGGCGACCGTCCGCTGCACCTGGGATGTCGACGGCCCGACCTCGACCCGGCTGGACACCGCAGGCGCGACCAGGTCAAGCGCTGCGACCGGTCGCACGGGTTCGGTGGGCAATGCCGCCTCGACCGCCGGGCCGGCTCCCAGCGTGCCGACAGGTTCTTCGGGCAGCGCGGGCTCTGGCTCAGCCGGCGGTTCCTCCGCCTCCGCCGCCGGCGCCGCAGACCCCTGGGACACCACGGGTTCCGGTGTCGCGAAGTCCTCACGCACCACCGGTTCCGGTGCGGCGACAGGCTCCCTGAGCACAGCGGGCTCCGGTGTCACCAGGACCTCGTGCACCGCAGGTGTGGGCTCGTCATAACCGGTGGGTTCGGGCGCCGCCGGTTCGTCGAGCACCGCAGGCTCAGGCTCCACCTGTGGCAGCACCTCCAGTGAGGTCGAGTCCGATGGTGCGGGGCTTCGCTGGGCCACCACGTCCCGCAGTCGCGACCAGGCACCGCCCACTGTGGATGGTCGTCGCCGAGGCGGCTGAGCGACCGGCAGGTCGACGGGTGCGGGCCGCGCGTAGTCCGCGATCACCCCGGAGGGCTCGGCGGGACCGACCTGGTGCGCGAGCGGTGCGAGGTAGGACGGGTTCTGCCACGACGTCAGCGAGTCGGCGAACCGCTGCACCGGGTTCACCAGCGGGTGTTCCGGCACGATCCGCTGGAT
>JBDSAJ010000271.1:0-14231 GCA_039922235.1 Umezawaea sp.
GTGGTGGGGTGGCGTGGGTGTGCAGGTGGAAGCCCGCGCCCAGTGCCGCTCCTCGTGGCCGGTGTCGACCGGTGGGTGTGCTGATCGTGGTCGCGCCCTGGTGCCGGTGGGCCGCGCGGGGCAGCCGGGGCCGGTCCGTGTGAGCGTGTCCCTCCGGACGCTGGCCGGCACCACCGCGAGGTCGTGCCGGGGAGGGTGCCCCGCGTCGCCTGGGCGCGGGGCGTGGTGGTTGCCGCCGGGTGGGTCCGGTCTTGGTCCGGTCCCGGCTGGTCTGTGCGGGGGTGATGACCGCGCCCGCTTCGAGTGCGTCCACGACCGTGCGGATCGCCATCGCACCACTGCCACGGTCGGTGACGGTGGTGGCCTGGTGGGTCAGACCGCGGGCGGCGATGCGCTGCCACGCGCCGGCATCGCGGTCGCCCTGGTAGCCACACGAACCGCACACAGCCCACTTCCATCCCGGTGTGGCGGGCCGGTCCGGGGCTTTACGGTGTCGCAGGACGGTGAGGCACCGCGGGCAGTGCTTCGAGGTGTTCCGGGCCGGGACGGCGACCACGGCGATACCCACCTCGGCGGCCAGGTGCCGCATCCGGTCCACGACCCGCCCACGCACCTGCTGGGACAGACGCGTGTTCAGGGTGCGGCCCATACCGCGTGCTTCCATCGACCGCAGGTCCTCGACCTGGATCACGGTCGCGGTGGCGGCGATGGCCTGATCCACCGTCCACCGGGCGGCGGAGCACGCCAGGGCGTCGTTGAGGGTGGACCGGCGCGCGGACACGCGCTGGATCTCGTCCCGCAGGACCTGGAGCTTGGCCGTCAGGAGGTGCTCGGTGTCGACACCGGCCAGCCGCTGGTAGTGGTCGGCTTTGGTGTGCAGGCGCTCGCTGTGCTGGCGCAGCCGGTGCTGCTTGGCCAGCACGCCTCCTGCTCGGAACATGCCTCCGGTGCCAAGTGTGGTGATATGGCCGTCGGTGTGCAGCCGGGCGGCTCCGGCGGACAGCAGGGTGTTCAGGCCCCAGTCCACCCCGAGCGCGACGGTGTGCCCGGTGCGCCGGGTCTTCGGGACCGGGTAGGTGTAGGCCAGATCAACATGGACACGGTCCTGGCGGATACGCAGTGTGGGCAGGTGCACCACCGCGCCGGCGGGCACCGTCGGCGGCAGCCGGATCGGGGCCGCCACCCACGTCCAGTCCCGGTAGGAGCGTGGGTCGGGTCGGGTGGGCAGTTGCAGCCGCAGCAGCACCCTGCTGCCCGGATCATCCGCACGCTCGACGGTGGCCTGCTGCCCGTCGCAGGCCGACAACAACAGCATCCGCGCGACCCCGGGTGCGGGCTCCAGTTCGAACACATCCACCGGCAACCGCCCATGCTCGCGGGCGAAGGTAGCGATCTGCCGGGTCCGGGAGCGGATCACACCGGACGGCAGGAACCGCCCGTCGGACACGGCACCACGTACGCAATCCCACTCCTGCGGGGTGCGCTTGGCCGGATCGGCGGGCCACGTTGCGAGCACCCCGACGGTCAGGCCGGCGCGCCACGTCGCCGACCGCAACATCCGTCCCGCCTGTTCCTGGGCAATGCGCACGATCCGGTCGTTGACCGTGACCTCCGTCGGTGGTGCGAGAGTCCAGCCCAGGCGACGCAACGCCATCCACGCGTTCGACGGCAACCTCCGGCCGGCCGCGTCCACACCGGAGGCGAGCACGTCCACGTCGACGGTGTTCCAGTGCTCGGCCAGCAGATCGGCGACCATCCCGGACACCAGATCAGCGCACCACCCGACACGCTCGGCCAGCACAGCGGCGGACAGGAACTCACCGGACTTCTCGTCAACTCCGGCACGGAAGACAGCACGGGCGCACGCGGTACGGGCAGTCTCACCCTCCGCAAGCGGAAGCTTCCGGCTCACTCAGCACGGTCCTCGACACCCTGAGCGGTCTCGTCGAGCAGCCGCTCGCGGGCCTGCGCGAACCTCAGGCCGTACCACCGCCCGGCGACGGTGGTCGTCAACGACCCGACGTTATCGATCGCCCACAAACGAAGCGTCATCGGAGGGATACCCGGACGCTGCGCGGCCTTGGACAAGCGCAGCAACTCCACGCCGATCACCATACCCGGGCAACATCGGGGATCGCCAACGAAGATGGTCAGTCTCCCACGAGCCGGTCGGATAAGTTGAGGGCCGCACCACCACCGTCCACCAACTCCAGGAGCGCACCCGATGGCCCAGGGGCACCGTGTGGACACGGAGGCACCCGGAATCGGTCTGCCCGCGTGGCGCCGCCTGGTGGACGGCCTGCACGAGGCGGTGGCCATCGTGGACGACAAGGACGCCGTCACCCTGCTCAACCCGGCCGCGACCAGCCTCTACCCCCACCTCCAGCCGGGCGAGGTCCTGACCATCCCCGCTCGCCGCCAGGACTTGGGCGACGGCTGGACGGCCTGCTACCTCGACCCGCCGACGGGCTGGGACACGGTGTTCCTGGACGAGGCACTGCGCAGGCTCTCCTCGGCCACCGACCGCGCGGACACCCTCCAGGCCATCGTGGAACTCGCGCTCGCCCACCTGGCCGACCAGTGCGCGGTGGTTGTCCCGGCCCTCAGGGGCCGTGTCGAGTGGTGGCACGCCCACAAGGGCGCGACGGACGTGGTCCGCAGCCGGACGACCCGGCAGTCGGCTGGGGTGGTCACCGGCCTGCTGGACGTCCTGGACGGCACCGTGGCCCACGCCGAGTTCACCCGTGAAAGCACCCCGGACCTCCCCGTGGACTTCGGCGAGCCGGTCTCGGCGCACGCCGTGCCGCTGATCAAGAACGGCGCTTCCCTCGGCGCGCTGGTCCTGATCCGCCATGCGCCGAGAGACCCGTTCACCGCGGCTGAGATCGACTCGGTCCGCCGCTACGGCGATCACGCGGCACGGGCGTTGGAAGCGGCCATCCGGCACGGTGAGCAGGCGAAGGTGGTGGAGGTCCTTCGGGCCGACCTGTTGCCCAAGCCGTTGCCGGACGTGCCTGGGGCGCTCTTGGCCACCGCTTACCATCCGGCCGCGCGCCGCGCTGAGGTCGGCGGGGACTTCTACGACGTGCACCTGCGTGAAGACGGCAGTGCGACGTTCGTGCTGGGCGATGTTTGTGGGAATGGTTTGGAAGCGGCGGTCCATTCGGGACGGGTGCGCCGGTCGCTGCACACGCTGCTGCTGGTGGAGCAGCGGCCGGCGCAGCTCCTGTACCTGCTCAACGCCGCGCTGGTGGCGGCGGGGAGCAAGCTCTTCACGACGCTGGTGGTGGGCACTCTCGCGCAGTCGGATGACGGTGGTTTGAGGATGACGCTGGCGTCCGGGGGGCATCCGCCGCCTATTTTGTTGCACGCTGGTGGTGCGGTGGAAGAAGTGATTACCCGAGGCGGCATCGTCGGTGTGCTGACGGATGTCCGGTTTCAGGAGACGTCGATCACGGTGAAGCCGGGGGAGACCCTGCTGCTCTACAGCGACGGCGTGACCGAGGCGCGGGCGGAGTCCAACCGTGAGGAGTTGTTCGGGGAAGATCGGTTGCAAGGGGTGCTGCGGGAGTGCGCCGGTCGGCAGGCTGGTGCCACGATCGATGCTGTGCGGCGGGCGGTCTTCGACTGGCTGGGACCGTCGGAGCACGACGACATCACCCTGTTGGCCGTGCAGGCAGTGCCGACGGGCTGACCAGCGCCGAAGTGGAATAGTCGATGCACGATTGAGTGAACCTCGCTGCTCACGATCATGACTGACCAGGCAGTTGGAGTCCCAGAGCAGTATTCGACACCACCGCGATTGGTGTTCGTGCTGGTAGGTTCGGTACGTCAGTGAAACAAACGGGAGCTCTCCGCGACATGCCATCGTGGGATCATTCCGGTAGAGATCGGGTGGTACGCCTGTGGCGCACCACCCAACCGCACTACTTGACCAGGTCGACTATCGCGCCAACGAACTGGACGACCTGCGTCACCAGCGCAAGGACGATGACGAGTCGGCCGGAGTTGTCGCTCCGGCTCGGCTCATGTCGCGACTCGGAGTCGTGACTGTCGTCGTCCCCTCTTCCAGGGGTGTCCACTCGCACCTCCACCGGCCGTTCTCGATGTGTTGAGCGAGTCTCGACACATCGAGCGAGCGGGTGCCGGTCGTCCCGACCCGATCGGAGCCGGGACGAGGACCACGTGCTGGGTGAACACCACTGACTGTTTCCACTGGACCGGTGGTCCGTGGTGCGGATCAGCTAACCAGGTCGATCTCGTCAGCGCTCGCACCCGCGCAGACCCCGTGGTCTACCGGACGAGTCGCAGGCTTATCCGCCAGTCACCCGGCTGACCTCGTCAAACGATCAGGACCCACCGCCTGACATGGTTGTCATCCGAGGTCGGACCAGCCGTTCGTCGTCGTGTGCAATGCGGCAACCGGCGCCCCCCATCGGCGAGCGGTTCCGCTGGGATTCATCGGACCGTCCTCGAAGTTCACCCGTTGCGGTGATTCAGTGCCGCTCGGCGCCTCGGTGGTGCCGCTTGCCGTTACCTAATGTGACCCGCTCGCGCCGTGCTTGCTCGATCGTGCGGCCCGGTGTGCCCGCTTCGGTCTGCCGAGTAGCCGCAAATCGCGGGGCGACCTGGGGTTCGGTCGGATGGAACCCCGCACCGGCGACCGCTCCGATTCGATGCCGTTCGACAGGACATCACTTGCCGTGACGATGTGCGCGTTCGTGCTCGCGCTGCCCCTCCGGCGTCCGGCAGGGCATTCCGGCCGTAGGCCTTCCACTCAGTGGATACACCACTGGCCGGTCCGTGCCGCCCAGAGTATTGTTCGCTAGACGGATACAAGTTCGCTGAGCGAACACGGCTCTAGTCACCGCCGAGGAGCACCCACCATGGCCACCATCGCGCCTCTGGCGCAGGCCGTAGCCCAGGTCGTCCACGACGGGGACACGGTCGCGTTCGAGGGCTTCACCCACCTGATCCCCTTCGCTGCCGGCCACGAGGTCATCCGGCAGCGCAAACGCGACCTCACCCTGGTTCGCATGACGCCGGACGTCATCTACGACCAGCTCATCGGCGCGGGCTGTGCCCGGAAGCTCGTGTTCTCCTGGGGCGGCAACCCCGGTGTCGGTTCCCTGCACCGCTTCCGCGACGCCGTCCAGAACGGCTGGCCGAACGCGCTGGAGCTGGAGGAGCACAGTCACGCGGGCATGGCCAACAGGTACGTGGCAGCGGCGAGTGGCCTGCCGTTCGCGGTGCTCAGGGGTTACGTGGGCACGGACCTGCCGAAGCAGACGGAGAACATCGCTCCCATCACCTGCCCGTTCACCGGCGAGGTCCTCACCGCTGTGCCCGCCCTCCGGCTCGACTCGGCCGTGATCCACGCCCAGCGCGCCGATCGCAAGGGCAACGTCCAGCTCTGGGGCATCACCGGTGTGCAGAAGGAAGCCGTGCTGGCCGCCACCAGGTCGCTGGTGACCGTGGAGGAGATCGTCGACGAGTTGGAGCCTCGGCCGGGTGCTGTGGTGCTGCCGTCGTGGGTGGTGGACTTCGTGGCCGAGGCGCCGGGTGGCGCGCATCCGTCTTATGCGCACGACTACTCGACCAGGGACAACGACTACTACCAGCGCTGGGACGCGATCAGCAAGGACCGCGAGAGCTTCCAGGCCTGGCTGGAGGGAGTGGCGTGACCGACGACTACACCGCCGACGAGATGATGACAGTCGCTGCCGCGCGAGCACTGGTTGACGGCGCGGTCTGCTTCGTCGGTATCGGTCTTCCCAGTACTGCGGCGAACCTCGCTCGGCGTACTCATGCGCCGAACCTCGTGCTGATCTACGAGTCCGGCACCATCGGGTCCAAGCCCGCGACGCTTCCGCTGTCCATTGGGGACGGTGTGCTGGCCGACTCGGCGGACAGCCTCGTCAGCGTCCCGGAGATCTTCAACTACTGGCTCCAGCCGGGTCGGGTCGACGTCGGCTTCCTGGGGGCGGCGCAGCTCGACAAGTACGCCAACATCAACACGACGGTCATCGGCGACGACTACCGCGACCCCAAGGTGCGCCTGCCCGGAGCGGGTGGCGCACCGGAGATCGCCGCGTCCTGCCGTGAGGTCTTCATGATCGTTCGGCAGAACCCTCGGGCCTTCGTGGACCGCGTGGACTTCGTGACCTCCCTTGGCTTCGGCCAGGGCAAGGGCGATCGCGAACGGCTCGGGCTCAGGGGCGAGGGGCCACAGCTGGTGATCACCGATCTCGGTGTTCTCCGGCCGGACCCGGACACCTGTGAACTGACCCTCACCCAGCTCCACCCCGGTGTGGACCTCGCCACGGCCAAAGCGAAAACGGGCTGGGCGTTGAAGGTCTCGCCGGACCTGGTCACCACCGAACGCCCGACGGAGCAGGAACTTCTCGCCCTGCGCAACCTCACCGCCTGAAGGAGTCCCAAGTGCCCGCCGACACGAAGCGCCTGGCGCACTACCGGCCCGACCCGGAGTCGCACCCGCCGGTCGACTTCCCCGAGTACCGCTCGAACGTCGCCCGCGCTCCCAAGCACCCGCTGGTCCTGCTGCCCCAACGGCTTGGCGAGATCACCGGTCCCCTCCTGGGCGAGGAGCACGTCGGTCGTTACGACAACGACCTCACGATCCAGCACGCGGAAGAGCCGCAGGGGCAGCGGATCACCGTCAGCGGCAAGGTCGTCGACGGCGACGGCAGGCCGATCCCCAACACGCTGGTCGAGATCTGGCAGGCGAACGCGGGCGGGCGGTACCGGCACGACCTGGACCGCCACCCGGCCCCGCTGGACCCGAACTTCTCCGGTGTGGGCCGCACGATGACCGACGCCGACGGCGGCTACCGGTTCATCACCATCGCGCCCGGTGCGTACCCGTGGAAGAACCACCACAACGCGTGGCGGCCCGCGCACATCCACTTCTCGGTGTTCGGCACCGCGTTCACCCAGCGCCTGATCACCCAGATGTACTTCCCCGGCGACCCGCTGTTCGACCAGGACCCGATCTTCAACTCGGCGCGGCCCGCCGCGCGCCAGGCGATGGTCGCGGACTTCGACCTCGACAGCTCCGTGCCCGAGTGGTCGCTGGGCTACCGCTGGGACATCGTGCTGCGCGGCAGCGACCCGACGCCGTTCGAGCACGAGGAGGACCACGACGATGAGTGACCTGCAGACCACGCCGTCCCAGACGGTGGGGCCGTTCTTCGCGGTCGGCCTGCCGTGGGACGACGGCCACCTCGTCGTCGACGAGGGCACGCCGGACGCGTTCGACGTCGTCGGCAAGGTGATCGACGGCGTGGGCAACCCGGTGCCCGACGCGCTGATCGAGGTCTGGCAGGCCGACCCGGACGGTCGCTTCGACCACCCGGACGACCCGCGCGGAGCGGTGGCGCGCGAAGGGTTCCGCGGGTTCGGCCGGTGCCCGACCGACGAGAGCGGGCGGTTCCGGTTCCGCACCGTCAAGCCCGGCGCGCTGCCGTCGGAGGACGGTGAGGAAGCGCCGCACCTCAACGTGTCCGTGTTCTGCCGGGGGATGCTGGTCCGGCTGGTGACCCGGATCTACTTCGCCGACGAGCCCGGCAACGCGGACGACCCGGTCCTCGCCTCGATCACCGATCCGGCGCGGCGCGGCACCCTCATCGCGGAGCCCGCCCCGTTCGGCTACCGCTTCGACATCCACCTCCAGGGCGACGATGAAACCGTCTTCTTCGACCTCTGACCTGTTCCGCCCGCTGTTCGGCGACCCGATCGTCGACGCGGAGCTGGGCGACCGGGCGTGGCTGCGCGCGATGCTCGACTTCGAGCGCGCGCTCGTCGTGGTGCAGTCGCGGGCCGGGATCGTGCCCGCCGACGCGGCCCGCGCCGTCGTCACGGTGATCGACTCCGCCGTGCCCGACCCGGTGTCGCTGGGCGCCCGCGCGACGGCGTCGGGCAACCCGGTCGTGCCGCTGGTGCGCGACCTGGCCGACGCGCTGCCGGTTGCCGCGAAGGCCTACGTGCACCACGGTGCGACGAGTCAGGACGTGCTCGACACCGCCGCCTCGCTGGTGGCGTTCCGGGCACTGCGGCCGATCCTGGACGGCCTGGCCGGGGTCGCGGACGAGTGCGAGCGGCTGGCGGTGCGGTACCGCGACACGCTGATCGCCGGGCGAACCCTGGCGCAGCAGGCGGTGCCGACCACGTTCGGGCTCAAGTGCGCGGGCTGGCTGGTGGCCGTGGACGAGGTGCGGGAGCGGCTCGACGCGGTGCGCGCCGAACGGCTGGCGGTGCAGCTCGGGGGAGCGGCGGGCACGCTCTCCGCGCTCGGCGACGAGGGCGCGCCGCTGGTGGAGCGGCTCGCCGACGAACTGGGGCTGGTGGCCCCGGTGCTCCCGTGGCACACCGACCGCACCCGGTTCGCCGAACTGGCGGGCGCGCTCGGGTCCGCGGCCGGTGTGCTGGCGAAGATCGCGCAGGACGTGGTGCTGCTGGCGCAGACCGAGGTCGGCGAGGTCGAGGAGGCCGACGGCGGCACGTCGTCGGCCATGCCGCACAAGCGGAACCCCGTGCGGTCGGTGCTGGTGATCGCGGCGACCCGCCGGGTGCCCGGACTGGTCGCGACGCAGCTGGCGTCGATGGACCACGAGCACGAGCGCGCGGCAGGCGCGTGGCACGCCGAGTGGGAGACCTCCACCGAGCTGCTGCGGCTCGTCGGCGGCGCGGTGCACGGGACGCGGGAGGTGCTGGCGCGGCTGAAGGTCCACCCCGACCGGATGCGCGCCAACCTGGACCTCACCGGCGGCCTGCCGCTCGCGGAGAACGTGGCGACGCGGCTCGCGCCCGCGCTCGGCCGGAGCGCGGCGCAGGACTTGGTGGCGGAGGTCTGCCGCGAGGCGGTGGCGGCCGGACTGGGGCTGGGGGATGCCCTGGCGGCGGACAACAGGGTCGTAGAGCACTTGTCAACCGACGAGATCGGTGAGGCACTGGACCCGTCGGGGTACGTCGGTAGCGCGGCCGCCTTCGTGGACCGCGCACTGGCCGCACACCAACGAAAGGCAGAGCGGTGAGACTGCACTACGAACTGAGCGGACCGGACAACGCCCCCGTACTGGTGCTGGGTAGCTCGCTCGGCACGACCTCCGCGCTCTGGGAGCCGCAGCTCCCCGTGCTGCACGAGTTCTTCCGAGTGCTCCGCTTCGACCACCGCGGGCACGGCGGCAGCCCCACCGCCACCGGCCCGTTCACCATCGACGACCTCGGCGACGACGTGCTGGAGCTGGCCGATTCCCTTGGCGTGGAACGGTTCTCCTACTGCGGCCTGTCACTGGGCGGCATGATCGGCATGTGGCTCGCGGGCCACGCGCCGGAACGCATCGACCGGCTGGCGCTGTGCTGCACGACCGCGTTGTTCCCGTCCCCGCAGCCGTGGCGCGAGCGCGCGGCGACCGTGCGGGCGTCCGGCACGGCGGCCGTCGCCGACGCGGTGGTCGGGCGCTGGTTCACCCACGCCATGGCCGACCGCGCGCCCGAGGTGGTCGCGGCCTACCGGGACGGGCTGACCAGGGTCGACTCCGAGACCTACGCCGGTATCTGCGAAGCGCTCGCCGTGATGGACCTGAGGCCGGTGCTGCCCGCCATCCAGGCCCCGACCGTGGTGATCGCGGGAGCGCAGGACGAGGCGACGCCGCCGGAGTGCCTGCGGGCGATCGCCGAGGCCATCCCGGACGCCGAGCTGTACATCGTCGGCGACGCCGCGCACCTGGCGAACGTCGAGGCGGCGGACGCCGTGTCGGTGATCCTGCACGGGCACCTGACCACGGCCGGGGCGCGCTGATGTCGTTCGAGGAGGGCATGGCGGTCCGCCGCGAGGTGCTCGGCGACGAGCACGTGGACCGCGCGGTCGAGCGCACCGACGAGTTCACGGCGGACTTCCAGCAGTTGATCACCAGCTACGCCTGGGGCGAGGTGTGGACCCGGCCGGGGCTGGACCGGAAGATCCGGTCGTGCATCACGCTGGCGATGCTCGCGACCCTGCACCACGACGACGAGCTGGCCATGCACGTGAAAGCCGCGCTGCGCAACGGGCTCACCCGTGACGAGATCGGCGAGGTGCTGCTCCAGGTCGCCGTCTACGCCGGGGTGCCTGCCGCGAACCGCGCGTTCGCCGTGGCGCAGCGGACGTTCGCCACGCTGGAGCCGTGAGCCTGCCGGACCGCTCCACCGACTTCGTCCGGTCGCTGGAGCGGGGGCTCTCGGTCATCCGGGCGTTCGACGCCGACCACGCGCGGCTGACGCTGAGCGACGTCGCCCGCGCCACCGGCCTGACCCGCGCCGCCGCGCGGAGGTTCCTGCACACGCTGGTGGAGCTGGGGTACGTGGGCACCGACGGCAGGCTCTTCTCGTTGCGCCCCAAGGTGTTGGAGCTGGGCTACGCCTACCTGTCCGGGCTGGCGCTGCCCGAGATCGCCCTGCCGCACCTGGAGGACCTGGTCGCGACCGTCCACGAGTCGTCGTCGGTGTCCGTGCTGGACGGTGCCGACGTGGTGTACGTGGCGCGCGTGCCGACCAGGCGGATCATGACCGTGTCGATCAGCGTCGGGACCCGGTTCCCCGCGTACGCCACGGCGATGGGCCGGGTGCTGCTGGCGGACCGGTCGGGGGAGTGGCTGGAGGACTACCTGGCGTCGGTGCGGCTGCACCCGTTGACCCGCAACACGATCATCGACCCCGACGTGCTGCGCGAGGAGCTGCGGGTGGTCCGCGAGCAGGGGTGGTCGCTGGTGGACGAGGAACTGGAGGAGGGTCTGCGGTCGCTCGCCGTGCCGGTCCGCCGTCCCGATGGTTCCGTACTCGCCGCCGTCAACCTCTCGGCGCACGCGGGCCGGGGCAGTGCCGCGTCGATTCGCGAGGAGCTGTTGCCGCACTTGGTGTCGACGGCCGCGGCCGTGGAGAGGGACTTGCGGCGGTAACGCGGTCGTCACGACCGTGACCTAACCGTGAGAGCGCTCCCATTGACCGGCGGGTGTGACCCGTGGCACCTTTCGGGCACCCGAGTTCACGAGAGGTGCCCATGGACGTGGCTACCGTGAGAGCGCTCCCACTCGTGGAGCCGCTACACCGGTTCCAGCGCGCGGTGCGGCTCGGCGGGCAGTTCCACCCGGATGGCGTCGCCGGGGCGGACCGGGCCGCCGACCAGCACGACCGCCATCACCCCGGCCTTGCGGACCAGGTTGCCGTCGGCGTCGCGGTCCAGCATGGCCTTCATCAGCCCCTGGTGGAAACCGTCGAGCTGGACGCACGGGTTCCGCAGCCCGGTCACCTCGATGACGGCCTCCTCGCCCAGGTGGAGCAGGGTGCCGGTGGGCAGGCCCAGCAGGTCGACACCGCGCGTCGTGACGTTCTCGCCGACCGATCCGGGCTCCACCCCGAACCCGGCGGCGCGCAGTTCGTCCTGCAGCTCGCCGTGGATCAGGTGCACCTGGCGGAGGTTCGGCGCCGTGGGGTCGCGCTTGATCCGCGACCGGTGCTTGACCGTCACGCCCTGGTGGACGTCGCCCTCCACGCCGAGGCCCGCGAGCAAGCGAATTTCGGGCTGGTTGGGCTTCGTGAACGTGTACTCCGAGCTGCGGCTGACCGCTTCGACCGTCCCCATGGAGGCGACCTTACTCATGTCCGCCGCAGGCCAGCGGCCATTTGACGTAGTCGACCGTGCGTCGCCCTTTCGTTACCCAGCGAGGTATTGACCCTCGGGGTTTCGGCCATGTTAACTGCACCACACCTCGCCCGGAACCGGTTTCGGTACCGGTTCCGGATGATGTGCGGACACTTGCGGACTGCAGGACAAGGGAGTTCCAGATGCGGGTCACGATCGCCGAGGTCGCACTCCGCGCCCAGGTGAGCAAGGCGACGGTGTCCCGCGTGCTGAACGGCAAGCCCGATGTGGACGTGACCACCGCGAAGCGCGTCCGCCACGTGATCGACGAGATCGGCTACGTGCCCAGCGCCCGTGCGGTCGGGCTCGCCCGCGGTCGGGCGCGCACCGTCGGGATGCTGGCCCCGTCGCTCACCTGGCCCTGGATGGGCGAGGTGCTCCAGGGGGTCGTCGACTCGCTGGAGGCCGAGGGCTACGGCCTGCTGCTCTACACCGTGAACCGCGGTCCGGACTCGCTGAGCCAGTTCGCCAGCCACGTCTCGGCCAGCGCCTTCGACGGCCTGCTGGTGATCGAGCCGCCGGACACCCTCAACTACATCGCCACGCTGTACGCGCAGGGCCTGCCGGTCGTCATGATCGACGACCGCGGCTCGCACCCGCAGTTCCCCTCGGTCTCCACCACCAACCGCCAAGGGGCGTACGGGGCCGCGCGCCACCTGCTCGCCGCAGGCCGAAGCAAGTTCGCCGTCGTCACCGGCCCCATGCAGTTCGGCTGCACCAGGGACCGGCTCGACGGCTTCCGCGACGCGCTCGCCGAGGCGGGCCTGTCGCTCGACCCCCGCCTCGTCGTCGACGGCTACTTCATGACCGACGGCGGCACGGTGGCCACCGAGAAGCTGCTGTCGACGGGCATCCCGTTCGACGCCGTCTTCGCGCACAACGACCTCTCCGCGCTGGGAGTCCTGCGCGCGCTGCGCCAAGCGGGCCGGGACGTGCCCGGTGACGTGTCCGTCGTCGGCTTCGACGACGTGCCGATCGCCTCGCACGCCGAACCCTCGCTGACCACCGTTCGGCAGCCGATGCAGGAAATGGGCGTGGCGGCTGCCCGGATGCTGCTCTCCCACTTCGGTGGCGAAGCCCTGCCGGAGAAACCACTCGTGCTGCCGACCTCGCTCGTGGTCCGGCAGTCGGCTCCACGAATCTAGTCGCCCGCCCGCTGCTCTGGCGGGTCACCGTTCCATTTCCTGAGAGCGCTCTCTCACAACCGCCAGGAGAATTCCATGCAAGGCATACGCCGCAGAACCACACTCGCGCTGGTCGGCACCATGGCCGTCGCGCTCGTGGCCGCCGCGTGTTCATCGGGTGGCGCCACCAAGAGCGCCGCGAGCGGCGTCCTGACGGTGGGCATGCCGAGCGGACCGCAGACGAACAACAGCAACCCGTTCCTCCCCACGTCGGCCGGCGTGGCGCTGGGCTACCGCGCCATGATCTACGAGCCCCTCGTGCAGACCAACCCCATCGCGCCGACCGAGAAGGGCACGCCGTGGCTGGCCGAGAAGTGGGAGTGGACGGACAACTACCAGAAGCTCGTCGTCACCACGCGGGCAGGCGTGAAGTGGAACGACGACCAGCCCTTCACGGCCGGTGACGTCGCCTACACGTTCAACCTGATGAAGGACAAGTCCGCCCTCAACACCAACGGCATCCCGATCGCGGCCGCGAGCAAGGTCAGCGACACCTCGGCCGAGATCACCTTCAGCAAGCCGCAGTTCGTGAACGAGAACAAGATCCTCAACTCGTTGGTCGTGCCCGAGCACATCTGGAAGGACGTGCCGGACCCGACGACCTTCACCAACGAGAAGCCCGTCGGCACCGGCCCGTACACGCTGAAGACGTTCACCCCGCAGACCGTCACGCTGTCGGTGCGCACCAGCTACTGGCAGGACCTCCCCAAGGTCCCGGAGATCCAGTACACGGCGTACAACGACAACAGCGCGCAGACGACCGCCCTCGCGAGCGGTGCGTCGCAGTGGTCCTACGTGTTCATGCCGAACTTCGAGACCCTGTTCGTCAACAAGGACCCGAAGAACCACAAGGTCTGGATGCCCGCCGGTCTCGGCATCCACGCCCTGTGGCTGAACACCGCGAAGGCGCCGTTCAACAACGTCGCGCTGCGCAAGGCGCTGAACATGGTGGTCGACCGCGAGGTCATCTTCCAGCAGGGCCACTCGAAGCTGTTCCCGAAGGTCGACAACGTCACGGGCATCCCCACCCCGGCCGGTGACCCGTTCATCGCCGCCGAGTACAAGGGCAAGACCGCCAAGGTCGACGTCGAAGGCGCCAAGAAGCTGCTCACCGAAGCCGGCTACAAGCTGGACGGCGACGTGCTGAAGGACCCGGCCGGTGCTCCGGTCACCTTCGCGCTGACCGACCCCGCGGGCTGGTCCGACTACCTGACCGACCTCGACATCATCAAGAACGCCGTCAAGGCGCTGGGCATCACCGCCGAGGTCAAGACGCAGACCGTCGACCAGTGGACCACGGACTTCAACGCGGGCGCGTTCGACGCCACGATGCACTGGACCAACAGCGG
>JBDSAJ010000272.1:0-13407 GCA_039922235.1 Umezawaea sp.
GGTCGGCCTGCCCGGACCGCTCGGCCCAGTACTGCTCGTCGAAGACGACCACGGCGTCGTGGCCGTGGCCGGCACCGTGGTCGTGGGCAGGACCGTGGTCGTGTGTCTGAGTCATGTCTTCCACGGTCCTCCCGACCTCGCTCGAACCGCTAACCCTGTTGCCGAAATGGCAACGACTACGCCCGCAGCCGAGCCGACACGGCGCCGACCTCGGCCTGCGCCTCGGCCCGGTCCACCCGCGTGTTCTCGCCGCCCGCGACGACCTGCTCGCCCGCCACCCACACGTCCAGCACCCGCCGCGACCCCGACGCCCACACCAGGTTCGCCAGGAGCTGGTCGTCCGGCGCGTCCATCCCGGTGGCGAACGCCGGGTCGTCGATGTCGATGTGCACGACGTCGGCCCACCGGCCCGCTTCCAGCACGCCGATGTCGTCGCGCCCCAACGCCGCCGCGCCGCCGCGCGTGGCGAGCAGGAGGGCGTCGGCCGCGCGGATCACGGACGCGTCCATCGCCGACACCCTGGCCAGCAGCGCCGCGAGGCGGGCTTCCTCGAACAGGTCGAGGTCGTCGTTGCTGGCCGGGCCGTCCGTGCCGAGGCCGACCGCCACCCCGGCGTCCAGGTACGCGCGCAGCGGTGCGATGCCGGACGCGAGCTTGGTGTTCGAACCGGGGCAGTGGGCGACGCCGACGCCGTGCTTCGCGTAGATCGCGATGTCCTCCGGCGAGAGGTGGATGGAGTGCGCCGAGAGGACGCGGCCCTCCAGCACGCCCGCCTGCTCCAGCAGCCGCGGCACGGAACCGTGGGACGCGCGCTGGACCTCGTCCTCGTTCGGCGCCTCGGCGACGTGGATCTGCGTCAGCGCGCCGCGCGACCGGGCCGACGCCGCGATCTCACCGAGGACCTCGGGCGCGAGCATGTACGCGGAGTGGGGGCCGTAGCCCAGTTCGACGCGCTCGCCGGGACCGAAGCGGAGCCCGTCCGCGTCGATCCACTTGTCGATCGCCTCGGCCATCGGCCGCCACGGCATCCCCGGCAGGTCGAGCACCGCGACGCCGACCAGGACCCTGGAACCGGCGGCGAGCACGGACTCGACGAGCTGCTCGCCGTGGAAGTACATCTCGGCGCTGGTGGTGACGCCGTTGCGCAGCATCTCGACCGCGCCGAGGAGCATCCCCGCGCCGCTGTCCTGCGGGGTCATCTTCGCCTCGGCGGGCCACATCGCCTCGCGCAGCCAGCGCAGCAGCGGCAGGTCGCCGCCGAGGCCGCGGAGCACGGTCATGGGGCTGTGGGCGTGGGTGTTGACCAGTCCGGGCATGAGGATGCCGGACAGCCTGCGCACCTCGCCGTCGAACGCGGGCGCGCTGGCGGCCGGGCCGGTGTGGGTGATGCGGCCGTCGTCGGAGAGGTCGACCACGGCATCCCGCAGGACGCTGCAGGTCGGGTCGCAGGGCAGGACCACCGGGGCGTGCAGGCGCAAGGACATGGCACAAATCCTGCCCGATGTGGTTTGCCCCCGCCCAGCGCGGGTATCCGCGTTCCAACAGACTTCTTCTCCCCCGAAGGGCCCGGCGCGCACGACGCGTCGGGCCTTTCGAACACCTGGGATCAGGCGGCGATGGGGATCTGGGCGCGCACTTCCCAGCCGCCACCCGTGCGGGCGCCCGCCGTGAAGGTGCCACCGAGCAGTTCGACCCGTTCGCGCATCCCGACGAGCCCGTAGCCGCCCGAGCCGCCGACGGGCACCTGCCGCGTGCCGCGCCCGTTGTCGGCGACGCGCACGTGGACCATGCCCTCCTTCGTCGCCACGGACACCTCGACCCCGGTCACGTCGGCGGCGTGCTTGCGCGAGTTGGTCAGCGACTCCTGGACCAGGCGCAGCACCGAGCGCTCGAACTCCGGCGGCACCTGGTCGGTCAGGTCGAACCGCAGGTCGACGGGGAGGCCGGACTCCTCGACGACGAGGCGGACGTCGGCGGCGAGGTTGCTGGTCGAGTCGACGGACCCCGAGCCCGCGGGTTCGGAGCCCCGGAGCGTGCCGACGAGCTTGCGCATCGCGGCGAGCGCCTCGGTGCCGCTGTTGGTGATCACGGGCAGGACCTCGCGGGCCGCGTCCGGGTTCAGCTCCAGCACCGCCTCGGCGGCCTGGGAGTGCACGACGATGCTCGTCACGTAGTGCGCGACCACGTCGTGCAGCTCGCGGGCCAGCGCCATCCGCTCGGAGTGCTGCGCCGCCAGCACCTCGGCCTCGACGGCGCGGCCGCGTTCCCGGTCGCGGGACCGGAAGTACAGGCCGGTGCCGACCGACAGGACCAGCAGCACGCCGCCGATGACGAGGTTGGGCCACAGCGACGGGGTGAAGGCGTGCCGGGTGCCGTCGGAGTACTGGAACCAGTAGGAGGGCCGGATCCACGCGGTCGCCGCGATCACGACGACCAGCACCGCGACCCCGATCGCGGCCCGTCCCCTCGACTCCTGCCGGACCAGGATGGCGATCAGCGCCATCAGCGCCGCGGTCTCGGTGACCAGCAGGCTCGCGACGATCACCGATTGCAGGCCCACGTCCACCAGCCTGAGCAGCACCGAGCTGGCGACGACGGCCGCGGCCGCGCTGAGCGCCGAGTCGAACGGCCTGCGCGGGGTCAGCACCGCGAGCACGCACACCACGACCAGGCCCGGCAGCGCCCACAACTGTCCTACGTCGCTGTTCGACGCGGAGGTCACCTCGACGAACATCAGGAAGAGCAACGCGCACGCGAGGGGCCACTGTCGTCTGGCCAAACTCCGCCAGCCCAGTTCGGTGCTCTCCACGTGCACCAACGTAGGTCCTGTGGGCTGATCCCGCGTCCGCCCCCGGTCGGGTGCCGCATCAGCCGGAAGGCTGACCCCTGGTCACCGGAAAATACCCCGGTGGCCGATGTCGGATTACCCGTCGGGCAGCGACTCTGGAGAGGCGGAGTTCGGGGAAAAGGAGGACGTCATGTTCACGGTTGTCGCTACTTGGTTCGGTGCGGTCGTAGGTCTGCTGATTCTCGTCCTGATGGCCCTATCAGGCGTGATGGTCGACTCGCAGCGCTGACGGAATCAGTTCGAATTACCGGCGTGTAATTAGGCGGAATCGTCGGAGTGCAGGCCGCTGGAGCGATCCTGGTGATGCCTGAGGAGTTCCGCCAATCGGCCTGGGGGCTGCGGTTGGGTGGTTTCCGCGTCCGTTGTGGAAAATCGTGCGGGGCCACCGGTGCGCGCTCGCTGCGCCGCACCGGGGTCCAGGCGGAAGGTCGGGCGGTTGCCGGTGTGCCGCTGCCTGCCGCGCAGCCACGACAGCCGGTGCAGCGATTCGGCGTGGTGGTCGGTGATGGTCACCTCGGCGCGGTCGAACGAGTGCAGCACCGCGCGGTTCAGCTCGACGACGGCCCGGTCGCGCCACAGCGTGCGCTCGGAGCTGGTGTCCAGGCCAAGCGCTTGCGCCACCGGCTTGGCGGCGGCGTAGCCGTGCTCGTCGGCGAGGCTGCGGGTGCCGATCTCGGAACCGACGAACCACGAGTTGAACGGCGCCGCGGGGTAGGTGATGCCGCCGATGGACAGGCGCATGTTGCCGATCACCGGCACCGCGTGCCAGCGCAGGCCCAGCCGTGCGAACCACGGCAGGTCCGGGTGTTCGATCGGCACCTCGTGCACCACCTCGGACGGCAGGGTGAACAGCCGAGGTCCCTCGTGGGCGGTTTCCACGACGAGCGGCAGCACGTCGAACCGGCCGCGTTCGGCGGGTGGGCGCCAGCCCATGCCCTGCACGGTGTCGGTGAACGCGGCGTAGCGCGGGTCACCGACACCGTCGGAGTACCCGGCGTACCGGATGAGCTGCTCGTTCCAGATGCACGGGCCCGGTCCGGACGGCGAGTCCGGGGCGAACACCGTGACCAGCGGCTTGATCTCGCCGCCGTTGGTGGCGAGCCGCAGGTGCTCGACGCACTCGCCCGCCACGGCCGAGGCGTTGCGGAACCCGCGCAGGTCGCGCACCTTCAGCCTGCGCCACGGCAGGCCGCTGGTGCACCAGCCGCTGTCGCGCATGGCGATGCGGGCGCCGTAGGACAACTCCTGTGCGGTGTGCCGGTAGG
Organism: Umezawaea sp.; assembly: GCA_039922235.1. Taxonomy (GTDB): domain Bacteria; phylum Actinomycetota; class Actinomycetes; order Mycobacteriales; family Pseudonocardiaceae; genus Umezawaea. The sequence goes on from JBDSAJ010000272.1 coordinate 4,114, forward strand.
TGCCGGTCGTCGCAACTTCCGCACGCACGTCCGCGAGCCGGGCGCTGATCGCGCCCGCCTCGGGGTGTGCGATGTGGAACATGCGGAGGAATCCCTCCGCGGCATCGAGGTCTACTGCCTCGGGGAGCGTTCGGACTCCGTTGTGGACTGCGGTCACGGTCGGTAACGGTAGGTGCGGAAGGCATTTACTCGTCACTGCCAGACGGGGCACTTCGGGTGATCAACAATGACCACCCGATCCAGCGATCCAGAAACCCTCAGTGGTGGCGTATCGACCACTGGGAGTCGCGACTTGAGTACACGGTCAGGTGAGAGTGTTCCGCAGGAACATCAGATCGTGGCTGATCCGGCCCTCTTCGACCGCGCGCTGTTCGAACTTCGTGATGGGCCGCCACTCAGGCCTCGGGGCCCACCCGCCAGGCTCGTCCGCGTGCGGGTTGTCGAGCTTCGGCTCGGCCGAGCAGACCGCCATCATCTGGTCGGCGTAGTTCTCCCAGTCCGTCGCGAGGTGCAGCATCCCGCCGGGCACCAGCCGCGAGGAGAGCAGGGAGATGAAGTCGGGCTGCACGAGGCGGCGCTTGTGGTGCTTCTTCTTCGGCCACGGGTCCGGGAAGAAGATGCGCACGCCGGACAGCGACGACTCGGGGACGTGCTCGGTGATCAGGTCGACCGCGTCACCGCGCAGCAGGCGCAGGTTGTCGACCTCGAGGAGTTCGGCGCGCAGGATGAGCATCGCCAGGCCGGGCTTGTAGACCTCGACCGCGACGTAGTTGACGTCCGGGGCGGCGGCCACGAGCTGGGACGTGGTCTCGCCCATGCCGGACCCGATCTCCAGCAGCACGGGGGCCTCGCGGCCGAACCACCCGGAGAAGTCCACGGGCCCGTCGGGGAGTTCCTTGACGTCCCGGCCCAAGCGCTCCCAGTGGGTGTCCCACGCGCGCTGCTGGCCGACCGTCATCCGCTCGCCGCGTTGGACGAAGCTGACGATGGAACGGTGGTTCGGCGGGGTCTGCTGACTGGGGGTCACGACCGCACAGCCTACAAACCGCGCCGAACCGCACGTCAGGCGATGTTCTCCAGGTCCTCGATCTGCTCGCGCAGGTCGGCCGCGGTGAACGCGATGGGCTGCTGGAGCCCCGGTCCGCGGTGCGCGGGCAGCAGGTCGACCCAGCCGGGGTGCAGGTCCGTGAACTGCACCGTCGTCGGCTCGGACGGCCCGTACACGCCGCTCTCGGACGGCACGAACTCCCAGTAGCCCACCTCACCCTCGGACACCCACGGCACGTACACCCACCCCGGACGGGTGGAGAGCAGCGCGGTCACCTCGTCCTCGACGGCGAAGCCCGCGGCACGCGACGGCAGCTTGCCGCGGTGCAGCGCGCGCAGCCACCACGGCGACGGCGGGTTCTGCGTGACGGTGTGCACGGCGCGGAACAGCGCGAGCACCTGTTCCGCGTCGGCGCGGTGGATCCACGCACGCCTGCTGTCGGCAGGGCTTTGGGCGAGGTCGATGGTGTTCATGGCTTCGATGGCGTGTGACCATTCGAGGCCGACCATGGGTTCGACGCGCACGCCGTGTGCGCGCGGCCGAATCAGGTCGGTCGCCGGGTATCCGGCAGTCGGATTGGGATCGAGCACCGTCACGGGTTCACCTCCGCGGAGTTCCTTGACGGGGGGATATCCGATCGCGGACGCGGCCACACCCGAAGAGCACCGCAGTGTGCTGGGCCGCGCACGATTCGTCGCTTTCCATCTGAGCCTGTCCTGAGCTGCTTGTCATGGCGACGTGCCGGAGTTCACGTGGTGTTTACGCCAACTCCCCGAAATGGGGGATCGGAAACATGACCGACATGGAATTTTTTGTGATCCACATCGTGCTGTGAAAGGCGCCACAGTCAGGTTTGAAGTGCGCGGATGCCGATTTTAGGGGTCTCGACCGCCCGTCCTCGCCGTGCTGTTCGGCTCGGTGTCGCACCGGTCCACGCGGAGTCGATCGAGGACCGGCAGCGGCACATCAGCAGCGACCGAGCTACTCGCCCCCGTGGTACTCGACGGACTCCTTGGTCAACTGCATGAACGCCTCTTCCAGCGACCCGCGCTGCGGGCTCAGCTCGTGCAGCACGATCCCGTTGGCGGCGGCCAGTTCGCCGATGCTCGCCGGATCCATGCCGTGCACCACGAGCGCGCCGTCGACCGCGTCGTTCGACACCGTCGCGGATCCCTCCAGCAGCGCCCGCAGCTTGTCCGCGTGCGGCGAGCGCACCCGGACGTTGTCCTCGGTCGCGTCCTTGATGAACTGCTCGGTGCTCGTCTGGGCGATCAGCCTGCCCTTGCCGATCACGATCAGGTCCTGTGCGGTCTGCGCCATCTCCGACAGCAGGTGGCTCGACACCAGCACCGTCCGGCCCTCCGCGGCCAGCCGGTGCATGAACTGCCTGATCCACACGATGCCCTCGGGGTCCAGCCCGTTGACCGGCTCGTCGAACAGCAGCACGCGCGGATCGCCGAGCAGCGCCCCCGCGATCCCGAGCCGCTGGGCCATGCCCAGCGAGAACCCGCCCGCGTTCCGCTTCGCGACGGCCGTGAGCCCGACCATGTCGAGCACCTCGTCGACCCGCTCCTCGGAGATGTGGTTCGACTTCGCCAGCCACCGCAGGTGCGACCGGGCGGACCGGTTGGGGTGCACCCACTTCGCGTCGAGCAGCGCGCCGACCGTCCCGAGCGGGTGCTTCAGCTCGGCGTACCGCTTGCCGTCGATGAGGGCCCGGCCCTTGTTGGGCGTGTCCAGCCCGAGGATCATCCGCATGGTGGTCGACTTGCCCGCGCCGTTCGGCCCGAGGAACCCCGTCACGCGCCCGGCCTCCACGGTGAAGGACAGGTCGTCGACCGCCACCGTGGGGCCGTAGTGCTTGGTGAGTCCCGCCGCTTCGATCATGACCACGCTCCGATCACGTCAGTGTGCGATGAACGAGTCTTACGCGTCTCGCCGCTTCGCCACCAGCAGCGCCACGGCCAGGAAGGCGAAGCAGATGGCGGCGTAGTAGGCCAGCGAGCCCCACGGGCCGAAAGGCTGGTCGGCTCCACTGCCGTCGCTGAGGAACGACTGGTTGCCCGCGGTCAGGAAGTGGTCGGAGTTCCGGCCGATCAGCCAGCGCTGGATCTTGGGGCCGATCGTCGGGATGATGCCGATCAGGTTCTCCACCAGCAGCGTGTAGACCAGCAGGATCGCCACCGCGCCCGCGGTCTGCCTGACCAGGATGCCGATGGCGACGGCCAGCACGGCGGCGAGCGCGAACACCAGCCCGGTGCCCGCGACGTTGCGCCACTCAGCAGCGGAGTTGATGGCCAGGTCCGCGTTCGGCCTGATCAGTTTGCCGATACCCCACGAGCCGAAGGCGACGACCTCGCCGACGACCCCCGCGAGCAGGGCCACCACGGCGGTCTTGGCGAGCAGCGGGCGCACCCGGTCCGGCGCGGCGAGGAAGGTGGCGCGGATCGTGCCGAAGCGGTACTCGGTGGTGACGGCCAGCGCGGCCATCACCATGATCACGACCATGCCGAAGTCGGTGAAGCCCTGCGACACCGGCACCGACAGAGGGAACCGCTCGTCGCTGCTGGCCGCGACCACGGCTGCCATGCCGATGGTGATCACCACGGCCAGCGCCGTGCACCACCACGGCGAACGGGTGCTGAAGAGCTTGATCCGTTCGACGGCGAGCAGCGTCACCCTGGTTCATCCCCGATCTTCGTGGCAGTGGTCGTAACCGTCGCGCATCCCGCCGATCTTCGCGAGCCGAGAAATAGAAGGGGCTCGGACCACACCCCGAAGGTGATCCGAGCCCCTTCTCCCCCGTTTCCGACCCCACGAGCGACCCCCTAAGACGCCCGTTCCGGTCGGATCCGTCCCCTTACGCGTCCCGCTTCTTGGCGACAGCGAGTGCCACGATCAGCAGACCGACACCGATGGCCGCGAAGTAGGCCAGCGATCCCCACGGTCCGAAGGGGAAGTCGAGTCGCGGCGGGCCTGCTCCCTCGGGGAGCGCGGCGCTGTCCGCGGTCAGGAAGTTGTTGGCGTGCTGGAAGGGCATCCACTCCTGGATGTGCACGCCGATCTTCGGGATGAGCCCGACCAGGCTCTCCACCAGCAGCGCGTAGACCAGCAGGATCGCCACGGCGCCCGCGGTCTGGCGGACGAGCGTGCCGACGCCCACCGCGAGGATCGCGGCGATCATGAACACCAGGCCGGTGCCCGCGACGTTGCGCCACTCCACCGCGGAGTTGATGGCCAGGTCGGCGTTCGGCTTGATCAGCTTGCTGATGCCCCACGAGCCGAAGGCGACGACCTCGCCGACGACGCCCGCGAGCAGGGCGACGACGGTGGTCTTGGCGAGCAGCGCGGGCGTGCGGCCCGGCACCGCGAGGAACGTGGCGCGGATCGTGCCGAAGCGGTACTCGGTGGTGACGGCCAGCGCGGCCATCACCATGATCACGATCATCCCGAAGTTGGAGAACGACTGCGAGAGCCCCACGCTCAGCGGGAACTGGTCGTTGGTGTTGGCGGCGATCAGCGCGGCCATGCCGACCGTGAGTCCGACGGCGAGCGCCATGCACCACCACGGTGAGCGGGTGCTGAAGAGCTTGATCCGTTCGACGGCGAGCAGAGTCATCAGTTCACTTCCCGATCTCGGCGTGGTACTCGACGGAGTCGCCGGTCAGCTGCATGAAGGCCTGCTCGAGTGAACCGCGCTGCGGGCTCAGCTCGTGCAGCACCACGCCGTTGGCACCCGCGATGTCACCGATCTGGTCACTGCTCGCGCCGACGACCGACAGCGCGCCGTCGTCGTCGTTGCGGACGGTGTAGCCCTTGTCGACCAGCAGCGGACCGAGCTTGCTCAGGTGCGGGCTGCGCACCAGGACGCTGTTCTCGGTCGCCTTCTCGATGAACTCCGTCGTGCTGCCCTGAGAGATGATCTTGCCCTTGCCGATCACCACCAGGTCCTGCGCGGTGACGGCCATCTCGGACAGCAGGTGGCTCGACACGAGCACCGTGCGGCCCTCGGCGGCGAGGCTCTGCATGAACTGCCTGATCCAGAGGATGCCCTCCGGGTCGAGGCCGTTGACCGGCTCGTCGAACAGGAGCACCTGCGGGTCCCCGAGCAGCGCCCCCGCGATGCCCAGCCGCTGGGCCATGCCCAGCGAGAACCCGCCCGCGCGCCGCTTGGCGACACCGGTGAGCCCGACCATGTCGAGCACCTCGCCCACCCGGCGGTCCGGCAGCCCGTTGGACTTGGCCAGCCACTGCAGGTGCGCCTTCGCCGATCGGTTGGGGTGCACCCACTTGGCGTCCAGCAGTGCGCCGACCGTCCGCAGCGGACGGTCCAGCTCCGCGTACCGCTTGCCGCCGATGAGCGCCTTGCCGCTCGTCGGCCGGTCGAGGCCGAGGATCATCCGCATGGTGGTGGACTTGCCCGCGCCGTTGGGCCCGAGGAATCCGGTCACCTTGCCGGGCGCGATGGTGAAGGACAGGTCGTCCACCGCCAGCGTTGTCCCGTACCGCTTGGTGAGGCCGATCGCCTCGATCATGATTTCTCCCCCTGGCGGCGGTTGCCGTCCACTTGCTTCCCCTGGTTGACGGTATGAATGCTGCCGTGCCGAGGGGGTCGACCACATCGGTCGGTAGTTGATCCTTGTGTGCGACTTCAGTCTTACTGTGTCCGATACCTCGGTCGTAGTAATCAGTGGTGACCCTGAGTCGTCCCCTAGGCCTTTCCCGATTTTTCTCAGGGAAGGATGGCTCTACCGTGGCGGTCATGGGTTACACGGACGCACCTGACGGCTGGTGGCGCGAGTTCATCTCGGCGACGCCCGCGAAGACCGGCAAACTCGCGGTGGTCCGCAAGGACGGCTCACCGCACGTCTCCCCGATCTGGGTGGACCTCGACGGCGGCACGATCGTCTTCACCACCAACAGCGAGTCGATCAAGGGCAAGGCCATCGCCCGCGACGGCCGGGTCGCGATCTGCTTCGACGACGAGCAGCCGCCGTTCGCGTTCGCCACGATCACCGGCCGCGCGGAGATCGACGACGACCCCGAGCAGGTCAAGTACTGGGCGGGCCGCATCGGCGGCCGGTACATGGGCGCGACGCGCGCGAACGAGTACGCCGAGCGCAACGGCGTGCCGGAGGAGTTCGTCGTCCGCCTCCGGGACATCAAGATAGTCGCCAAGGTCGACGTCGCCGACTAGGCGGGGAAGAACCGGTCCAATAGTGCCGCGGCGCCGTCTTCGGAGATCGTTCCGGTGACGGTGTCCGCGGCTTCCCGCACGACCGCGGGTGCTTGGCCCATCGCGACGCCGTGCGCTGCCCAGCGGAGCATCTCGATGTCGTTGCTGCCGTCGCCGATGGCCAGGGTGTCCTCGGGGGACACGCCGAGCTGCACGCGCAGCAGTTCCAGCTCGGAGCCCTTCGTCACACCCGCGGGTCCGGCGGTCAGCCAGCTGACCTGGTGGTCGATGGTCCACTCGACGCCCGACACCTCGACGTCCATCAGCTGCAGGGCCATTTCCTGCGGTGTTCGATCGGCCCAGTAGGCGACCAGTCGCGAAGTCGGCTCGGCCACGAACTCCTCGAACTCGACGTTGCGCCGCACGCCCCACAGGTGGCCGTCCGGCCAGTCGCCGAGCACCAGGTTGCCCTCGCCGGTCAGTTCGGCGGCGTAGACGCAGCCGGGCAGCAGGTCGCGCAGCTTGGCGACGACCACCCCGGTGTCGAACGTGGTCTGCTTGACCACGGTTCTCACCCCGCCGTCCCACCAGACCGCGCCGTTCGAGCACAGCGCCACCGCGTTCTCCAGCGCCAGGCCGTCGATGATCCGCCGGGTGCCGACGAGGGACCGCCCGGTCGACAGCACCACGTGCGTCCCGTGGTGGGCGGCCGCGCGGAGGATCGCCGCGCGCACGGCCGGGGCTATTTCGGTCCCACCCATTTGGGTGATCGTGCCGTCGATGTCGAGCGCGATGAGGCGAGGTCGCCAAGCCGGTGTGGTCACTGCGTCAAGACTAGTGGGTGGCAGTCATTAATGAATAGTGGTTCACTAATGGCGTGGCCCGCCCGAAGACGATCACCGACGAACGACTCCTCACCGCCGCGATGGTCCTGATCGGCCGCCGCGGTCCGGAGTTCACGATCGCGGACGTGGCCGCGGAGGCCGGGGTGTCGGTCGGCACGATCGCGCAGCGGTTCGGCTCGAAGAGCGGGCTGCTCCAGGAGGTCAGCCGCCTGTCGACCCGCGTCGCCGTGGCGCGGATGCGGGACGCGGCGGCGGCCGAGCCCGATCCGGTCGACGGGCTGCGCGCCGCGCTGATCACCCTGTTCGGCGAGATCGCCGATCCCGAGGTGGCGGCGAACAGCCTCGCCCAGCTCGGCGTCGACCTCATCGACCGGAGCCTGCGCGCGCTGCTGGTCGAGCACTTCCGGGCGGTGGAGGACGAGTTGCACGGGCTCGTCCGGCTCGCCGACCTGCCCGGCGCACCCGAACCGGCGCTCGCCGCGCGGGTGCTCGCCGGGCTGATCAACGGCATTTCGATGGACTGGTCGGTTCGGCCGCGCGGCGCGCTCGCGGCCCGGATCGCCGAAGACGTGGACGCGGTGCTGGGGACGTGGAGGAGGAGCTGATGGAGAAGTCGTTGCAGGGCAAGGTGGCCGCGGTGACCGGTGCGACGAGGGGCGCGGGCCGGGCGATCGCGGTGGAGCTGGGTGCGGCGGGCGCCACGGTGTTCGTCGGCGGGCGGACCACGCGGGAGAGCCGGTCGCCGATCGGGCGGGCCGAGACCATCGACGAGACGGCGGAACTGGTGACGGCCGCGGGCGGTCGCGGCATCGCGGTGCGCTGCGACTTCACCGTCCCCGCGGATGTGGACGCGTTCCGCGACCGCATCGAGTCCGAGGTGGACGGACAGCTGGACGTGCTGGTGGACGACGTCTGGGGCGGTGAGCTGGACGTCGAGTTCAAGCCGTTCTGGGAGGCCGACCTCGACGGGCAGCTCCGGATGTGGCGCAACAGCATGGAGGCGCACCTCGTTGCGCTGCACAAGTTGGTGCCGCTGGTGATCCGGCAGCCCGGCGGCCTGGTGGTCGAGGTGACCGACGGCGACTCCGAAACCCCGTACTCCGGCATGCTCGCGTACGACTCGGTGAAGGCCGGGATCCGGCGGCTCGCGCACTCGCTCGCGAAGGACCTGGAACCGCACGGTGGCACGGCGGTGGCGGTGACGCCGGGATTCCTGCGGTCGGAGCAGATGCTGGAGGCCTTCGGCGTCACGGAGGAGAACTGGCGGGACGCGATCGCCAACGAACCGCACTACGTGATGGCCGAGACGCCGCACTACGTCGGGCGCGGGGTGGCCGCGCTGGCCGCCGACCCGGATCGGGCCCGGTTCGCGGGTCGGACGCTGTCCTCGTGGTCGCTGATGCACACCTACGGCGTCACCGATCTCGACGGCAGCAAGCCGGACTGGGGTCGGTGGTACGCCGACGTCGTCGCGACTGAGACCGCTCCCACCAGCGTTGATACGTCACTCTACCGATAGTTGATCTCCACAGGTTTCCGGCACTGGTCTGAACCACGCACCTCGGTCGTCCGTAGGCCCGACTACGCGACGAAAGGAAGTGACGGCATGGGCCGACGGATGCCCGAGGTAGCGCGGAAGCGGCGTTGGACGATCGCCGCCGGTCTCCTCGTAGTGGTTGGCGCGGGTGCTGGTTCGGCATTCGCCATGGGTGGCGGTGGCACCGGCCAGGTCGCCTGCCAGGGCCAGAACCTCACGTTCTTCGCCGACGGCGGTGCGCCCGGTGTCACCAGCAACCAGTTCAAGGTCGGCACCCAGCTCAAGATCACGAACCTGGACAACGGCAAGTCGACGACGGTGCCGGTCACCGGCGTCTCGGGCAGCTGCGCGCTGCTGAACCAGACCGCGATGGACCAGGTCCGCGAAGCGGGCAAGAACGTGATCCGCAACAACAAGGTCGAGGTCGTCAGCGGGGACGCGGTGGCCCAGCCCCCAGCGGCCCAGCCCCCGGCCGCACAGCCCGCCACGGGAGGTGGCGCGTCGGCGTGCCCCGGCAACCTGACCTTCTTCGCGGACGCGGCCGCTCCCGGCGTGACCAGCAACAAGTTCCCGGTCGGCACGCAGTTGAAGATCACGAACTTCGACAACGGCAAGTCCACGACCGTGCCCGTCATCGGCGCGTCGGCCAGCTGCGCGCTGCTGAACACCGCGGCGATGGAGCAGGTCC
>JBDSAJ010000273.1:0-13254 GCA_039922235.1 Umezawaea sp.
TGAGAGCGAGCTCGATGCGGCGCGCCTGGTTCTTGCCATCGCCCTCGGCGGCGGCGGCCTCCCAGTCGACCTCACCCGAGTAGAGCACGGCGTTGCGGCCGCGACCGATGTCGACGAACGCGGCCTCCATGCTCGGGAGCACGTTCTGCACCCGGCCGAGGTAGACGTTGCCGACCAGCGAGCCGGTGCCGGACGAGGTCACGAAGTGCTCCACGAGGACACCGTCCTCCAGGACACCGATCTGGGTGCGGTCGCCGCGGTCGCGGACGACCATGGTGCGCTCGACGGCCTCGCGGCGGGCCAGGAACTCGGCCTCGGACAGCACCGGCACGCGACGGCGACCGGCTTCGCGGCCGTCGCGGCGGCGCTGGCGCTTGGCCTCCAGGCGGGTCGAGCCCCGGATGCTGCGCACCTCGCTCTGCGCTGCCTCGGAGTCGGCCTTGTCGTCCCGCGCGTCACGGGTCTCCCGCACCTCGCGGACGTGCACGACCGTGTTCGGCGGGTCGTCCTCGGTGATGGCGGGCTCGTCATCGGCGCCCGTCTTGCGGCGCCGACGGCGACGTCGACGGCGGCTGCCGCCGTCCGTGCCCTCGTCAGCGCCCTGGTCGTCCTGCTCGGCCGACGCGTCGTCGTCCTCCTCGGACTCCTCGGCGCCCTCGGTCTCCTCGCCGATGTCCTCGGGGCCCTTGCCGCGGCCACGGCCACGGCGGCCACGGCGACGACGGCGACGGCTGTCGCTGTCCTCGCCGGACTGGTCGTCGTCGGCGTCGTTCTGGTCGGCGTCCGCGTCCAGGTCGTCCGCCTCGGCGTCCGGCTCCTCCACGACGACCGGCTTCGCCCGGCCGCGGCCGCGCTTGGGCGCGGGCTCGTCGGCTTCGACGGGCGCGGGCGCCGTCGGCTGGAGGAACACCGCGGACGGCGGCGCGAACAGCGGGGTGAGCGCGGCCACCTCCCTGACCTTGCGGGCCGGGATCGCGGGCTCCTCGTACACCTCGACGTCGACCTCGCCGGAGACGACGTCGTCCCAGTCGAGGAGGCTCTCGGCGACCTTCAGCGCGACGTCCCGGCTGACGCTGGACTGGATCCCGCGCACCGTCTCGCCGAGATCGGCGAGCGCTGCCACGACGTCCTTGCTGCTGGCTCCCAGCAGCTTCGCCAGCGCGTGCACCCGGAGCTTGACCGGTAGATCGGCCAGTTCCGGGTGTGCGGATGTGACGTTATCCCCGCCGGGGTTACCGGCAGGCTTGTCCGTGTTCGACATGCAGCTCCTCCGCCCCCGGGCGCGTCTAGCAGAAGACGCGGCCGCGCAGGGGCCTCTCTAGTCCACTCTCCACCGCGGCTGGCGGCGGGAATCCTTGCCTTCGCCGACCGGTATCCGAGCTCTTCGAGCACGGGCGCACAGCCGGCAGGTCCTTACGAAGACACCCTTAGCGGCGCTCCTGCTCCCCGGCCACAGGCTCGGACTCCGCCACCCTGTCCGGGGCTAGCGGGTCTACCAGTGCACCATCGTCGTCGAGCCGTCCCTGCGCCATCCGGGTCGCCTTCGCGGGCGCCGGCGGAATCAGGTCGGCGACGACGCGGAGCGCGCTCAGCACGTCATCGGGTCGAACGGTAGGCGTTGTCTGCCGTACGACCGTCACGAGTATCCCACATGGTCGTGACAAATCAGCCGCATCGTGGCCTGCGTCGCTCGATTGGTCCTCGACCAGGGCCGACACCACCGCCGGACGGACGTCGATGATCCTCTTCCCGTCCTTGGTCGCGCGCTCCACCTCGACGGATTCCGCCGCCATCAACGCGGCTACGGCAGTCCGCAACTCGTCGGGCGACACGCCGTCCAGCTCGACCCGCCACGAACTCGCCTCGATGCGCTCGGTGAGGTTCCCGCCGGACGAGATGACGATCTCCAGCACGTCCAGGCCCGGCGGCAGCGCCTCGTCCAGCGCGATCCGCAGCTTCTCGAGGTCCAGCAGCTCCACGACCTGCACCTCGACGTACTCGGCCTCGCTGGCCACGCCGGTCGGCGACGCGCCGATCCAGGACACCTTCGGCCGCGGGCTGAAGCCCTGCGAGTACGCCATCGGCACGCCCGCCCGGCGCAGCGCGCGTTCGAAGCTGCGCGCCACGTCGCGGTGCGACGTGAAGCGCAGCCTGCCGCGCTTGGCGTAGCGGAGGCGGAGCTTCTGCACCGCCGCGGCGGACGGGTTGTTGGGCTGGTTCTGGCGGCTCAGCGTGTGCTCCTCATGGGCGAGCTCCTCCGGGTGTGCCGTTCGGGTGACCAGCACCCCAACGGCCCAGGCTGCTACTCCAGGGGGACGGTACCGTGGAGGGGTTCCGGCCGTTGAGGTTGTCTGGTTCCTCCCACGTGGTTACCGTCCGCCTACAACGGTCACCCAGGCCCCGTGGAACAGTCCGCCCAGCTATGGAGGTCCCCCGTGCCTCTGCTCCGCCGCGCCCGAGTGGTCGCGGTCAGCGCGGTGCTGCTCGCAAGCGGAAGCACGGTGGCGGTCGCCACCGCGTCCGCGGAACCCGAGCTGTCCTCGTCGCCGATCTCGAACTGCACTCAACCGGGCCCGACGCTGCGCTACCTCGTCGTCTTCGACGAGGGCACGAGCCAACCGCTGGCCGAGGCCGAGATCGCGGCCTCCTGCGGCACGTCGACCGTGTACTACCCGCAGATCTCGGTGGCCGTCGCCACCTCGCCGGACCCCTCGTTCGGGCGGCGGATGGGCGTGGACCGCGCGTACAGCGCGCAGGCCGAGGCGATCTCCAAGCGGACCGGCGCCGTGGTCCGGAAGAAGGTCGACGAGACCGAGATCGGCAAGTCGTCGCGCTCCGGGGCCGTCGACCGGACGGTCGAGCAGTGGGACATGAACCTGATCAAGGCCGCCGAGGCGCACGCGATCAGCAACGGCAGCCGGGACGTCGTCGTCGGCGTGCTCGACTCCGGGATCGACCCGAGCCACCCGGACCTCGTCGGAGCGCTGGACCCCGGCCTGTCCGCGGGCTGCGCGACCAGCGGCAAGGCCGACACGTCGGTCGCGGCCTGGTCGCCGACCACCTCGGCGCACGGCACGCACGTCGCCGGGACGATCGCGGCGGCGGACGACGGGCGCGGCACGACCGGCGTGGCGCCGGGCGTGCGGATCGCGTCGGTGAAGGTCGTGGACAACGACGGGTTCATCTACCCGGAGTACGCGGTGTGCGGGTTCATGTGGGCCGCCGTCCACGGGATGACGATCACGAACAACAGCTACTTCATCGACCCGTGGGTGTTCACCTGCCAGAACCAGGTCGGGCAGGCGGTCGTGTACGAGGCGGTGCGGCGGGCGGTCGACTACTCGTCGGCCCGCGGCGTGCTGACGGTGGCCGCTGCGGGCAACGGCGCCGTGGACCTGACCAAGTCCGGCCGCGACGCCCAGAGCCCGACCAACGCGCCGCCGGAGGCCGTGAAGCCCCGGCCGGTGGACAGCACGTGCCTGGTGCTGCCCGCGCAGTTGAAGTCGGTGGTGGCGGTGTCGTCCATCGGGGCGGACAAGGTGAAGACCGGGTACAGCTCGTACGGGCTGGGGGCGGTGGACCTGACGGCCCCCGGCGGGGAGCGCAGGCAGGTGCCGGAGAACAGCGGCGACGGCTGCGTGCTGTCGACCGTGCCCGCTGGGTACGACTACTCGTGCGGGACGTCCATGGCTGCCCCGCACGTGGCGGGCGTGGCGGCCCTGCTCGCGTCCACGCACCCGGAGGCCACCGGGACCCAGCTGAGCCGGATGCTGAACGCCCAGTCCGAGACCCTGCCCTGCCCGGCCGACTACGACCTGAACGGCACCGGGGCCCAGGACGCCTACTGCACCGGCTACTCCGAGTACAACGGCTTCTACGGCCACGGCCTGGTGGACGCCCTCGCGGCCGTCACCAAGTAGGACGCGAACACTCGGACACCGCGAGTCCCTCGTTCGGACACCCCGTGTCACTCAGTGGGACACCGTGAGTCGCTCGTTCGGGGTGCGTGAACGTCGTACTCGGGGGGCGTGAACGGTCGACACGGGGTGTCTGAGGGTTGGACTCGCGGAGTGGGGCACGTGTAAAGACCCCAACGCTACGCGTTGGGGGGCGGCGTGCGGTGCTGGGTGAGGGCTTCGGCCAGGTCGGTGCGTCCGGTGATGCCCAGCTTGCGGTAGGCGCCGGAGAGGTGCAGCTCGACGGTGCGGCGGGTGAGGAAGAGCGCCTCCGCGATCTGGCGGTTGGTGAGGCCCTGAGCGGCCATGCCCGCCACGCGGGTCTCCTGCTTGGTGAGGCCGTGGACCGTGCCCTCGGCGGTGACCGGCTCGCAGGCGCGCAGTTCGTCGCCCGCCAGCCGGATCAGGGGCTGGGACTCGCACTTGGCGCTCAACTCGACGGCGCGGCGGAGGTACGGGATCGCGCGCTCGGGCTGGCCGCGCCTGCGCAGTTGGGCGCCCAGTTCGAAGAAGGCCTCGGCGAGTTGCAGCTTGCCGGTGGACTCCGCCAGGAACTCGGTGGCCTTGAGCAGCGCCCTCGTGCCCGCCTCCTCGTCGTCGGAGCTCAGGCCGATGGACATCAGTGCGGTGCCCAGCGACCTGGGCGTACCCCACTGCCTGGCCATCTCGTGGTCTTCCTTGGCCAACGTGGCGGCCGTCTCCCGCTGGCCGAGCGCCAGGTAAGCGCGCACGGCCAGCGCGCGCCACGGGATCACGGCGGGGCTGTCGACGGCTGAGGCCTCCAGCCTGCGGGCGCACTCCAGCAGGTCGGCCAGCGCGCCGTCGTTGTCCCCGAGTGCGAGCTTGAGCTTGCCGCGCGAGTAGAGCATCAGGTTGTGCTGGAACAGCTCGGGCAACTCGCCGGTGAAGCCGCTGCGGACGAGCATGTCGCGGGCCTCGTCGGCGCGCCCCAGGTCGACCAGCACCTCGGTGAGCCGGGCGGCGCAGAGGATGGCCATCGCGCAGTCCTGGACGGCGCCCAGCTCCTCGAACAGGCGCATCTGCCACTTGAGGAACGTCTTGGCCTTGATCAGCTCGCCGGACGCGAGGAAGTCCATTCCGTGCGCGAGCGACACGACCGTGCCCTTGCGCAGGTGGAAGTCGTGCGGCTCGGACGTGCTGCCGATCATGCGGCGGAACTTGTCCGAGAGCTCGGGCGCGTCGACCAGGAAGCAGGTGGACATGGTGAACACGAACGGCTGGACGAACACGTCGGTGCGCTCGCCCGCGAGCGCCTCGTCGGCGTAGCGGACGGCTTCCAGCGCCGAGTCGCCGCGCAGGGCGTGACCGAGCGACATGATCACCGAGTGGAGCTGGCGGAGCCTCGGGGTGTCGGGCTTCTCCATCTCCAGCTCGTCGGTGAACAGGCTGGCGCGCAGCGCGAGGCCGAGGTCGTTGCCCGCTGCGGCGAGGTAGCACATCGCGCGGAGTTCCCAGTTCTCGTCCTTCTCCTGGGAGCTGAGCCTCGACTGCACCTGCAGGCCGATGGAGATGGCCAGGCGGGCCTCGTGGGCGGTGCACGCGCGCAGCACCATGGTCACGGCCTGGTCGACCGCGGAGCGGACGTCGTCGGCGTGCGCGAGCGCCTCGCGCAGCCGGGCCATGCCCTTGGCGGAGTCACCGAGGAACTCCACGTGGACGAGTTCCAGTTGGACGGACAGGCGCTCGTCCGGGCTGAGCGGTTCGTCGAGCACGCGTTCCAGGGCGGCGCGCGCCAGGTCCAGCCCGCCGGTGTGCGCCGCGGCGCGGGCGGCGCGGCGGAGCACGTCCAGACCCCACGTGACGCGGATGCCGCGGGCCTGGAGCAGGTGCGCGGCGATCTGCACCTCCGGCGCGTCGGCGTCGGAGAGGAGCTTGGCCGCGCGGGCGTGGTCGGCGGCGCGGGTGGCGACCGGCAGGTCCTGCAGGACGGAGTTGCGGACGAACGGGTGCCGAAAGGACACCGTGTGGCTGTTGCAGAGGATCCGCAGGCGCACCAACGTGTCCAGGACGCGCAACGCCTGGGCGTAGTCCACTCCGGACATCGCGGCGACCATGTCCACAGTCGCCTCGTCGCCGAGCACCGCCACCGCGCGCAGGAGTTCGGCGCAGCCGGGCAGTGGGCGCAGGCGCACCCGGAGCTGCTCGCCGATGTCGGGAGCGGCCACCTCGCGGATCTCGGCGGGCGTGACCGCGCCGATCTCACCGCCGAAGCGGGCGCGCAGCGCGCCGAGCATGGAGTGCAGGAGGTACGGGTTGCCCTTGGTGGCGTCGAAGCTCGCGGCGGCGAGGTCCGCGTGGACCGGGGCCGCGATGTTCGCCTTGAGGAGTTCGGTGACCCCGCGCAGGTCGAGTCCACCGAGGACGACGGTCTCGGCGCTGGTCCCGGTCAGCTCTTGGAGCGACACCTCGCCCGCGGGCGGGTGGCCGGTGGCCGAGCCGAGCATGATCAGCACGGGCTGTTCGGTGGTCCGGCGGCGGATGTAGGCCATGGACCGCATCGACCAGATGTCGGCGACGTGGATGTCGTCCACGATGATGAGGACCGGTCGCTTCTCCGCGGCTCGACGGACCAGCCGGTAGAACGCCTCCAGCGACGACACGCGGTCGGGGCGGAGGTCGACGTCCTCGCCGTCCAGCTCGTCGGCGAGCTGGCGGATGACCCCGCCGTCGAGGTGCGTCTCCAGCCGGGCGCCGTGGCCGACGGCGACGGTGAACCCCATGCTCCTCGCCAGCTCGGCGGTGGCGTCTAGCAGCACGGACTTCCCCACGCCCAGCTCGCCGGACATGGTGACGATCGCCGACCGCCCGACCGCCACCCTCGCCAGCATGGACCGCATCGTGCGCAGCTCGGCTTCCCTGCCGAGGCAGGCCGTCTGCGCCGCGGGCACGAGCACGGGTCTGTGGACCACCCATGCGGGCACTGGGGATGTCACTCGGAGCTCCGATCTGCGGCGCCTGGCAGGGTGCACGCGAGGCCGTGGGAGCAGGGAGCACCACCGTATGGCATCTGTCCAGACCGACCGTTCCGGTTGCCCTTCGGTACCGAGAGCCCGCTCCGGGACAGACCTGAATTTCCTTCGGTACCCACCGTAGAGACGTGGCTGGTCCGTTGAGCGAGACTTGTCACCAGGAAGTTGTAGGCCGATCGGCGGTACGGCGCGATCGGACGGTGGGTCAGACCCACGACAGCGACACCAACGAGGCGGACGAGAGGTGGTTGTCGGCCGGGAGCGCCCCGGAGATGGCCAGCACCGCCACCACGGCCATGAGCAGCAAACTCGCCGCGATGAGCAGCAGGCCACGAACCGGCACTCCGCAGAGGCCGAACCGCCGCTTACCCGAATTGGGTAGGGCGGGAATTTGTCGCGCCAAAAGACCGAATTGCTCGGCCCGCGTGAGCACCCTCGGAATTGTTTGAAATTCTACGAGTTCGCACCGACATCGGACACAACCGGTCAAGTGCTGATTAAAAGCAAGCTCGGCGTCCTCATCGAGGACGCCGAGCATGTACGCGGCGACGTCGGAATGTGACGACATCGACCCCGCCCCTCTGTCTGTCAGCTTCGCTCGCGCAGCGCGCCGCGAAGAATCTGCATGGCCTTGTACAGGCGGGACTTCACCGTGCCCTCGGGAATCCCGAGGACGAGGGCCGCCTCTTTGATCGTCCGGCCGCGCACGTACGTTTCGTAGATCGCTGCCCGGTGTTCCTCACCCAGCTTGCCGATCACCTGCGTGATTACCATGAGTGAGAGGGCCTGATCCGTTTCGTCCGGCGCTTCCATGCTGTCCGGCGAGGTCAACTCCACCTCCTGGGGCCTGGCCTGACGCGTGCGCCACCCGTCGATCACGATCCGACGGGCAACTGTCAGTAGCCATCCCCGCAACATTCGCGGATCCCTGACTAGGCTCTCGGAGTTCTGCCACGCCCGGATCAAGGTCTCCTGCACCACGTCTTCGGTCCATTGGCGATCATGACCGGTGAGACCGAGGACATGCGCGAACAGCGCTCCCCTGAACTGCCCGTAGAGCTGGGTGACCAACTCCTCGGCGTGCGTCTTGGGCGTGCAGGTAGCGACGTGCCGATGGTGATCCGCCAAGGCTCCGCCCAGCGCATTCATGGAGAAACCAACCTCCCGGAGTCCAAGCGACGGATGGGGCGCCCTGCCTTGTTTCGGCGATCGGAAGCGCACCTGCGATCTAATTGATACAACAGGATCGTACGGCACGCTAGATGCCAATCCAAATCTCTGATAAAAACTTCGGTACAGTATCTTTCGGAAAGACCGACGACAGACTTCTAGGGGGTAACGGGTTCCCTCGAAGGAAGTTACGCAAGAGGACTGTGATGTAGAACACGTCCAGATAGACTACTTGATCGAACCACTCCGACGTCGGTTCGTAGTACTTATCGGGCCGCGCACCAAAAACGATCTAGACCTTGTCGGGGGAAACGTTATGAACGCTCACATCGTGCAAACGGTTGTGGCGGCCACCTCATACGATGCCGGCGTGCGGGCCGTCTCGGCGCTGTCCGCGAGGATGGCCTACGTCGCGATGTGCCTGACGCTGTGCTGGGGCGTGCTGACAGCCACCGGCTGGGTCCACCGGTTGACGGGCAGGCAGGCCCTGCGCGGTGGGCACATCGTGCTGGCGACCTTCACGCTCGCGACCGGGCTGACGCACGGGCTCGCGTTCCTGCTGCTCGACTCGGGCGGCCTCGGCTTCTTCCAGGTGATCCTGCCGTTCGTCGACGGCGGCCTCGCCCGGCACGCGCTGGGCATCGTCGGACTGGAACTGATGCTCGCGGTGGGGATCACCGCAGGTCTGCACCGCGTCCTGGAGACCTCGCAGTGGGTCAACTTCCACCGCTTCTCCTACGTGGGCGTGTGGCTCGTCGCCATGCACTCCTGGCTGGGCGCGGCGGCCAACGGGTCGGTGTCGACGCTGTGGCTGGGCGGCATCACGCTGCTCGCGCCCGCGATCACGCTCACCATCCTGCGGTTCCTGCCGCCCGAGCACCTCGCGCGCATCGGCCTGGTTGACACGCCTCACGTGGTCGTGGACAACTCCCCCGCGCCCGAGGAGCCCGCGCCCGTACCGGACCCGAACGACCCCGACGCGGCGACCGTGCGCACCGAGGTGAAGGACAAGATCGCCGTCAGCGTGGACCACCAGCGGTGCCACCACTACGGGATCTGCTCGTCCCAGGCACCGAAGGTCTTCCGGCTGCTGGAGGACGGGCGGCTGCGGTACGCGAAGAACCCGGAGGCCTCGCAGACGCCGCTGGTCGAGGCCGCCGCGCACGCCTGCCCCATGCGCGCCATCAAGATGAGCCGCGTCCGGGACTGACCCGCGAAATCGCGGAATTACGTCGTCGCGGCACGCCTCTTGCACTCATCCACACCGGCCGGCAGAGCCGATACCGAAGTTGTGGAAACGATTTCTTTCACGGATTAGCGGTAACTCGTTAAGGCCGAAAATTTCTGGGAACGCTCCCAGATTCCGTCAGTTCTTCGACAGCGAAGGGTTCCGCACCGGCGACCCACCGCCGACGGGCGTCAACGGCAGCAGGGTGCGACCGGTCGGGCCGACCTCGATGTCCGTGCCCATCGCCGGGCAGACACCGCAGTCGAAGCACGGGGTCCAGCGGCAGTCGTCCTGCTCCCGCTCGTCCAGCGCGTCCTGCCAGTCCGCCCAGAGCCACTCCTTGTCCAGGCCGGAGTCCAGGTGGTCCCAGGGCAGGACTTCCAGCTCCTCGCGCTCACGCGTGGTGAACCAGGCGAGGTCGACGCCGAACTCCGGCAGCTCCGCCTCGGCGGCGGCCACCCAGCGCTGGTAGGAGAAGTGCTCGGACCAGCCGTCGAACCGGCCGCCCTCGCGCCAGACGCGCTCGATCACGCGGCCGATGCGGCGGTCACCGCGCGACAGCAGGCCTTCGATCAGCGACGGCTTGCCGTCGTGGTAGCGCATGCCGATGTTGCGGCCGAGGCTGCGGTCGGAGTTGATCGCGGACCGGAGCTTGGCCAGCCTGCTGTCCACGGTGTCCGGGTCGCACTGCGCCGCCCACTGGAACGGCGTGTGCGGCTTGGGCACGAACCCGCCGATGGAGATGGTGCAGCGGATGTCCTTACGACCGCTGACCTCGCGGCCCGCGCGGATCACGTTCTTCGCCATCTCGGCGATCTGGAGCACGTCCTCGTCGGTCTCGGTGGGCAGGCCGCACATGAAGTACAGCTTCACCTGCCGCCAGCCGTTGGAGAACGCGGTGCTGACCGTCCGGATCAGGTCCTCTTCGGACACCATCTTGTTGATCACCCGGCGCAACCGCTCGCTGCCGCCCTCCGGCGCGAACGTCAGGCCGGACCGGCGGCCGTTGCGGGACAGCTCGTTCGCCAGGTCGACGTTGAACGCGTCGACGCGGGTGCTCGGCAGCGACAGGCCGGTGTTCGTGCCCTCGTAGCGGTCCGCGAGGCCCTTGGTGATCTCGGCGATCTCCGAGTGGTCCGCGCTGGACAGCGACAGCAGGCCGACCTCCTCGAACCCGGTCGCCTCCAGACCGCGCTGCACCATCGCGCCGATGCCCTCGATGGAGCGCTCGCGCACCGGGCGGGTGATCATGCCCGCCTGGCAGAACCGGCAGCCGCGGGTGCAGCCGCGGAAGATCTCGACGCTCATCCGCTCGTGCACGCTCTCGGCGAGCGGCACGAGGGGCTGCTTCGGGTACGGCCACGCGTCCAGGTCCATCGTGGTCCGCTTGAACACGCGGTACGGCACGCGCTCGCGGTTCGGCACCACGCGCTGGATCCGGCCGTCCGGCAGGTACTCCACGTCGTAGAAGCGCGGCACGTACACGCCGCCGGTCTCCGCGAGCCTGGTCAGCACCTCGTCGCGCCCGCCAGGGCAGCCCTCGGCCTTCCACGCGCGGACGATGTCGGTGATCTCCAGGACGGCTTCCTCGCCGTCGCCGAGCACCGCGCAGTCGACGAAGTCCGCGATGGGCTCCGGGTTGAACGCCGCGTGCCCGCCCGACACGATGATCGGGTGCTCGTCGGTGCGGTCGACCGAGTGCAGCGGGATGCCCGCCAGGTCGAGCGCGGTCAGCATGTTCGTGTAGCCCAGCTCCGTGGCGAAGCTGATGCCCATCAGGTCGAACGCGCCGAGCGGGCGGTGCCCGTCGACGGTGAACTGCGGGACGCCGTGCTCGCGCATCAGGGCTTCGAGGTCCGGCCACACCGCGTAGGTGCGCTCGGCGAGCACGTCCGGCAGCTCGTTGAGGATCTCGTACAGGATCATGACGCCCTGGTTCGGCACCCCGACCTCGTACGCGTCCGGGTACATGAGCGCCCAGCGGACGACAGCGCTCTCCCAGTCCTTGACAGTCGCGTTCAGCTCCCCGCCGACGTACTGCACGGGCTTCGAGACCCGTGGCAGCAGGGGTTCCAACATGGGGAAGACCGACTCGACCGTCACGGTGGTCCAGGGTAACGGCATCCCTGCGGACGGACTAACCGAACAGCGGCCCGGTGATCGTCAGGCCCAGGCCCTCGGCGTGCCCGGCGTACAGGGCGAAGAACATCAGCGCACCGCCCGAGATCGACACGTTCTTCATGAACTGCGTCATCTCGACCTGCTTGGCCATCGGGTCGGTCTCCTTCCAGAACGCGTGCATCAGGAAGGCCGTGGGCAGCAGGAACACCACGAGGAGCAGCGCGCCGAGGTCCGCCCAGACGCCGAGCAGGACCATCAGCCCACCGACGACGAGCAGGACGCCCGAGGCCAGGGTCATGAGCCTCCCGGACGGGACGCCCTTGGACTCGGCGTAGGCACCCATGCTCTCGGACTGGGTGAAGTGGGCCACCGACGAGCCCAGGAAGATCGCGGCGAAGAGGATGCGGCCGATGAGTGCGATGACGTCCACGACGACCTCCTTGGAGGGCACTGCCAGGGCGCTGAGTGTCCACCCGGCCGATCACTTCAGCAACAGGAAGCCCAGCCTCCGCGCCGCCACCACCACGCCGATGCCCGCCATGACGGCGAAGTACGCGAGGTTGCCGAGCATCCCCCAGCCGATGACCCCGGTGGTGAGCCCGCGGAGCAGTTCGATCGCGTGGTAGAGCGGGGTCCAGGTGACGATGGTCTGGAGCAGCGGTGGGTAGACCGACAGCGGGAAGAAGGTGGTCGAGAAGAGGAACAGCGGGAGCACCGCCAGTTGGACCAGGTCGAAGTCCTGCCAGGAGCGCATGTACGTCGTCGCGGCCATGCCGACCGCGGCGAACGCGAAGGAGACCACGAGGCAGGCGGGCAGGGCGAGCAGCGCCCACGCCGAGCTGATCAGGCCCATGCCGAGCATGACCGACAGGAACGCGGCCGAGTACATGCCGCCGCGCAGCAGCGCCCAGGTGATCTCGCCGATGGCGATGTCCAGCGGGCCCATCGGCGTCGCGAGCATGGCGTCGTACAGCTTCGAGTACTTGAACTTGAAGAACACGTTGTAGGTCGCGTCGAACACGGCGCCGTTCATCGCCGAGGCAGCGAGCAGCGCGGGTGCGACGAACACCGGGTAGCTCACCAGGTGGCCGCCTGGACCCTCGACCTCCGTCACCAGCCTGCCGAAGCCGTACCCCAGCGACAGCAGGAAGAACAGCGGCTCGAAGAAGCCCGACACCAACGACAGCCACGCGCGCCGGTACACGAGGAACGAGCGCTCCACGAGCACCCGCGACCGCCCCGCGTACAGGCCCGGTGGGATGACGCGGAAGAGCAGGCCCGAGCCGGGGCGGGCGGGCACCTTCTCCTGGTCGACCGTCTGGGTCACCGCTTACACCGCCAGCCTGCGTCGGAAGTACTTGCGCCCCAGCACGACCCCGACGGCGACCAGCGCCGACAGGTACGCGACGTGGCCCAGTGCGGGGAGCAGCCGCAGCGTGCCGAAGGTCGCGCCGCGGGCGAGTTCGACGCCGTGCCACATCGGCGTGATCCAGGCGATCGGCCGCAGCCACTCCGGTAGCTGGGTGATCGGGAAGAACGCGCCGGTGAACAGGGTCATCGGGATGACCACGAACCGGAACAGGCCGGTGAAGCCCTCGGGCCCCTCGCGGGTGGCGGCGAACGCGACCACGGGCGCGGCGAACGCCAGGCCCGCGAGCACCGCGAACGGCAGCGCCAGCAGCACACCAGGCCCGCTGACCGCGCCCAGCACGGCGGCGACCGCCAGGAACACCACGGCACTGCTGACCAGCCGGAACGCGATCCAGGTCAGCTGGGAGTAGAAGACCTG
>JBDSAJ010000274.1:0-4247 GCA_039922235.1 Umezawaea sp.
CAGTGCCAGTCGCAGCCGTCGGATCATCAGGTTGCCCGGCAGGAGGAGGTCGAACAGGCGGCGTTCGAGTTCTCGGGGGTCCACCACCGGGGCCTCCATCGCGGCGGCGATCTCCGGTTGGAGCCGCGTCTGCTCGTGCAGGCCGATCTCGATGTTCGCCAGGAACAGCAGCTCGGCGCGCTGCTTCGGGTCGCGGGTGATCATCGCCCGGTGGTACCGGGGGAAGGCCTGCCGGAGGTAGCGCTGCCCCTCGGGCGGTTCACCGGGTCGCAGCGCGTCGCAGAACTCCCCGATCCGCCGTTCGTCGTGCTCGGCGGCCGGGTCGTCGAACTCGGCGAGGAAGCGGGCGAACTCGCGCCCGATCTCCTCGAAGACCTTGAGGTTGCCCCGCGCCGTCGCGGCGGTGACGTCGTCGAGCCGCGCGATCGTCACCACGGCCTGGCGCACCACCCGGTGGGCGCGGTCCAACGCCTCTGGGGGAACGGACCGCCGCAGGCTGCGCACCACCTCGTCGACCTCGGCGGCCGCCTCCGGCGAGGACTTCAGCAGGTGCTCCACCGTGCGGGCCAGGTCTTCCTGCCGGATGCTCTGCCCCACCTGCTTGGAGGCCCACACCGCGAAGGTGCACCAGTTCGCGGACCCGCCGGTGCGGGCGGCCAGCGCCCGCGACAACCGGTGGTAGCAGTGGGTGATCTGGAGGTTGCGGACGACCGGGTCGGCATGCGCGGCGATCCGCTCGACCTCGGCGACCGCCGGCGCGGTGTCACCGCTGGGCTCGTGCACGTCCGCACCAGTCCGACTCATGATGTCGACCTCCCTCGCCGTCCACACCTCCTTGGTCGTCCCCGGAGCGGTGAACGTGACGTCCGTGCCGGGGGATTCACACCGATGCCGACGTCGGCGCTGTGGACGGCGAGTCGTGGCAGTTATTCGGCTATTCGGCGTGCAGGACGAAGAACAGGAAGCTCGGGCTGGTCGTGAGCACGCGGAAGTCGTCCGGGAACAGCTCGCGGGCGGCAGGCTCGGGTTGGGGTTCGCTGATGACGGAGGTGCGGAAGCCTGCGGCGGTGAAAGCGTCGGTCATCGCGTGCAGCGGCCGGTTCCAGAAGCTCATCAGGGTGGTCTGGCCGCCCATGGTCCACTCTTCGGTCCAGTTGTAGGTCTCGAAGTAGTTGGTCCTGCGACCGTCCAGGCGGTGGATCGCGTGGATCGCGAAGGGGTGGTCGACGGCAACGATGAGTCGCCCGCCCGCGGTCAGCACGCGCCGGAGCTCGGTGAGCGTCCGCCCCCAGTCTTCCAGGTAGTGGAGCACCAGGGACGCGATGACGTCGTCGAACGTGTCGTCGGGGAACGGCAGCGGGCTGCCGAGGTCGGCGACCCGCAGGTCCGCGTCGGGACCGAGTCGGCGCCGGGCCAGTTCCAGCATTCCGGTGCTGCTGTCGAAGCCGGTCACGATGGCTCCCCGGTCGCGCAGCGCCGCGAAGAGGGGGCCGGAACCGCAGCCGGCGTCGAGGATCCGCCTGCCGGTCACGTCCCCGGCGAGAGCCAGGATCGCGGGTCGCTCGTAGTAGGCGTTCTGGATGCCGCCATCGGTGTCGGCCGTGTACGCCTCGGCCAAGCTGTCGTAGTCGTTGGCTCGGCGCGGATCCGCAGGCGGAGCGCCGTTCTCGGGGGTAGGAGGCATACGAACGATCTTGGCACGCTCGATCTGTCCGCGTTCCCCGACCGGCGAGTAGCGGCTGGTGGACCGGCCAGGGCGCGGAGCGACGACTCGGACGTCCGCGCACGTCTGGCGGGGAAGCGCCGAGTGGGACCAGGGCTTCGGTTCCGACCCGCCAAGGCGTCGGTGGAACCCGCGAGATCAGGCCTGGTCGGCTTCGGCGATGTCCCGGACGACGTTGCAGGGTGCGGTCGGGTCCAGTGAGTCGAGCTTGAGCGCGGACCGCTGCATGAGGCAGCGCAGCGTGGTCCGGTCGGCCTCGTCCAACTCCTGGAGCACGAACTCCTGGGCCCGCACGATCAGCGCGCGCAGGTGCTCAAGGCGTTCGATGCCCTTGGCGGTGGCGACGACCTGGCGACTGCGCCGGTCGGCCGGGTCGGGCTTGCGGGTGAGCAGGCCTTCGCGCTCCAGATCGTCCAGCAGGTAGGTCATGACGGTGCGGTCGATGCCGATCTCCTGAGCGATCACGCTCTGGCTCACCGGGGGCTGCCTGGTCGCCGCTTCCAGCACCTGGTGGCCTCGCGGGCCTCCGGGCAGTGTGCCGGTGGCCTCGTGGGCGGCCTTGAGGTACGCGCGGAACACGACGCCGAGTGCCCAGCCGAAGTCGCGGCGGAGGGCATCCAACTCCGCCGGCTCGTGAGTACGGGCCATCGCCATATCCACAGCTTACACGCAGATCGACTGCTGGGCATATTTTCGATTTGACAGATGTTCTGCTGAGCAGACTATATTCGAGGCAACGCACTTGAGGGAGGTCGGACCATGTCGAACCACGTCGGCGATGGTGGGTGGGTCACCCGCCGCACCGGGTTGGTTCCCAGCACGGCCCCGAGCACCCGCGGCAGTGCGAGGTCGGTGTTGAGCGAGCACGATCGCCCCACCGCGCCGGAACCGGACGACGCCGTCAGGTTCACCAGGCGCGGGCTGAGTGCGGGACACCACCTGATCGCCGTGCACGACCACTTCCGCGCGGAACTGGCGCAGGTGCGGCAGATCCTGCGGAGGGTCAAGGACGGCAAGACCGGGATCGGGCAGGCGCGGGGTGAGCTGAACGGGCTCACGATCCGCACCACCGACTGGGCCCTGCACGGCGCGTGCCAGGCGCACTGCGCGACTCTCACCCAGCACCACGGCATGGAGACCGGGCAGATCTTCCCCCACCTGCGACGCAGCCAGAACGACCTGGCCGCGGTCCTCGACCGCCTGACCGAGGAGCACCACGCGATCCACACCGTGCTGGAGGGCGTCGACGCTGCGCTCATCCACCTGGCGGGCGACCCGACCGACTTCGGACCGATCACCGAGGCCGTCGACCTGCTCACCGACACGTTGCTGTCGCACTTCGCCTACGAGGAGCGCGAACTCGTCGCGCCCCTCTCCCGCCACGGATTCTTCCCCGGCCAGCTCTGACGGCCGAGGTCACAACAAGGAGCAGAGAAGATGAGCAGGCTGTTCGAAGAGACCACCGTCGGCACCGTCAAGACCGCCAACCGGATCGCGATGGCCCCGATGACCCGGAGCCGCGCGACCCGTGAAGGGCACGCGACGGACATCATGGCGGAGTACTACGGCCAGCGCTCGACGGCCGCGCTGATCATCACCGAGGGCATCCAGCCGAGCCTCGCGGGCCAGGGCTACACGAACACGCCCGGTCTGCACAGCGAGGAGCAGGTCGAGAGCTGGAAGCCGGTCGTCAAGGCCGCGCAGGCCAACGGTGCGGCGTTCTTCGCGCAGATCATGCACGCCGGCCGCATCGGCCACCCCGAGATCGCCGGCTTCCACCCGGTCGCCCCGTCCGCGGTGCGCCCGGAGGGCCAGGTGTTCACCTACACCGGTCCGCAGGACTACGTGACGCCGCGCGCGCTCACGCACGACGAGATCGTGGAGATCATCCAGGACCACGCCACCGCGGCCCGCAACGCCGTCGCGGCCGGGTTCGACGGCGTCGAGATCCACGGCGCCAACGGCTACCTCACGCAGCAGTTCCTGTCCGTCAGCGTGAACCAGCGGACGGACGAGTGGGGCGGCTCGGTGCAGGGTCGCATCAAGTTCGCGGTCGAGGTCGTTCGCGCGGTGGCCGAGGCCATCGGGCCGGAGCGGACCGCGCTGCGCATCTCCCCCGCCAACGTGCTCCAGGGCATCGACGAGGGCGACTCCCGCGAGCTGTACCTCGCGCTGGTCGCCGAACTGCGCGAGCTGCCGCTGGCCTACCTGCACATCATGGAGGTGGCGGGCACCCGTGAGCTGACCAAGGAGCTGCGCGCCGCGTGGCCGCACACGCTGGTCCTCAACCCGCACCGCGACGCCGAGGCCCGCCAGCCGCACGAGGCGGCCCAGGACGCACTGGAGGACGTCGGCGCCGACCTCGTCGCGTTCGGCTCGTCCTACCTCGCGAACCCGGACCTCCCGGTTCGGCTCGCCGCGCAGGGCCCGTACGAGAACCCGAACCCCGCCACGTTCTTCGGTGGCGACCACACCGGCTACCTGGACTACCCGACACTGCAGAACTGACGTGAGCACACTGGTG